>NZ_JACYUK010000006.1:0-424763 GCF_014841725.1 Pseudomonas sp. CFBP 8758 | reverse complement strand
CGATGGTAGTGTGGGGTTTCCCCATGTGAGAGTAGGTCATCGTCAAGATTCAATTCCGAAACCCCTATCTGCGCGAGCAGGTAGGGGTTTTGTCTATGCGCTCGAAAGAACTGGCAAGCCAAAAAAAACCACCCGGTCGGGTGGTTTTTTTTATCGTGCATATCAGTCGCCGGTGTACTCGCAGCCACTGGTGCAGGTTTCGTGGATGCGGATCTTGGAGAGCTCGGGTAACAGCGGCTTGAGCTCGTGCCAGATCCATTTCGCCAGGACCTCGCTGGTTGGATTTTCGAGGCCAGGGATGTCGTTGAGATAGTTATGATCAAGGCGCTCGTAAAGCGGCTTGAATATCGACTTGATCTCGGAGAAGTCACGGATCCAGCCGGTATGAGGATCAACGTCGCCTTTCAAATAGACGGCGACCTTGAAGGAATGGCCATGCAAGCGACCGCATTTATGCCCCTCGGGTACATGAGGAAGCCGATGGGCAGACTCGAAAGTGAATTCCTTGAAAATTTCCACGTTTGTTCCAATGTGTTGATGGGGCAGTGCTGCAGTTTATCAGGTGTCCAAGCTGCACGGTAAGTGGGCTTGGGCAGATGGGGCCGGCATCGATCCAGCAAGATTGCGCACGGGCAATACAGCGCTGACATCATCGACAAGCTAGCGTTGTGCCATTAAGTTTGAGTTAAGTCACCTTCGGTATTGTGTCTTTCGTAAACCCCATATACCTCACACATACCGAAGGTGAACCAAATGAAAACTCTGACTGCTCTGCTGCTCGCTTCTTCCCTGAGTTTCGTGGCCATCAGTGCCCAGGCCAAAGATCTCGGACCTGACGAGGCGCTTCGCCTGCGTGATGCTGGTACCATCCAGTCCTTCGAAAAGCTCAATGCCGCAGCATTGGCCAAGCATCCAGGCGGTACCATCCACGAGACCGAGCTGGAAGAGGAATACGGCAAATACATCTATCAAGTCGAGCTGCGCGACAATAAAGGCGTCGAGTGGGATGTGGAACTTGATGCAACCACCGGCCAAGTGCTCAAAGACCATCAGGACACCTAATGAACATATCGCCAGCGGGTCGCGCAATGATGGTCGGGCTGCTGGCGTGCTGCTCATTGGCGGTGGCTCGCGATCTGGACCAGGATGAAGCGCTGCGACTCAGACAGGAAGGTGTAATCCTTCCTCTTGAACAATTGCTCGGTCAGGCCATGGCGCGTTACCCAGGGGCACGTCTGCTGGAAGCCGAGCTTGAAGAGAAGCAACAGAAGCTGGTGTATGAGGTCGAGTTGCTGACCACGGCAGGTGTCGTTCGCGAGATAAAGCTGGATGCGGCCACAGGCGATTTGCTCAAAGACGAGGAAGATGACTGATGCGCTTGCTGTTGGTGGAAGACAACGTCCCCCTGGCCGATGAGCTGAGCGCCAGCCTCAGTCGCCAGGGATACGCTGTGGATTGGCTGGCGGACGGTCGAGATGCGGTGTATCAGGGTCAGACCGAGCCGTATGATCTGATCATCCTCGATCTTGGACTGCCTGGCCTGCCTGGGCTGGAGGTGCTGGCCCAATGGCGAGCGGCAAACCTCTCTACCCCCGTGCTGATTTTGACCGCGAGGGGATCATGGGCGGAGCGGATCGAAGGCTTGAAAGCGGGGGCCGACGATTACCTGACCAAGCCCTTCCACCCTGAGGAGCTGCAGTTGCGTGCCCAGGCACTGGTGCGCCGCGCCCGTGGCTTGTCCAACATGCCGCGCCTGGAAGCGTCCGGTCTGCACCTGGATGAGGGTCGCCAGTGCGTGCAGCAGGCCGGGGTCGATATTCAGCTGACGGCTGCCGAGTTTCGCCTGCTGCGCTACTTCATGCTGCATCCGGAGCAGATTCTTTCCAAAGGCCATCTGGCCGAGCACTTGTATGACGGCGAGACTGAGCGCGATTCCAATGTGCTGGAAGTTCACGTCAACCATCTGCGGCGCAAACTGGGTCGCAGTGTGATCGAAACCCGCCGAGGGCAGGGCTACCGCTTCGCTGGAGTCGTGCAGTGAGATCGATCCAGGCGCGATTGAGCGTCGGGTTGATCAGTGTTCTGGTGATCGTGGGCCTGGTCCTCGCTCAATTGAGCCTGTGGTTGTTCGAGATGGGCCTGCAGCGCTATCTCGAAGCCGGATTACGCAACGAAAGCGAGAACCTTCTGGTAGCGATGCAGCGTGGGCCGCAAGGTCTGCAGTTGGATCAGCACCGTATTTCTCCCGCCTACGAACGGCCGTTCTCGGGGCACTACTTCCGCATAGACTTTCCCGATGGGCATTGGCGCTCGCGTTCGCTATGGGATCTCGAGCTGCCCGTACCGGATCAGTCAGGGCTGTATTCGGGTTTGAAGCTGGGCCCGGAGGGTCAGTTGCTGCTGGTGTTGCGTGCCGATTACCGTCGGCTCGGGCAGCCACTGTCGATCATCGTCGCCCAGGACTACACGCCGGTACGCACCAGTTTTCAGCGGGTACGCCAGATTGGCCTGGGCATGGGCCTCGCTGCGTTGATTGCGGTACTTGTGCTGCAGCGCATCACGGTCACGCGTTCGCTCAAGCCACTGGAGCGCACGCGCGAACAGATCGCGCAATTGCAGCTCGGTCAGCGCTCGCAGCTGGACAGTGCAGTACCGGTGGAACTCGAGCCGCTGGTCGCGCAGATCAACCACCTGTTGTTGCACACCGAGGACAGCCTCAAGCGCTCGCGCAACGCGCTGGGCAATCTGGGGCACGCGCTGAAGACGCCGATGGCCGTGCTGCTGAGCCTGGCCAGCAGTGAACGGCTGCGGGACCAGCCGGAAGTCAGCCGCCTGCTGCGTGAGCAGTTGGAGCACATCCAGCTGCGGCTCAGCCGTGAACTCAACCGCGCGCGCCTGGCCGGCGACGCGCTGCCGGGTGTCCAGTTCGATTGCGCTGGCGAGATTCCAGGTCTGTTTGCCACGCTGGAAATGATCCATGGCGGCCATTTGAGCCTGAGTTACGAGGTGGCTGCGGATGTTCGCTTGCCGTGGGATCGGGAGGACGTGCTGGAACTGCTCGGCAACCTGCTCGACAACGCTTGCAAGTGGGCTGACGCGCAGGTCTGCCTGACGATCGTCGAGCACGAGCATGGGTATAGCGTCTGGGTGGACGATGACGGTCCGGGTATCCCCGAGGATGCGCGCCAGGCGGTGTTGGATCGCGGTTCTCGGCTTGATGAGCAGGTCGACGGTCACGGCCTGGGTCTGGGGATCGTACGGGACATCGTCGAAAGCTGGTCTGCTCGCCTGAGCCTGTCGGAAAGCCCCTTGGGTGGGTTGCGCGTCACTATCGAAATGGATAAACGCGTCTGACGCGGATTTATCTTGGCGATGACTAAACTCGCGCGCAGCTGGGAGGACTAAGTCACAGAGCCGAATGACGGCTCTGTAGCTTATCGACATGGATCGAACATGAACGAAACCAACCTGCAAAACAAAACGCTGTTGTTACTGTTGATCCTGGTCACCATCGCTTTCATCTGGATTCTTCTGCCTTACTACGGCGCGGTCTTCTGGGCAGTGATTCTGGGTATCGTATTTGCACCGTTGCAGCGACTGGTCATGAGGAAGTTGAATCGGCGTCGCAACGTCAGTTCGTTGATAACCCTCACCATCACATTGATCATCGCCATCCTGCCGGTGATCATCATCAGTGCCTTGCTGGTTCAGGAAGGTGCAGTGCTGTACAAGAACATCGAGAACGGCCAGCTCGACGTGGCGGGTTATATCGATCAGTTCAAGCAACTGCTTCCGGCTTCCGGGCAACAGCTGCTTGATCGCATGGGCATGGGCAACCTGGAGGGTCTGCGCGACAAGGTCGCCAAAGGTGCGATGCAGGGCAGCCAGTATTTCGCGACGCAGGCCTTCAGCTTCGGCCAGGGTACGCTGGATTTCGTGATCAGCTTCGGCATCATGTTGTACCTGCTGTTCTTCTTCCTGCGTGACGGCCCGGAACTGTCACGCAAGATCCGCACGGCTATCCCGTTGGCCGAGCAGCAGAAGCGCCGTTTGCAGCTCAAGTTCAACCGTGTGGTTCGCGCCACGGTGAAAGGCAATCTGCTGGTTGCGGTCACCCAGGGTGCCCTCGGCGGGATGATCTTCTGGTTCCTGGACATTCCCAGCGCATTGCTGTGGGCGGTGCTCATGGCGTTCCTGTCGCTGTTGCCTGCCGTCGGAGCCGGTATCGTCTGGGCGCCGGTGGCCGCCTACTTCCTGTTGAGCGGCTACATCTGGCAGGGGGTCACGCTTACGCTGTTCGGCATTCTGGTCATCGGCATGGTCGACAACGTGCTGCGCCCATTGCTGGTGGGCAAGGACACCAAGATGCCGGACTATCTGATCCTGGTCTCGACGCTGGGCGGCCTGGCAGTCTTCGGGCTCAACGGTTTCGTGATCGGTCCGTTGATTGCAGCGCTGTTCATGTCCAGCTGGGGGATCTTCGTCAGTACCAAGCGCCAGGTGCGTCTGCCCCAGGACCGCACCTGACATCTGCACTGTCCGACTCCCTTGGTCAGCCCGAGGGAGTCGGCGCTTGAGAGCAGGGGCCTGCTTGGTTACCATCGGCGCTTTTTCAGAGCGGTCCGCATGCCCCAGCCCATTCCTCTCAAAGATCATGGCAAGGAACAAGGTCTGGTCAACCGTCGGTTGATCGCTTGCGCCTTGCTGGTGCTGGCCTTGAGCATCGCCCTGGTCGGGCGTCTGTACTTCCTGCAGGTCATCGAGTTCACCTACAACTCCACAGTGTCCGAGAACAACCGGGTGCATGTGCTGCCCATCCCGCCCGAACGCGGTGTGATCTACGATCGCAATGGCGTGGTCTTGGCCGACAATCGACCTAGCTTCAACCTGACTCTCACACGCGAGCGCGCGGGCAATACTACGCAGGTGCTCGATGAAGTGGCCAAGGTGCTGGAACTGGGCGATGAAGCGCGCAAACAGTTCGACAAGGATTTGAAGCGTGTGCGCCATCCGTTCGAACCGGTCACCTTGATGTACGAGTTGAGCGAGAACCAGATTGCGCGGGTTGCGGTGAATCAATTCCTGCTGCCGGGCGTCGATGTGGAACCTCAGTTCGTGCGTGAATACCCGCGCAAGGAGCACTTTGCTCATTCTGTGGGGTACGTGGGGCGGATCAACGAGAAAGAGTCCAAGACGCTGGATCAGACGCAGTACCGCGGCACCCAGTCGGTCGGCAAGACCGGTGTGGAACGCTTCTACGAGACCCAGCTGCATGGCCAGGTGGGTTACGAGGAAGTCGAGACCAATGCCCAGGGGCGCGTCATGCGGGTGCTCAACCACCATGACCCGGTGCCGGGCAAGAACATCGTGCTCAGCCTCGACGTGCATCTGCAGGAAGCCGCCGAGAAGGCGTTGGGCGACCGCCGCGGGGCGGTGGTGTGCATCGACCCGGAAACCGGCGATGTGCTGGCCATGGTCAGCAAGCCGAGCTTCGACCCCAATCTGTTCGTGACCGGTATCAGCTTCAAGGAGTACGCGGCGTTGCGCGATTCCATCGACCGGCCGTTGTTCAATCGAGTGCTCAGGGGTTTGTACGCGCCCGGCTCGACGATCAAGCCGGAAGTTGCCATCGCCGGCCTCGATAGCGGTGCGGTCACGCCGCAGACACGTGTGTTCGATCCTGGCTACTACGAGCTGCCCAACTACGACCACAAGTACCGCAACTGGAACCGCAGTGGTGATGGCTGGGTGGACATGGACGCGGCCATCATGCGCTCCAATGACACCTACTTCTACGATCTGGCACACAAGCTGGGCGTGGACCGCATGCACGATTACATGACCCGCTTCGGCCTGGGCCAGAAGGTCTCGCTGGACATGTTCGAGGAAGCGCCGGGGCTGATGCCGTCCCAGCAATGGAAGCGTGCCACGCGGCGTCAGGCATGGTTCCCCGGCGAGACCTTGATCCTCGGCATTGGCCAGGGCTACATGCAGGTCACTCCGTTGCAGTTGGCCCAGGCCACCACGCTGATCGCCAGCAAGGGCGTGTGGCGTCGACCGCACCTGGCCGAGACGGTGGGCGGCCAGGTACCGGTGGACGACAACCCGATCCCCAATATCGTGCTGCGCGACAACCGCGAGTGGGATCAGGTCAACCACGGCATGCAGCTGGTCATGCACGATCCGCGCGGGATTGCCCGTCAGGCGGCGGCCGGGGCGCAGTATCGCATCGCCGGCAAGTCGGGTACGGCGCAAGTGGTTGCGATCAAGCAGGGCGAACGCTACAACCGGCTGAAAACGCTCGAGCGCAACCGCGACAACGCCTTGTTCGTGGGATTCGCGCCGGCCGACCGGCCAAAGATCGTGGTGGCAGTGATGATCGAGAACGGTGAAGCAGGCGGGCGTGTGGCCGGTCCCGTCGTGCGCGAGATCATGGATGCCTGGCTACTGGACAGCGAAGGTCACCTGAAGCCCAAGTACGCGGCGCCGGCCAAGGCGCCCGCGGACCCCAAGGTCTGACCGTTTCAGCAGAGGAAACCACCGTCCACGTTCAGCGCTGTACCCGTGGTGTAGCTGGCAGCCGAGCTGGCCAGGTACAGCACGGCCCCGGCCATTTCCTCCGGCTGGGCGACACGCTTGAGCGGGATCTGCGCCAGGGCCGTCTTGAGGATGGCCTGGTTCTCGACCAGGGCTGATGCGAAGCGGGTGTCGGTCAGCCCCGGCAGCAGGGCATTGCAGCGGATGTCGAAGCCGGCGCACTCCTTGGCGAAGGCCTTGGTCATGTTGACCACCGCAGCCTTGGTCATGGAGTAGACGCCCTGGAAGATACCGGGCGACACGCCATTGATGGACGCCACGTTGATGATGCTGCCACCGCCGTGTTCGCGCATCAATTTCCCGGCCTCCACCGACATGAAGAAATAGCCGCGGATATTGACGTCCACGGTTTTCTGGAAGGCGCCCAGATCGACGTCCAGCACACTGCCGAACTGAGGGTTGGTGGCGGCGTTGTTGACCAGAATGTCCAGGCGTCCGAACGTTGCCCGGACAGCGGCGAACAGCGTCAGAATCTGCTCCGGTTCGCCGATGTGACAGGCCATCGCAGTGGCTCGGTCGCCACCGGCGTTGATGCTGTCGGCGACGCGCTGACAGCCTTCCAGTTTGCGACTGACGACGATGACATGGGCGCCCTGCTGTGCAAGCAAGCGGGCAATGGCTTCGCCTATCCCGCGGCTGGCGCCGGAGACCAGCGCTATCTTGCCGTCGAGGTCGAACATCGTGGTCTTGGGCATATCCGCTCCTGCCGTGGCTTAAGGATCACATGTTCGGGTAGGTAGGCCCGCCCGCGCCCTCGGGTGCCACCCAGACGATGTTCTGGGATGGATCCTTGATGTCGCACGTCTTGCAGTGCACGCAGTTCTGCGCGTTGATCTGGAAGCGCTTGGCGCCGTCCTCCTGGGTGATCACCTCATACACGCCGGCCGGGCAATAGCGTTGCGCGGGCTCATCGTACAGCGGCAGGTTCTTGCCGATGGGAATGCTCGGGTCCTTGAGCTTGAGATGGCACGGCTGTTCTTCTTCGTGGTTGGTGCCGGAGATGAACACTGAACTGAGCTTGTCGAAGCTCAGTTTGCCATCAGGCCGGGGGTATTCGATGCGCTTGCTGTCCGCTGCCAGCTTCATGCAGGCGTAGTCAGGCTTGTCGTCGTGCAGGGTGAACGGGATCTTGCCCTTGAACAGGTTCTGATCGACGAAGTTGAAGGCACCACCGACGATGGCTCCCCACTTGTGGATGGCGGCACCGAAGTTGCGGCTGGCGAACAGCTCCTCGTACAGCCAGCTGGCCTTGAAACCGGACACGTAGCCGTCGAGTACGTCACCGCCTTCCGAGCCCTTGAACAGCGCATCGGCCACCGCTTCGGCGGCGAGCATGCCGGACTTCATGGCAGTGTGGCTGCCCTTGATCTTGGAGAAGTTCATGGTGCCCAGGTCGCAGCCGATCAGGGCGCCGCCGGCGAAGACCATCTTGGGCAGCGAGTTGAAGCCGCCCTTGCAGATGGCGCGGGCGCCGTAGCTGACGCGTTTGCCGCCTTCCAGGTACTGCTTGAGAACCGGATGGTGCTTGAGGCGCTGGAACTCGTCGAAAGGCGAGAGGAACGGGTTGGCGTAGGACAGGTCGACGATGAGGCCCACCACCACCTGGTTGTTTTCCAGGTGATAGAGGAACGAGCCGCCGGTGTTCTCGGTGCCCATGATGTCCAGCGGCCAACCGGCGGTGTGGACGACCAGGCCAGGCTGATGCTTGGCGGGGTCGATGTCCCAGATTTCCTTCAGGCCAATCCCGTAATGCTGCGCGTCGGCATCGCTGTCGAGTTTGAAACGCTCGATCAGTTGCTTGCCGATATGACCCCGGCAGCCTTCGGCGAACAGGGTGTATTTGCCACGCAGTTCCATGCCAGGGGTGTATAGGCCGTCCTTGGGCTTGCCTTCGCGATCCACGCCCAGGTCACCAGTGATGATGCCGCGGACCACGCCGCTCTCGTCGATCAATGCTTCCTGCGCAGCGAACCCCGGATAGATCTCGACGCCCAGGTTTTCCGCCTGCTGAGCCAGCCAGCGGCACAGATTGCCCAGGGAGATAATGTAATTGCCCTCGTTGTGCATGGTTTGGGGCACGAAGGCATTGGGGATCTTGGAACCGCTCTCGGCGTTCTTCAGAATGAAGATATCGTCGCGCGTCACCGGCGTGTTCAGCGGTGCACCCAGGGCTTTCCAGTCCGGGAACAATTCGCTGAGAGCCCGTGGTTCGAAGACTGCACCGGAGAGGATGTGAGCACCGACCTCGGAGCCTTTCTCAACCACGCAGACGCTGATTTCCTGCCCGGCGTCGGCGGCTTTCTGCTTCAGTCGGCACGCAGCGGACAGGCCGGCAGGGCCTGCGCCGACGACGACGACGTCGAATTCCATGTATTCGCGTTCCACGGGGTCTCTCCTACTGAGGGCTCATCAGGCCTTTCTAATGGGTGAAGCTGCCGGAACGGTCATCCGGCGTGTAGCGGTAGTGCGCAACGTTGCGGGGTGTAACTCCGGCGGGCGGTACCGCTTCTGGACGGCCGCAGGCAAGGATGTGCGTGTGGGCAGTATATCTACACCACTCGGCAGGTCCAATACAAACGTTTGTTTGAATCCGCTGCAGCCCAGTAAAATCAAGGTGGCCAGGGGGCGTGACCGGTGAGTTCCGCGTATTGACCGGTCAGGGCACAGCGGTCAAGATACGGCCAGCTTCATGTTCGGTGCCGGTCCTGCGCGCAGTACCGGTTGCATCGAATCTCGACTCCGATTCAGGTCGCTCGCATGCGCCGGACGCACACACTGTCGAGTTTACACGTCATACTTGTTGAAGGCTGCCCCGTTTTGCTGGTCAAGGTCTTGAAAAATCAGGTTTTTGCCAGCACTACGCAATGCTGCAAACGTTTCAATGGTGCCCTTGCGCCCACGTCATCGTCCGGTCTGCCTGGGCGACATTCTTTTCACCGGAGAGTAACGAGGAATCCATGAAGGTTCTTGTAGCTGTCAAACGAGTGGTCGACTATAACGTCAAGGTTCGCGTCAAGGCGGACAACTCTGGCGTCGACCTTGCCAACGTCAAGATGTCGATGAACCCTTTCTGCGAAATCGCTGTTGAAGAAGCCGTGCGCCTGAAAGAGAAGGGCATCGCCAGCGAGATCGTCGTGGTCACCGTCGGTCCGGCCACCGCGCAGGAGCAATTGCGCACCGCGCTGGCCCTGGGCGCCGACCGGGCAATACTGATCGAGCACGCCGAAGAACTGAACGCACTGGCAGTAGCCAAGCTGCTCAAGGCCGTTGTCGACAAGGAACAGCCACAGTTGGTGATCCTGGGCAAACAGGCAATCGACAGCGACAACAACCAGACTGGCCAGATGCTGGCAGCGCTGAGCGGCTACGCGCAGGGTACCTTCGCCTCCAAGGTCGAAGTGGTTGGCGACAAGCTCAATGTCACGCGTGAAGTCGATGACGGGCTGCAGACCGTTGGCCTGACCCTGCCGGCTATCGTCACCACCGACCTGCGTCTGAACGAGCCGCGCTACGCCTCCCTGCCCAACATCATGAAGGCGAAGAAGAAGCCCCTCGAGTCTTTCACGCCCGAGGCACTCGGCGTATCCGTGACCTCCACCAACAAGACGCTCAAGGTCGAGGCTCCGGCGACTCGCAGTGCCGGGATCAAGGTCAAGTCGGTTGCCGAACTGGTCGAAAAACTGAAAAACGAAGCGAAGGTAATCTAATGACTATCCTGGTTATCGCCGATTATGTAACCGAAGGTCAGGTGAACACGGGTGTGGCACCTTCGACCCTGAACACCGTGGCCGCTGCGCAGAAGATCGGCGGCGAGATTCACGTACTGGTCGCCGGCGTGCAGGTCGCCAGTGTTGCCGAAGCCGCCGCCAAGATCGCCGGCGTGAGCAAGGTGCTGGTGGCGGACAACGCCGCTTATGCCCATCAGTTGCCTGAAAACGTCGCGCCGCTGATCGTCGAGCTGGCCTCCGGTTACAGCCATGTGCTGTCTGCCGCAACCGCCAACGGCAAGAACATTCTTCCACGGGTGGCCGCCCAGCTGGACGTCGACCAGATTTCCGAGATCATTTCCGTCGAGTCGCCGGACACTTTCAAGCGTCCGATCTACGCGGGCAACGCCATTGCCACCGTGCAATCGAGTGCGGCGATCAAGGTCATCACCGTGCGTGCCACCGGTTTTGACGCCGTGGCCGCCGAAGGTGGTTCGGCTGGCGTGAAAGCGGTAGGCGCGGCCCACGATACTGGCAAGTCGAGCTTCGTTGGCGAAGAGCTGGCCAAGTCCGATCGCCCCGAGCTCACCGCTGCCAAGATCGTCGTATCCGGCGGTCGTGGCATGCAGAACGGTGACAACTTCAAACACCTGTACACCCTGGCCGACAAGCTGGGCGCTGCGGTAGGTGCGTCGCGTGCAGCCGTCGACGCCGGTTTCGTGCCCAACGACATGCAGGTCGGGCAGACCGGCAAGATCGTCGCGCCGCAGCTGTACATCGCCGTGGGCATTTCCGGAGCCATCCAGCATCTGGCGGGCATGAAGGATTCCAAGGTGATCGTGGCAATCAACAAGGACGAGGAAGCACCGATCTTCCAGGTCGCTGATTACGGCCTGGTCGCGGACTTGTTCGAAGCGGTCCCCGAGCTCGAGAAGCTGGTCTGACTTAGCGGTTTCGACCGCGGTTGATTCAAGCCTGGTCGCGGTCTGTTGCCCATGGGCAGCAGACCGCGACCAGGCTTTTTTGCATGTGACAAGGTCGCACGAGGTTGAGCATGACTGGAAAAGGCGGTCTACGCCGTTTGGCGCTGTGCGTGGCTGCCGCGCTGCTGCCACTGGCGGCGCAGGGTGCAGGCAAATGTGAGCGGCTGATAGCCAGCGGCAGTCCCGACGCGCCGCCGTATCTGTGGCGGGACCCCCAGGATCCCGAGCGTCTGATCGGGGTCAACGCCGAGCTGCTGCAGCAGGTGGCGGCGCAGATCGGCGTCAAGCTCGACATCCTCTACGCAGGCAAGCGTTCGCAGGCGCTGGAAGAAGTACGCACGGGGCGAATGGACCTGCTGGTGGATGCGCCATTGGCCGTGAACGAGCTTGAGTCCCTGGATTACGTGCACCCTGCACTGGTTCCGAACGATTACCTGGTGTGGACACTGCGTTCGGCACCGCTGCAGTATCGCAGCCTCGCCGACCTGCACGGTCACGCCGGGGCGATATCGGCCAAGGCGCGACCCACGCAGGCATTCGTGACCCTGGCCGCCGAACACCTGAAACTCGCCACCACCGAGAATCTGCAGCAGGCTTTCGACCGGCTGGTGCATGGCCAGGTTGAGTATGTGATCGCCGGACGCTATTCCGGGGCAGCAATGGCTCAGGCACAGGGTGTGGGCGACAAGTTGCAGAGCAGCGAGCTGCCGGTCGACCGACCAGGGTTGTACGTGGCGCTGTCTCACGACTCCGCCTGCAACGATCCCTGGCTGCGCGGACAGCTGGCGAAAAAAATGACAGAATTGACCGCTTCAGGTATCCCGGCCGAGGTGTTCTCGCGCAATGTCGAGCGCTGGAGAGCCCAGCAATCGCCCCCGCCTGCAGCCCTTCAACAGTAGGAATTTTTCGTGAACGTTCAAGCTATGACCGCAGGCTCGCTGCTCTTGCTGCTCGCTGGCTGTGCCAGTGATCCGGCGCCCACGCAGCAATTGCGTCTGGCCGACCAAACCGTCGAACAGGCGCGCGCAGTCGGTGCAACAGAAGAAAACCCGGCCATGCAGCTGGCGGTTGGCAAGCTCGCCCAGGCTCGCGCGCAAATGGCTGATAGCAACTACAAGGGCGCCCGGCTCAACGCCGAACAGGCCGAATTGGATGCGCGCCTGGCCGAGGATCAGTTGTTGACCGCCAAGGGGCAGGAGCAGCTCAAGGCCCTGGACGCCCGTATTCAACGCCTGCGTAAACAATTGGGGGACATGCAGTGAAGCAGTTGACGGCAATGCGCACGGGGCTGCTGCTGGCCGCCGGCTTGATGACAGTAGGTTGCTCCGGCCAGCGCGCCAACAGCGAGGCGGTGCAGCGTGCCGAGACTGCTTTCCAGGCCGTGCGCGATGATTCCAGCGTGCTGCGCAGCGCGCCCAAGGATGTCATCCGTGCAGGCGAGTCGCTGGCCCGTGCCGAGCGACTTGCCAGCTATTGGGGCACCGGCAGCGACGCCCAGCATTATGCATACTTGAGCCTGCGCTATAGCGAGATCGCTCGGGAGCGAAGCGAGCAACTGCTTAACCAGCAGCGTCTGACCAAGGCGCAGATGGACTTGCAGCGCCTGCAATTGGCCTTGCGCGACTCCAAGCTGGAAAGCGTGCAGCAGCAGGGTAAATGGCTCGAAGAGCAGATTCTGGCGCTGGCCAACGTCGAGGCCGACCGCGGCCTGGTCATGACCTTGGGCGATGTATTGTTCGATACCGGTGAGGCTCAGCTCAAGCCCCAGGCCAATCGCACGATCCTCAAGCTCGTGCAGTTCCTGCAGCTCAACCCCAAGCGCGTGGTGCGTATCGAAGGCTATACCGATAACACCGGAGAGAAAGCATTCAACCTGCAGCTCTCTGCCGACCGTGCGCAGTCGGTGGCCGACACCCTGGTCGACCTGGGTATCGACGAGTCGCGCATTCAAGTGCAGGGCTATGGCGATGCCTACCCGGTGGACGCGAATGCCTCGGAGCGGGGCAGGGCGCAGAATCGGCGGGTCGAGATCGTCTTTTCCAATTCCAAGGGCGAGTTGGCGCTGCCCCGCGGTTGAACGCAAGGTTGCAAGTGGCCCGTGCAGTTGCAGGATCAGCTCTGCTATCCTGCCAGCTGTCCCCGTACAGTTCGTATCTGTAGGGGTCTTCTGGCACATCGAAGGTCCGGCCATGACCAACCTCTTGCTCTACCAGCGTATCGCCCAGCAGTTGGCTGATGACATCCGTCGCGGCGTGTACCAGCCAGGCGAACGCGTGCCTTCGGTGCGCAAGATGAGCGCCCAGCTCAATGTCAGCCATGCCACGGTATTGCAAGCCTATGCCAACCTCGAGGACCAGGGGTTGATCCGCGCGCGGCCCCAGTCCGGCTATTACGTGCACCAGACCCCGGCGCTGACCGCGCCTACGCCTGACATTGCCCGGGTAGAGCGTCCGGGGTTGGTTACCCGCAGCAGTATCATCCAGCAGGTGCTCGACGAATCCCGTCGAGAGGGCGTATTTCCATTGGGGGCCGCAGTGCCCCATGTCGAATTTCTACCGGTACGCGCGCTGCATCAGCAGTTGGCCAAAGTCACCCGCTTCCAGAGCCCGCGCGCCTTCAGCTACATGTTCAGCCCAGGCTTCGAGCCCCTGCGCCGGCAGGTGGCGATCCGCATGCGTGATGCCGGTGTGGTGGTCGATCCCTCGGAGATCGTGATCACTCATGGCTGCGTCGATGCATTGCAGATGAGCCTGCGCGTGCTCACCCGGCCCGGCGACCTGATCGCGGCCGAGTCACCTACCTATTATGGCCTGTTGCAGTTGGCGGACCTGCTCGGCCTGAAGGTCATCGAGATTCCCAGTGATCCGTCCACCGGTATCAGCCTGGAAGCGTTGCAGCTGGCTGCCAACCAGTGGTCGATCAAGGCGCTGGTACTGACGCCGCGCTTGAGCAATCCGCTGGGCGGAACCATGCCCGAAGAACGCATGAAGCAGCTGCTGCGGCTGTCTTCGGATTTCGATATCCAGATCATCGAAGACGATATCTACGGCGAGTTGATGTTCGAGCAGGGCAAGAGCAAGGCGCTCAAGGCATTCGACCGGCTGGGCCATGTCATCTACTGCTCCAGCTTCTCCAAGACGTTGTCGCCCGGCGTGCGCATCGGTTGGATGATTGCCGGCAAATACCAGGCCGAGGTCCAGCGGCTGCAGACGTTCAGTACCCATTCGGCGTGCAGCGTCACGCAGATGGGTGTTGCCAGTTATCTGGAAAACGGCGGCTACGACCGGCACCTGCGTTTCATTCGCCAGGAGTACCGCAAGAACCTGAGTGCTTTCCAGCTGGCGGTACAGCAGCATTTTCCGGAAGGTACGCAGATCACGCGGCCTACCGGAGGGTTCATCCTCTGGGTGAGCCTGCCCGGGCGGGTCAACACCCAGGAGCTGCATGTGCGTGCACTGGAGCAGGGAATCAGCATCGCGCCTGGCCTGATCTTCAGCAACACAGAGCAGTTCAACCACTGTATTCGGCTCAACTGTGGCGTGCCGTGGAACCGCGAGGCGGAGCGTGCACTGGCAACACTCGGCGTACTGGCGCGGCAACTGTGTCAGGAGTCTGGAGTTTCCTATTGAAACTGTACGAGGGGCTTGTCAGCACGACGCTTAACAGGGAGCATAGAGGCTTCGTCGTAGTTGTCGTGCCCCTATGAACACCAAGCGCCGTCTCGCATTGCTGGTTTTCTGCTTGAATCTGGGCTTCATTGCCGTGCCCGCTGTTCACGCGCAAACGCCGGATAGCCCGTCGGCTGCGACACGCTCGGCAGATGCCGCAAAGTCGACCGCCAAGGCTGATTCTGCGGCGAAGAAGCCTGCCGCGAAAAAGCCTGTGGTTCGCAAGAAGGCTGCCAAAAGCCGGTCGCGCAAGGAAGCGGACGTCATTGCCACGCCGGTGCCCAAGCCCAACCTGGATTTGAGCCTGCCCAAGGACATCGTCAAGGACCTCAAGCCGCCGACCCAGCCCGTCAACGCCGCCGTGCATCCTGCGCCGCTGGCCGAGCCTGCGCCCAAGCCGATTCTCCCTGCCTTCTTCAGTGACAAGGGCAGCGAGGACTTCCAGCTCAATGGTCGCCTGCTGAACAACGAGATGCAGCTGCAGCGGCGCAGCGATGGTCGTGAAGTCGAGGGCGCCGCGCTGGACTTCAATTTCAAGCAGTGAGCCATGTAGGCCAGTTCAGTCGGCCGTTACACATGGCTCGGCCGAATTATCGACGCAGGCATTTTCAAACGCTCGTTGGGTCACTACCATGGGTGTTCTACAACACTCTGTGCCTGTGAGGTCATGACGTCATGAAATGCCGCGAAGGCTGTGGCGCCTGCTGCATCGCCCCCTCCATCAGTTCGCCTATCCCCGGCATGCCATTGGGCAAGCCGGCCGGGCAGCGCTGCGTGCAGCTGTCTCTGGACAACCTGTGTGCCCTGTTCGGCCTGCCCGAGCGGCCAGCAGTATGCTCGGCGTTTCATGCCGATCCCGAAGTGTGTGGCGACAGCGACCAGGACGCCGTGCGCATTCTGGGCTGGTGGGAGCAGATGACCGCGTAGACACAGTCTCGATCCTCGACAACAAGGAACAACAACAATGAGAGCGATGCATCGTATAGCGCTGGTTGCCCTGCTGGGCAGCGTTCACCTGTCTGCCCACGCCGAGCAGTGGTCGGTGGCCAAGGACGAGGAGGGGATCAAGGTTTCCCTGAGTGAAGTCGCGGGCTCCAAGTACAAGGCCTATAGGGGTGAGACCACGATCAAGGCCAGCGTGGCCAAGCTGCGTGCCATGCAGGAGGACGTCGCCGGGGCCTGTACCTGGATTCATGAGTGCAAGGCGCAGAAGCTGCTCAAGCATCAAGGCGATCAGACCTGGACCTACACCCAATTCAATACGCCGTGGCCGGTCACCCCGCGCGACTCTGTGCTGCATATCACCACGGTCGATGGCAGTGATGGCAGCGTCACCCGCAATCTGGCCGGGGCGGCCGACTATGTGCCGCAGGAGAAAGGCTTCGTGCGTGTGGCGCAGGTGGAAGGTTTCTGGAAGATGGTGCCCCAGGGTGCCAATCAGACCCAGGTGATCTACCAGGTGCACACCGAGCCGGGCGGCAGCGTGCCCTCCTGGCTTGCCAACAAGTTCGTCGTGGATGCCCCATTCAATACGCTCAAGGCATTGCGCACGAAAGCGGAACAGTAGCAACGCAAAAGGCCGCCCGGAGGCGGCCTTTCGTTGTGACGCGAAGGCTTAGGTGCGATCGTCCAGAGCGGTCACGTCGCGGCTTTTCTCGCCGGTGTACAGCTGGCGTGGGCGGCCGATCTTGTACGGGCTCGACAGCATTTCCTTCCAGTGCGAGATCCAGCCCACGGTACGCGCCAAGGCAAAGATGACCGTGAACATGCTGGTTGGAATGCCGATGGCCTTGAGGATGATGCCCGAATAGAAATCGACGTTCGGGTACAGCGAGCGCTCGATGAAGTAGGGGTCGGTCAAGGCGATCTCTTCCAGGCGCATGGCCAGTTCGAGCTGCGGATCGTTCTTGATGCCCAGTTCCTTCAACACTTCGTCGCAGGTCTGCTTCATCACCGTGGCCCGCGGGTCGCGATTCTTGTAGACGCGGTGACCGAAGCCCATCAGCTTGAACGGATCGTTCTTGTCCTTGGCCTTGGCGATGAAGGTGTCGATGTTGGACACATCGCCAATCTCGTCGAGCATGGTCAGCACGGCTTCGTTGGCACCGCCGTGGGCAGGCCCCCACAATGCTGCAATGCCGGCCGCGATGCAGGCGAACGGGTTGGCACCCGACGAGCCTGCCAGGCGCACGGTGGAAGTGGACGCATTCTGTTCGTGGTCGGCGTGCAGAATGAAGATGCGATCCATGGCCTTGGCCAGTACCGGGCTGATCGGTTTGATCTCGCACGGCGTGTTGAACATCATGTGCAGGAAGTTTTCCGCATACGACAGATCGTTGCGCGGGTACATCATGGGCTGGCCCATGGAGTACTTGTAGACCATGGCCGCCAGTGTCGGCATCTTGGCCACCAGGCGTACTGCCGAGATCTCGCGGTGCTGCGGGTTATTGATGTCGAGCGAGTCGTGGTAGAACGCGGACAGCGCACCGACCACGCCGCACATGATGGCCATCGGGTGGGCATCGCGGCGGAAGCCGTTGAAGAAGGTCTTCAACTGCTCGTGAACCATGGTGTGGTTCTTGATGTTGCCAACGAACTTTGCTTTCTGCTCGGCCGTAGGCAATTCGCCGTTGAGCAGCAGGTAGCAGGTTTCGAGATAGTCGGATTGTTCGGCAAGTTGCTCGATCGGATACCCGCGGTGCAGCAGGATTCCGGCGTCGCCGTCGATGTAGGTGATTTTCGACTCGCACGAGGCGGTCGACATGAAGCCTGGGTCGAAAGTGAAGCGGCCCGTGGCAGTCAAGCTCCTGACGTCGATTACATCGGGACCAACGGTGCCGGTTAAAATCGGCAGCTCGACGGGGGCTGCGCCCTCGATGATCAACTGCGCTTTTTTGTCAGCCATGTGGCCTCCTATTAATGCTTGGAATCATCAGACAGACCCCCCACGCAGGGCCCGCACCACTATAGTGAGATAAATTCGAATGTCAATTTGCTTAAAGTAAGGCTCCAGAGCGCTGCGAGCGGGCTTTTTTCGCGAAATTACGCCCCGTTCAAACCTTTTGCCATGCATGCGCAATCCGCCGTCCGGGGCCTGCGGTGCGTTGTCATTAGTATCCTAACTGTCTATACTCGGCAGCCGACCGCCGGGGGCTTTTCCGAGCCATTTCGACGGGGTCGTCACCTCCTGGGTGGTGAGTACCTGACCAGTACACTTCCCTACAACTTGCCCTGCTTGCTAGGGGCTCTTCAGTGTGAAAAAAGCCGTGAATAGCCAACGACCTGTAAACCTAGACCTAAGGACCATCAAACTCCCTGTCACTGCTTACACGTCCATTCTCCATCGTATATCCGGTGTCATCCTGTTCCTGGGCATCGCTCTCATGCTGTACGCATTGGGCAAATCCCTGGGTTCCGAGGAAGGCTTCGGCGAGGTGAAGGCGTATATGACCAGCCCGCTGGCCAAGTTCGTGATCTGGGCCCTGCTGTCCGCCTTGCTGTATCACCTGGTGGCCGGTGTGCGCCACCTGATCATGGACATGGGCATCGGCGAGACGCTGGAAGGCGGCAAGCTGGGCTCTAAAATCGTTCTCATCATCTCGGTGGTGCTGATCGTTCTGGCAGGAGTTTGGGTATGGTAACCAACGTTACGAACCTTTCGCGTTCGGGCCTCTATGACTGGATGGCACAGCGTGTGTCTGCGGTCGTTCTCGCGGCTTATTTTCTTTTTCTGATCGGCTACATCGTTGCCAATCCAGGCATCGAATACACCCAATGGCACTCGCTGTTCAGCAGCAACTGGATGCGCATCTTCAGCCTTCTGGCGCTGGTCGCCCTCGGCGCCCACGCCTGGGTAGGCATGTGGACCATTGCCACCGACTACCTGACGCCAATGGCTTTCGGCAAGTCGGCCACGGCTATACGCTTCCTGTTCCAGGCGGTATGCGGCGTCGCGATGTTCGCGTACTTCGTCTGGGGTGTGCAGATTCTTTGGGGTATCTGATTCATGGCTAACATTAGTACGCTTTCCTTCGACGCCATCATCATTGGTGGTGGTGGTGCCGGCATGCGCGCAGCGCTGCAGCTGGCCCAGGGTGGTCACAAGACCGCCGTCGTCACCAAGGTATTTCCCACTCGCTCGCACACCGTTTCGGCGCAGGGCGGCATCACCTGCGCCATCGCCTCGGCCGACCCGAACGATGACTGGCGCTGGCACATGTACGATACCGTCAAGGGTTCCGACTACATCGGCGACCAGGACGCTATCGAGTACATGTGTTCGGTAGGTCCGGAAGCGGTCTTCGAGCTCGAGCACATGGGGCTGCCGTTCTCGCGTACCGAGCAGGGCCGTATCTACCAGCGTCCGTTCGGTGGACAGTCCAAGGACTTCGGCAAGGGCGGCCAGGCCGCACGTACCTGCGCCGCTGCCGACCGTACCGGCCACGCGCTGCTGCACACCCTGTACCAGGCCAACCTGAAGGCCGGTACCGTGTTCCTGAACGAGTACTACGCGGTCGATCTGGTGAAAAACCAGGACGGCGCGATCGTTGGCGTCATCGCCATCTGCATCGAAACCGGCGAGACCTCGTACATCCGCGCCAATGCCACCGTACTGGCTACCGGCGGGGCCGGGCGTATCTACTCGTCCACCACCAATGCCCTGATCAACACCGGTGACGGCGTGGGCATGGCCTTGCGTGCCGGTGTGCCGGTGCAGGACATCGAGATGTGGCAGTTCCACCCGACCGGCATTGCCGGCGCAGGTGTACTGGTCACCGAAGGCTGCCGCGGTGAAGGCGGCTACCTGATCAACAAGCATGGCGAGCGTTTCATGGAGCGCTACGCGCCGAACGCCAAGGACCTTGCCGGTCGCGACGTGGTTGCACGCTCGATGGTCAAGGAAATCATCGCCGGCAACGGCTGTGGTCCCGATGGCGATCACGTGATGCTCAAGCTCGATCACCTGGGCGAGGAAGTGCTGCACAGCCGTCTGCCAGGCATCATGGAGTTGTCCAAGACCTTTGCCCACGTCGATCCGGCCGTTGCGCCGATTCCTGTCGTGCCAACTTGTCATTACATGATGGGGGGTGTCGCTACCAACATCCACGGTCAGGCAATCACCCAGGATGCCAATGGCAACGACGCCATCATCCCGGGCCTGTTCGCCGTGGGCGAAGTGGCTTGTGTGTCGGTCCATGGCGCCAACCGCCTGGGCGGCAACTCGCTGCTCGACCTGGTGGTGTTCGGTCGTGCCGCAGGCCTGCACCTGGAGCAGGCGCTGAGCGAGGGTATCGAATACCGCCGCGCCAGCGACACCGATCTGGAAGTCGCCCTGGCGCGTCTGGACGGCCTCAACGCGCGCACCACGGGTGAAGATGTCGCCAGCCTGCGCAAAGAACTGCAGAGCTGCATGCAGAACTACTTCGGTGTGTTCCGCACCGGCGAGTACATGCAGAAAGGTATCGATCAGCTGGCCGGCCTGCGCGAGCGCATTGCCAACGTCAAGATCAACGACAAGAGCCAGGGCTTCAACACCGCCCGGATCGAAGCGCTGGAATTGCAGAACCTGCTGGAAGTGGCGGAAGCCACCGCGATTGCCGCCGAGCATCGCAAAGAGTCCCGCGGCGCTCACGCCCGTGAAGACTTCGAAGATCGCGACGACGAAAATTGGCTGTGCCACACCCTGTACTTCCCGGGTGAAAAACGTGTTGCCAAACGCGCCGTGAACTTCTCGCCGAAAACCGTTCCGACCATGGAACCGAAGATCCGGACTTACTGAGGGTGGCCGCCATGTTGCAAGTCAGTGTTTATCGCTACAACCCGGACCAGGACGCTGCGCCGTCCATGCAGGAATTCCAGGTCGACACCGGTGGCAAGGATGTGATGGTGCTGGACGTGCTGGCCCTGATCAAGGAACAGGACGAAGGCTTCTCCTATCGTCGCTCGTGCCGTGAAGGCGTGTGCGGTTCCGATGGCATGAACATCAACGGCAAGAACGGCCTGGCGTGCATCACGCCGCTGTCCGCTGTCGTAAAAGGTAACAAGTTGATCGTGCGTCCGCTGCCAGGGTTGCCGGTGATCCGTGACCTGGTCGTGGATATGAGCATCTTCTACAAGCAGTACGAGAAGGTTAAGCCGTTCCTGCAGAACGACACGCCGGCCCCGGCCATCGAGCGTCTGCAGACTCCGGAAGAGCGCGAGAAGCTGGACGGTCTGTACGAGTGCATCCTGTGCGCCTGCTGCTCGACGTCCTGCCCGTCGTTCTGGTGGAACCCCGACAAGTTCCTGGGCCCGGCAGCGTTGCTGCAGGCTTACCGTTTCCTGGCCGACAGCCGCGATACCCGGACCAGCGAGCGCCTCGCATCGATGGATGACCCGTTCAGCGTATTCCGCTGCCGCGGCATCATGAACTGCGTCAGCGTTTGCCCCAAAGGCCTGAACCCCACCAAAGCCATTGGCCACGTGCGGAACATGCTGTTGTCCAACGGCGTCTGATTCATCTGCTACACCGCAAGCCATCACAGCGCAGGAGTGATCCTGTGCTGTGATGAAAACCCGAGCGTGGCTGCGTAAGGCTTCGCTTTTACTTTCGAAGAAACAAGACCAGCAGGGGCTCCGGGCTGGTACCCGGACTACCAGCGTACAACTGAGGTGGCTTGCACGGTCGCTGTACATGGACCGCGTCAGTACGCCCAAGGTGTGAGCGCCGGTGGTGTCCCCTAACCGAGGGTGACCAAGCATGCAAGAAAGCGTGATGCAGCGCATGTGGAACAGCGCCCACCTATCCGGTGGTAACGCTGCCTATGTGGAAGAGCTCTATGAGCTTTACCTGCACGACCCTAACGCTGTGCCAGAAGAATGGCGCACCTACTTTCAGAAGTTGCCTGCCGAAGGCAGCACTGCCACCGACGTTGCACACTCCACCATCCGCGATCATTTCGTCCTGCTGGCCAAAAACCAGCGCCGTGCCCAACCGGTTTCCGCCGGTAGCGTGAGCAGCGAGCACGAGAAGAAGCAGGTGGAAGTGCTGCGATTGATTCAGGCTTACCGGATGCGCGGCCACCAGGCAGCCCAACTGGACCCGTTGGGGCTGTGGCAACGGCCTGCTCCGGCAGACCTGTCAATCAACCATTACGGCATGACCAATGCCGATCTGGATACGACCTTCCGTGCCGGCGACCTGTTCATCGGCAAAGAGGAGGCGAGCCTACGTGAAATTCTCGAGGCTTTGCAGCAGACATATTGCCGCACCATCGGCTCCGAGTTCACCCACATCACCGATTCCGAGCAGCGCAGCTGGTTCCAGCAGCGCCTGGAAAGCGTGCGCGGTCGTCCATCGTTCTCGGCCGAAAGCCGCAGCCACGTGCTCGAGCGTGTCACCGCAGCAGAGGGCCTGGAGAAGTACCTGGGCACCAAGTACCCGGGCACCAAGCGCTTCGGTCTGGAAGGCGGCGAGAGCCTGATTCCGATGCTGGACGAGATGATCCAGCGCTCGGGCTCCTATGGCACCAAGGAAGTCGTGATCGGCATGGCCCACCGTGGCCGTCTCAACGTGCTGGTCAACACCTTCGGCAAGAACCCCCGCGACCTGTTCGACGAATTCGAAGGCAAGAAGAAGGTCGAGCTGGGTTCCGGTGACGTCAAGTATCACCAGGGTTTCTCGTCCAACGTGATGACCGCAGGTGGCGAAGTTCACCTGGCCATGGCGTTCAACCCGTCTCACCTGGAAATCGTGTCGCCAGTGGTCGAAGGCTCGGTGCGGGCCCGCCAGGACCGTCGCAACGACGCGGTCGGCGACAAGGTGCTGCCAATCTCGCTGCACGGCGACGCTGCATTCGCCGGCCAGGGCGTGGTCATGGAAACCTTCCAGATGTCGCAGACCCGCGGTTTCAAGACCGGCGGTACCGTGCACATCGTGATCAACAACCAGGTTGGTTTCACCATCAGCAACCCGTACGACGCGCGCTCCACCGAGTACGCGACCGACGTGGCCAAGATGATCCAGGCGCCGATCCTGCACGTGAATGGCGATGACCCGGAAGCCGTGGTGTTCGTCACCCAGCTGGCGATCGACTACCGCATGCAGTTCAAGCGTGACGTGGTCATCGACCTGGTCTGCTACCGCCGTCGCGGTCACAACGAAGCTGACGAGCCTAGCGGCACCCAGCCACTGATGTACCAGCAGATCGCCAAGCAGCGCACCACGCGCGAGTTGTACGCCGAAAGCCTGATCAAGGCCGGCGTGCTCGACGAAGGCAGCGTTCAAAGCCAGATCGACGAGTACCGCAACGCGCTGGATAACGGTCTGCACGTGGTCAAGAGCCTGGTCAAGGAGCCGAACAAGGAATTGTTCGTCGACTGGCGCCCGTACCTGGGCCATGCCTGGACCGCGCGTCACGACACCAGCTTCGACCTCAAGACCTTGCAGGAACTGTCCGCCAAGCTGCTGGAGATCCCGGAAGGCTTCGTGGTCCAGCGTCAGGTTGCGAAGATCTACGAAGACCGGCAGAAGATGCAGGCCGGTGGCTTGCCGATCAACTGGGGCTATGCCGAGACCATGGCCTACGCCACCTTGGCGTTCGAAGGCCATCCGATCCGCATGACCGGCCAGGACATCGGCCGCGGCACCTTCTCGCACCGTCACGCGGTGCTGCACAACCAGAAGGATGCGGCGACCTATATCCCGTTGCAGAACCTCTACAATGGCCAGCCGCGCTTCGACTTGTACGACTCCTTCCTTTCCGAGGAAGCGGTGCTGGCATTCGAATACGGCTACTCGACCACCTCGCCCAATGCGCTGGTGATCTGGGAGGCCCAGTTCGGCGACTTCGCCAACGGTGCACAGGTGGTGGTCGATCAGTTCATCACCAGTGGCGAACACAAGTGGGGCCGTCTGTGCGGCCTGACCATGCTGCTGCCGCACGGCTACGAAGGGCAGGGCCCGGAGCATTCTTCCGCGCGTCTGGAGCGCTACCTGCAGTTGTGCGCCGAGCACAACATCCAGGTGTGTGTGCCGACCACCCCGGCGCAGATCTACCATCTGCTGCGTCGCCAGGTGATTCGTCCGCTGCGCAAGCCGCTGATCGTCCTCACGCCCAAGTCGCTGTTGCGTCACAAGCTGGCCGTGTCGACCCTGGAAGACCTGGCCGAAGGCTCGTTCCAGACGGTCATTCCGGAAATCGATACCCTGGACGCCGCGAAGGTGACGCGTCTGGTGCTGTGCAGCGGCAAGGTCTATTACGACCTGCTGGAGAAGCGCCGTTCCGAAGGTCGCGAAGATGTGGCCATCGTGCGCATCGAGCAGCTGTATCCGTTCCCTGAAGACGACCTGATGGAAGCGATTGCTGCCTACACCAATCTGGAACATGTGGCCTGGTGTCAGGAAGAGCCGATGAACCAGGGTGCCTGGTACAGCAGTCAGCATCACTTGCGCCGCAGCATGAGCAATCACAAGAAGACCCTGGTCCTCGAGTATGCCGGCCGTGACGCATCGGCTGCCCCGGCTTGCGGTTACGCTTCGATGCACGCCGAGCAGCAAGCCAAATTGCTGCAAGATGCCTTCACCGTTTAATGCCAACGCGCACCTGAAACCGAATTTAAGGAAATACTGATAATGGCTATCGAGATCAAAGCCCCTACCTTCCCGGAATCGGTCGCCGACGGCACCGTTGCCACCTGGCACAAGCAGCCGGGCGACGCGGTCAAGCGCGATGACCTGATCGTGGACATCGAGACCGACAAGGTCGTCCTGGAAGTGCTGGCCACCGCCGACGGCGTGCTGGGCGCGATCGTCAAGAACGAAGGCGACACCGTTCTGTCGGACGAAGTCCTGGGCTCCATCGAGGCGGGCGGCGTCGCTGCTGCACCTGCTGCCGCACCTCAGGCCGCTGCTGCGCCTCAGGCTGCCGCACCACAGGCGGCTTCGGCGCCTGCCGCTGGCGACGATGACGCCATTGGCGGCCCGGCTGCACGCAAGCTGGCCGAAGAAAACGGCATCAACCTGAACAGCGTCAAGGGCACCGGCAAAGACGGTCGCGTCACCAAGGAAGACCTGGTCGCCGCCATCGAAGCCAAGAGGTCTGCACCGGCCGCCAAGCCAGCCGTGCCAGCCGCTGCCGCTGCCATCGTGCAGAGCGTCGGCGACCGTACCGAAAAGCGTGTGCCGATGACCCGTCTGCGCGCCAAGGTTGCCGAGCGTCTGGTGGAAGCCCAGTCGAACATGGCCATGCTGACCACGTTCAACGAAGTCGACATGACCGAAGTCATGGCCTTGCGCTCCAAGTACAAGGACCTCTTCGAGAAGTCGCACAATGGCGTGCGCCTGGGCTTCATGTCGTTCTTCGTCAAGGCAGCTACCGAGGCGCTGAAGCGCTTCCCGGCCGTCAACGCCTCGATCGACGGCTCGGACATCGTCTATCACGGCTATGCCGACGTTGGTGTGGCGGTTTCCAGTGATCGCGGTCTGGTGGTTCCCGTCCTGCGCAATGCCGAGGCCATGAGCCTGGCCGAGATCGAAGGCGGCATCGCCACCTTCGGCAAGAAGGCGCGCGACGGAAAGCTGTCGATGGACGAAATGACCGGGGGTACCTTTACCATCACCAACGGTGGTACCTTCGGTTCGATGATGTCGACCCCGATCGTCAACCCGCCGCAGGCGGCTATCCTGGGCATGCACAACATTCTGCAGCGCCCGATGGCGATCAACGGCCAGGTGGTCATCCGCCCGATGATGTACCTGGCGCTGTCGTATGACCATCGCCTGATCGATGGCAAGGAAGCCGTGACGTTCCTGGTGACCATCAAGAACCTGCTGGAAGATCCAGCGCGTCTGTTGCTGGATATCTGATAAGGCAGCCACAGGTCCCGGGATCCGCCATCGAGCCCACGCAGCTTGATCCGGAACTCGGCATCTGGGCTTCAAGCATGCCGCTAATAGGAATCGTTTTATGACTCAGAAATTCGACGTCGTAGTGATTGGCGCAGGCCCCGGTGGCTACGTCGCTGCCATCAAGGCCGCACAACTGGGCCTCAAGACTGCCTGTATCGAGAAGTATCAAGACGGCGAGGGCAAGCTGGCCCTCGGCGGTACCTGCCTGAACGTGGGTTGCATTCCCTCCAAGGCACTGCTGGACAGCTCGTGGAAATTCCACGAAGCACAGGATGGCTTTGCCATCCACGGCATCAACCACGCTGGCGTGACCATTGACGTGCCGGCGATGATTGGTCGCAAGTCCAACATCGTCAAGAACCTGACCGGCGGCGTCGCCGGCCTGTTCAAGTCCAACGGCGTAACCGTGCTGCAAGGCCACGGCAAACTGCTGGCCGGCAAGAAAGTCGAAGTCACCGGCCCCAACGGTGTTGAAATCGTCGAGGCCGACAACGTCATCCTGGCGTCCGGCTCGCGTCCGATCGACATCCCGCCGGCCCCTGTCGACCAGAAGACCATCGTCGACTCCACCGGCGCGCTGGAATTCCAGCAGGTGCCCAAGCGTCTTGGCGTCATCGGCGCCGGTGTGATCGGCCTCGAGCTGGGTTCGGTATGGTCGCGCCTGGGTTCGGAAGTCACCGTACTCGAAGCACTGGACACGTTCCTCATGGCTGCCGACACCGCGGTGTCCAAGGAAGCCCTGAAGACCTTCACCAAGCAGGGCCTGGACATCAAGCTCGGCGCGCGCGTGACCGGTTCCGAAGTGCAGGGTGAAGAAGTCCTGGTCAAGTACACCGACGCCAACGGCGAGCAGACGATCACCTTCGACAAGCTGATCGTCGCCGTGGGCCGTCGCCCGGTCACCACCGACCTGCTGGCTTCGGACAGCGGCGTGGACATCGACGAGCGCGGCTTCATCTATGTCGATGACTACTGCACCACCAGCGTGCCTGGCGTCTACGCCATCGGCGACGTGGTGCGTGGCCTGATGCTGGCGCACAAGGCGTCCGAGGAAGGCATCATGGTCGTCGAGCGCATCAAGGGCCACAAGGCCGTGATGAACTACGACCTGATCCCGTCGGTCATCTACACCCACCCGGAAATCGCATGGGTCGGCAAGACCGAACAGACGCTGAAGGCCGAAGGCGTTGAAGTCAACGTCGGCAGCTTCCCGTTCGCGGCCAGTGGTCGTGCCATGGCGGCCAACGACACGGGCGGTTTCGTCAAGGTCATCGCCGATGCCAAGACCGACCGCGTACTGGGTGTGCATGTGATTGGCCCGAGCGCGGCAGAATTGGTTCAGCAGGGCGCCATCGCCATGGAATTCGGTACCAGTGCCGAAGACCTGGGCATGATGGTCTTCTCGCATCCGACCCTGTCGGAAGCCCTGCACGAAGCGGCCCTGGCAGTGAATGGCGGCGCCATCCACATCGCCAACCGCAAGAAGCGTTAAACAATAAGAAACCACGGTGGCCTGCCCGTCGCATGCCCTGTTCGCAGGGCCTGCCGCGGAATGTCCGCCGGACTCACCTCGCCGGTCAACCGGCGAGTAGCAGTCACAGGTGGCGCGGCACTTCAATCATGAAGCGCAGCGCCGAAAAGCGCAGTACCTAACGAAGACGGTAATAAGCATGAATCTTCACGAGTATCAGGGTAAGCAGCTGTTCGCTGAATACGGCCTGCCAGTATCCAAAGGTTACGCGGTAGACACCCCCGAAGACGCCGCAGAAGCCTGCGACAAGATCGGCGGCAGCGAGTGGGTCGTCAAGGCCCAGGTCCACGCTGGTGGTCGCGGCAAGGCTGGTGGTGTGAAACTGGTTCGCAGCAAGGAAGACGCCAAGGCTTTCGCCCAGCAGTGGCTGGGCAAGCGTCTGGTGACCTACCAGACTGACGCCAACGGTCAGCCCGTCACCAAGATCCTGGTCGAGTCCTGCACCGATATCGCCAAAGAGCTGTATCTGGGTGCCGTAGTGGACCGTTCCAGCCGTCGCATCGTGTTCATGGCTTCCACCGAAGGTGGCGTGGACATCGAGAAGATCGCTCACGACACTCCCGAGAAGATCCTCAAGTCCACCATCGATCCGCTGGTCGGCGCACAGCCGTTCCAGGGCCGCGAGCTGGCTTTCCAGCTGGGTCTGGAAGGCAAGCAGGTCGCTCAGTTCGCCAAGATCTTCGTTGGCCTGGCCAAGCTGTTCCAGGACCACGATCTGGCCCTGCTGGAAGTCAACCCGTTGGTCATCAAGGCCGATGGCGATCTGCATTGCCTCGATGCCAAGATCAACATCGACGCCAACGCCATGTACCGTCAGCCCAAGCTGAAGGGTTTCCACGACCCATCGCAGGATGACCCGCGTGAGGCGCACGCCGCCAAGTTCGAACTGAACTACGTGGCCCTGGAAGGCAACATTGGCTGCATGGTCAACGGTGCTGGCCTGGCCATGGGTACCATGGACATCGTCAACCTGCATGGCGGCAAGCCAGCCAACTTCCTCGACGTAGGCGGTGGTGCCACCAAGGAACGCGTAACCGAAGCGTTCAAGATCATCCTGTCCGACACCAATGTCGCGGCCGTACTGGTCAACATCTTCGGCGGCATCGTTCGTTGCGACATGATTGCCGAAGGCATCATTGGCGCGGTGAAGGAAGTCGGCGTGAAAATCCCGGTAGTTGTGCGCCTTGAAGGCAACAACGCTGAACTGGGCGCTAAAGTACTGGCGGAAAGCGGTCTGAACATCATCGCAGCCACCAGCCTGACCGACGCTGCTCAACAAGTTGTCAAAGCTGCGGAGGGCAAGTAATGAGCGTCCTGATCAATAAAGACACCAAGGTCATCTGCCAGGGCTTCACCGGCTCGCAGGGTACTTTCCACTCCGAACAGGCCATCGCCTACGGCACCAAGATGGTCGGCGGCGTGACCCCAGGCAAGGGTGGTACCACTCACCTGAACCTGCCGGTATTCAACACCGTTCAGGAAGCTGTCGAGAAAACCGGCGCCACCGCTTCGGTCATCTACGTACCCGCTCCGTTCTGCAAGGATTCCATCCTTGAAGCAGCGTTCGGCGGCATCAAGCTGATCGTCTGCATCACCGAAGGCATTCCGACCATCGACATGCTGGAAGCCAAGGTCAAGTGCGACGAGCTGGGCGTGGTCCTGATCGGCCCTAACTGCCCAGGCGTCATCACTCCGGGCGAGTGCAAGATCGGCATCATGCCAGGCCACATCCACTTGCCAGGCAAGGTTGGCATCGTGTCGCGTTCCGGCACCTTGACCTACGAAGCCGTGAAGCAGACCACTGACGCCGGTTTCGGCCAGTCGACCTGCGTCGGCATCGGCGGTGACCCGATTCCAGGTTCGAACTTCATCGACATCCTGAAGTTGTTCCAGGAAGACCCACAGACCGAAGCGATCGTCATGATCGGCGAGATCGGTGGTTCTGCCGAAGAAGAGGCCGCAGCCTACATCAAGGCTCACGTGACCAAGCCGGTTGTTTCGTACATCGCTGGTGTGACTGCTCCTCCGGGCAAGCGCATGGGCCATGCCGGTGCAATCATCTCCGGCGGCAAGGGTACTGCAGACGAGAAGTTCGCTGCCCTGCAGGACGCCGGTGTGAAAACCGTGCGTTCGCTGGCCGACATCGGCAAGGCCCTGGCCGAGCTGACGGGCTGGGCAGTCAAGTAAGCTTCGCTTACCTGTTTGCTGGGTTGTTCGCGTAGTCACAAAAGCCACCTTCGGGTGGCTTTTGTGTTTTTGCCGCAGGCCTAGGTTTGCCGTGCCAGCCACTGCTCGCGCGTCAACTCCCAGACCTCTTCCTGCATGCGGCCGCACACGAAGTCCTGGTATCGCCGAAGAACCACCTGCATGCCCTCGCGCATGGAGATCCGCCGGGACGCCTCGTTTGCCACTGCCTTGGCGACTCTCAAGACGGGTTTGTCCAAGGTCTGGAACCAGAAGCGGGTCACCACCTCGCATGCTTCGCCAACCAGCCCCTGGTTTTGCCAGGGCTTGGCAATCCAGAAACTGCGGTTGTCGTCGCATTCGTCCATCAGGCTGATCACGCCAATAATGGTTTCGGGCGCGTCATGCAGCCGGAGTGTCCAATGCCATTCTTCGGCGTCGGCCATGGCAGGCAACGCATCCTCCCGGATGTAGCGCAGCCCCTCGCCGGCGGGGTAGGGCCACGGCATGTTGGCAGTGATGTAGCGAACCATGTCCCAGTCTGCGATCAGCTGCTGGTAGCGCGGCGCGTCGGCCAGGGTGAGCGGGAGCAGCAGCAGCCTGCGGGTACTGAGCGTAGGTATGAATGGGTCCGTACAGTCGGTCATCGTATGACACTCATGAAAGCGGAGGACTTTACTGGACTCACCAAGTCCCGCATGTAAGAAGTATCATTAAACGATGTAGGGGCTTTCCTTAATTGATATGACCATTTATATCGATTGAGGCAATCGACCACATTGATCTGGTTGCGGGTAGCCACTCTCATGTAATATGTCGACCCGCCATAATGTCGCAGCCCATGAACGAAAGTTCAGGTTGTGGATTCTGGCCGGCTGCCAGCAGTGACCTTGTGCTGCAAGGCATGCCAAGGTCGATGTCACTGAAGTCGCTGAAGACAATATTCAACAAGAAAGTCAGCACGCTAAGGACATGAATGTGAGGCCGATGCAACGAATTTGGCCTTCTATGCCATTTACACGGTTTGCCGACGACTCGTTTCGCGGCCCGCTCTGGGCAGCTTGAAACGTCAGCGTGGTCGGATCGAGCCAATGGCGTTCAATCCTAGGAATTTCTGTATGTTGAAGAAAGCGAACACAGCGCTGCTGGGTCTGGCTCTGTCCATCGGGATGGTGTCGGCACAAGCGGCCGAAGCGAAGAAAGTCGACGTCCTGCTGATCGGCGGTGGTGTCATGAGCGCCACGCTGGGCGTGCTGCTCAACGAGCTCGAGCCAAGCTGGTCGATGGAAATGGTCGAGCGCCTGGACGCCGTTGCCGAAGAAAGCTCCAATGGCTGGAACAACGCCGGTACCGGTCACTCTGCCCTGGCCGAGCTGAACTACACCCCGGAAGACAAGGACGGCAAGGTCCAGATCGCCAAGGCGATCGAGATCAACGAAGCCTTCCAGATTTCCCGTCAGTTCTGGGCGCACCAGGTCACTGCCGGTGTTCTGAAGAACCCACGCACGTTCATCAACTCCACGCCGCACATGAGCTTCGTGTGGGGCGACAACAACATCGAGTTCCTCAAGAAGCGCTACGAGGCGCTGAAGGCCAGCCCGCTGTTCGCCGGCATGCAGTTCTCCCAGGATCACGAGCAGATCAAGAAGTGGGTGCCGTTGATGATGGAGGGCCGCGACCCCAATCAGAAACTGGCCGTCACCTGGAGTCCGCTGGGTACCGACATGAACTTCGGCGAGATCACTCGCCAGTACGTCGGCCACCTGAAGGGTCAGAACGGCTTCGATCTGAAGCTGTCCAGCGAAGTGCAAGACATCAAGCGCAACGCCGACGGTTCGTGGCGCGTGACCTACAAGAACCTGAAAGACGGTACCAAGACCGAAACCGACGCCAAGTTCGTATTCATCGGTGCTGGTGGTGCCGCGCTGCATCTGCTGCAGGATTCGGGCATTCCCGAGGCCAAGGAATACGGCGGTTTCCCGGTAGGTGGCTCGTTCCTGGTGACCGAGAACCCGACCGTGGCCATGCAGCATATGGCCAAGGCCTACGGTATCGCGTCGACTGGCGCGCCGCCCATGTCCGTTCCACACCTGGACACCCGCGTGCTGGACGGCAAGCGCGTGGTCTTGTTTGGCCCATTCGCGACCTTCTCGACCAAGTTCCTGAAGAACGGTTCGTACCTGGACCTGCTGACCAGCACCAACCTGCATAACGTATGGCCGATGACCAAGGTCGGTATCGAACAGTACCCACTGATCGAATACCTGGCAGGTCAGGTCATGCTGTCCGACGACGATCGCTACCAGGCACTGAAGCAGTACTTCCCCAACGCCAAGAAAGAAGACTGGCGTCTGTGGCAGGCCGGCCAGCGCGTGCAGATCATCAAGCGCGACGAAGAGAAGGGCGGCGTGCTGAAACTGGGTACCGAAATCGTGGTGTCCAAGGACAACAGCATTGCCGGTTTGCTGGGCGCTTCGCCGGGCGCATCGACTGCAGCACCGATCATGATCAACGTGCTGGAAAAAGCGTTCAAGGACAAAGTTGCCACGCCTGAATGGCAAGCAAAACTGCGTCAGATCGTGCCGAGCTACGGGACTGCACTGAACAACTCGCCAGAGGCTGTGCAGAAAGAGTGGAACTACACCGCCAAGATCCTGCAGTTGGCTGTTGCACCGCCGGTGATCGACCAGGCCGCCGCTGCTGCCAACCCGATCGAAGGTCAGGCTGCACCGAAGGCTGAAAGCAATCCAGCGGCCGACATGGCCCTGTAATCCCCAAGCCCTCGGTTTTGGGGGCGGAAGGATTAGCTGTACCGTTTCCGCTGAGTCTTGCACCGATGCGACACACAGGTGCGCTCAGCGGACACTTCGCACTGCAACAGTGCGATGAGCGCGCATTTTCGCTACTCTACGCGCCGTTTTGCCCGGCTTGCCCACAAGGCTAAGGTCCGCGCACCAGGTCTGGCCTCATCCGGCCGACCGTGTTTCCCTCATCCATGGGGAAAACCTCTCTCAATTCCAATCTATTGACGTGGTTTCCTTCCAATGAAAGTGCTTAAAGGCCAGGATATTCTGGCGCTTGGATTCATGACATTCGCCTTGTTCGTAGGCGCAGGCAACATCATCTTCCCTCCCTTCGTCGGTCTGCAGGCTGGCCCGAACGTCTGGATGGCCGCGCTGGGCTTCCTGGTGACCGCAGTAGGTCTGCCGGTGATAACCGTGGTCGCGCTGGCCAGGGTCGGCGGCTCGATGGACGCGTTGAGCAGCCCGATCGGCAAAGTGGCAGGCGGGTTGCTTGCAGCGGTGTGCTATCTGGCCGTAGGGCCGCTGTTCGCCACGCCGCGCACTGCCACGGTATCGTTCGCCGTGGGTCTGGCGCCGCTGACCGGTGAGACACCCCTGGCACTGTTCCTCTACAGCGCGGTGTACTTCCTGCTGGTGTTTTTCGTTTCGCTTTATCCGGGGCGCCTGCTCGATACCGTCGGACGGTTTCTGGCGCCGCTGAAAATCATCGCCTTGGCGGTGTTGGGCATTGCAGCGTTTGCCTTGCCGGTAGGCCCCAGCGGTGACGCGGTACCCGAGTACGTTGCAGCACCGTTTTCCCTGGGTTTCATCAACGGCTACCTGACCATGGATACGCTGGGCGCTTTGGTGTTCGGCATCGTCATCGTCAATGCCATCCGCTCCAGAGGTGTCGAGTCACCCCAGCTGATCACGCGCTATGCGATCATTGCGGGTCTGATTGCCGGGGTAGGGCTGGCGCTGGTGTATGTCAGTCTGTTCCGCCTCGGGTCGGGCAGCCACGCCGTAGCTGCAGGCGCCACCAATGGCGCAGCGGTGTTGCATGCCTACGTGCAGCACACCTTCGGAGCCCTTGGCAGTGGTTTTCTGGCCGTGCTGATCTCGCTGGCCTGCCTGGTGACTGCAGTGGGTTTGACCTGCGCCTGCGCCGAGTACTTCAGCCGAGTGCTGCCGCTGTCCTATAAGACGCTGGTGTTGTTGCTCGCACTGTTCTCGCTGCTGGTCTCGAACCTGGGCCTGACCAAGCTGATCGCGTTTTCGATTCCAGTGCTGACAGCCATCTACCCTCCCTGCATCGTGCTGGTGGCGTTGAGCTTCTGCGCAGGGCTGTGGCATTCGCAGTCGCGCATTCTCGGGCCGGTGATGTTCGTCTCGTTGCTGTTCGGCCTGATCGATGCGATCAAGGGGGCAGGGTTCTCGCAGTGGCTGCCAACATCCCTGCTCGATCTTCCCCTGAGCGAGCAGGGCCTGGCCTGGCTGGTGCCTTCGGTGGCAACCCTGCTGGTGGCGGTGTTGGTCGATCGCGTGAAGGGCGCACGGGTTCAAGCAGCGGCTTGAGCTGAGCGTCGCCCACAAAAAAGCCAGCTCTAGAGCTGGCTTTTCTTTGCAGCGGTGTTCATGACGCTTCGGCTGCGGCCTCGACGTCATGGGCGATCAAGGACACCAGTGCGTTTTGCTGTCGGTGAGACAACTGGCGGAAACGCTGCAAAAGCTCGCGCTCGTGCAGAGACAGCTCCGGACTGTCCATCTTCATGCTCAACTCTTCGCCCAAGGCACCTTCCTGGATCAGGCTCTGTTCCAGGCGTGCGATGATCTCGGAGTTCATGCTTCGGTGATGGTTACGAGCCACCTCAGCGATCTGCTCACGCATCCCGTCGGGAAGACGTACTACAAATTTGTCAGCCGTGCGGCTGGAGTAAACAGCCTGTTTGAGTGGGCGCATAGTGTTGACCGATAAGTTCAGGGGGAGCGGTTCTCGAAGTAGGCCGCAGGATGTCGGTTAGGACACGCCGATCGGCAAATTGTTCCAGCCTGCCGATGCCGCGCTATGATGCCTTAGTTGCGACATAACCTTGACGCCAAATCTGTGACAAATAATGATCCGAATCGTGGCATTTGGCCAGTCCCCAGCGGCAGGTATTTTACAAGGCCGGTGGAAATTTGCGATCACGCCGTTCGAAAAAAGTCGAAGATTCGTTCGAGAGGTGCTCTGACCCGTCTTGTGCACACCGCGCACAGCACGTGCGAGCTACCCTTGGGCTAGCATAGTGACATTTGGGCCATTTGCTAGTATTGATTTACGCCGCGTATCAATTGGTTGGAAAATCAACGCAAGTATGGATCGAATTTGATCCTGCGGCCTTTGACCATTGCCAGCAAAAATGCCACAGCGCTGATGCTGCCCAGCACTTGTAGCATTGTCCCCAAAGCGACGGCGTTCTGCTCGAGGGTAAGTGCGCCGATCCAGCACACGGCAGCCACAAACATGAACGCCAAGGCGTATCTCGACATCGACAACTCCTTAAAATATGTAGCGTTCAGACCGTTGCGTCGTCGCGGTCTCGTTGACACCCTGTGCAGCCATGACAGGTCGTTCGGGGCCCGAAGCCGCGACGCGGGCAACGGGCGCAGGGATTAGTCGAGCAGCGTCGATGTGGACAAGTGCAGGGTCGTCGCCTTGAGTGTGGAACTGAAAGCCAATGAAGGTGACCAATGCCATAACATTGAGCATGACGAGGACGCTGTTCATTGGGACGCTCCATGGCTGGTGGTGGCAAATCAGTGTTCAGCCAGGAACATAGCAGGGCGCGTGCCAACTTTTTATTTAGCGAAATTTCTAAGTAATTCAGAGGCATACCAAGGAAGGCAGGCACATTGATATTGCATTCTGCATACCTGGGTCTCTGCAGGCATTGCAAAATGCATGACTGTCGCGTTCATCCTTGATCGGCATTTGCCACGGATAAAACTGTCCACGTTGCATGACAAACCGCGCGTGGCTGGGTAACATGCACGCCGTTCGTCGTGCCGCCTGGCACGACGCCGTGTGTCTCAGTAGCTCAATTGGATAGAGCATCCCCCTCCTAAGGGGAAGGTTGCAGGTTCGAACCCCGCCTGGGACACCATTCTTGCGCGTCAACTGATTTAGCTGCGCAAGTTCCTTGAACATGCACTGCGAGGAGGCGAGTGTTCCCGCCTCAGCGACAGGGAGCCCAGACTTCACGTACTGAGCAGTCCGTTAGACGATGTTCTGATGAGGCCCGCCCGTCCGATGCAATCGCGTGAGCCCGCATCAACTTATCCAATGATCCTTCTGCAGTGAGTGTTCTGGGTTTCAGCCGTGGGCATCCGCCAGCCCTTTCTCGATGAAACGCACCGAACTCTCCATGGCCTGCTGACCCTCTGGCAAGATCGCGGCGTAAAAGTGCCAGGCGTGAAACATCGCAGGCCATACTTCCAGGTTGACGCGAACACGGTTATCGGCAAGGTGAGTTGCAAGACGCATGGCGTCAGTCAACATCAACTCGTTTTCGCCTATCTGCACCAGAATCGGCGGAAGGCCTGTGACGTCCGCGAAGACCGGAGAGGCCAGAGGATGATTGGCCAGCGTGTCGCCCAGAAACGCTCTGGCGAGAATATCCAGCACGGGCTTGGAGTTCAGCGGATCCAGTCCTTCACGATTACTCATGGCTGCGCCGGTGTGTTCAAGGTTTGCCCACGGCGAAATCGAGGAGCCAACGGCAGGCAATGGCAAGCCTTTGGATTTTGCCGCCACCATTACGCTGACAACCATCGCGCCGCCCGCTGACTCGCCGGAAAAGGCAATCTTGCTGGCCGGAATGTTCTGCTCGAGCAACCACTCGTAGGCGCGCAATGTGTCGTCGATGGGCGCTGGAAATGTATGCTCAGGGGCAAGGCGGTAGTCCGGCATGTATACACGAGCGCCCAGCATTTTCGCGTAATTGCCGCCGATCCCGTGGTAACCGTCTGGACGGCCAACGATGTAAGCCCCGCCGTGAATGTACATCACTACCGCGTCGGTTTTGATCTCCTGCGGAGTCACCAGGATGCCAGGCACTCCACCCATGTCGACTGCCTCGAACCTGACGCCATCGGGCGCTGGATTATGTCCGAGCATTTTTGCGTAGGCGTCGCGGATGTCGCTTAGCTTTGTGGTCGTATCGATTCCCTTGAGAACGGGTACCAGATCGCTAAGGCTGTTGGCCCAGGTTTGGACGGCTGCTTGGACTTCTATATTCATAATGACCTCAATTGATCTTTGGGTGTGGATAAGCTAATCGAGATACTATGCTTGGTATTGGGGAATAGGGTTCCCCATTAAAGGCGCCAGCCCGCCCTGGCGGTGAGGACAGAGAGGCCATATGGAACTCCACAACCTAAACGATATCGCCGCTTTTGTAGGCTCGGTCAACGCTGGAAGCTTCACTGCGGCGGCCAAGCAACTTGGCCTCACTCGTTCAGCGGTAGGCAAATCGATAGTCAGGCTCGAGGCGCGTCTGCAGGTACGTCTACTCAATCGCACCACGCGCAGTTTGAGCATGACGGATGACGGCCAGGTTCTTTATGAGCGTTGTGTGGGTGTTTTGCAGGACCTGGACGAGGTAGAGGATGCCCTTGCGTTTCGCCGTTCGACACCCAGTGGACGGCTGCGGATGAGCTTGCCTGTCGCGCTAGGCAGGCTTCATATCCTTGAGCACGTTGAGCGCTGTCTCGAAGAATGGCCTGCGCTGAGCGTCGACATCAGCTTTTCCGACAGGCTGGTCGATCTGATCGATGAGGGGTTTGATTTGGCCATGCGCATCGGTCCGCCCAAGGAAGACTCTGGTTTACTGACGCGCACGGTGGCCTACCAACAAATGATCACCTGCGCCTCACCCCAGTATCTGGCTGACCATGCAGAGCCTGAAACGCCTGAGGATTTATCCGAGCACCAGTGCCTGCATTTCGTGAGTGGTGGAAGATTGCTTCCCTGGAATTTTCGAGTGAATGGGCGCTGTGTATCGTTCACTTGTAGTGGAAGGCTGCAAATGGACAGCGCTGAGTCGTTGCACCGGTCTGTTGTCGCGGGGCTGGGCATCGCTACGCTGCCGTCTTACGTGATAAATGAGGATTTGAGAAACGGCAAGCTCGTTCAATTGCTCGCCGTATATGCAGAGGCCGCAGAGCCCATTCGGGTTATTTACCCCAGCAAGCGACACCTCTCTCCAAAGATTCGACTCTTCATCGATAAGCTTGTAGAGGCTTGGTCACCCTGCCCACCTTGGGAACAACGCGCTGGCGCTGCCCGACCTTGAGTACACAGGCCTTCCGTGGTTCGGCCTGCTTTTCAGGGGTTGGAGGCTCTGCGAGAGGTACCCGGCGGCGCCTAGGTTTGCCGCTGCCCTTCAGCGATATCGGACTCGGGCAGGGTCGGGATCGATGCAGGGGCCTATCCCCCTCGGTAAGGAGCTGCGGCAGGGGTTCATGGGTAGCTTTACTTGAGCCCCCGGCGACTCTGTCGCCTCAGGTCGCGCCGCCCAATGTTTGCTTAAGATCAGGGTAGTTGGCGAAAGGAATCGGAAGAATGACCACGTCCACTTCCAAGACCGCTTGTTCCTTGGTCACTGCGTGTACGCCTATCTCATGGGTGAGCGCCTGGATGTTGTCGGCGCGTTTGGAATTGGCCAGTTTGACGGTATGACCCACCGCTGCAAGTTTGCGCGCCAAGGTCGCGCCAATATTGCCGGCGCCGATTATTCCGATGTTCAATTTGTTACTCTCCTGATTGTGTTGAGGGGGGGTTAAAATCCTCAGTCATTTGCTCCATGGCCAAGGGTGTCGAGCATGTGATGAAGCGCGTCCATGCCGCACTCATCGAGGTGGCAGGCTGACTTGATCTGGCGAGTGAAGGCTCGGACGGCCGCTTCCAGGTTTCGTCTGTCGAGTCAGATCGACGACCACACGTCGCTCGTAAACGGCAGGTGATTGCTGTCAACCGGTGCTTTGAAACCCGCGCCAACGCCGGCTCGGCAATGGGTCATTTCTGCGCCAGCAGCGTTTTCCTGGCAGCCTTTTCGTCTTTCATGGCGGCTAGCTCACGCTGGCAGACCTCGACATCGAACGAGTTGTCCCACTTGGCGATCGCGATGGTGCCGATGCCATTGCCGATCAGGTTGGTGACAGCCCGGGCCTCGTTGAGGAACCGGTCGATGCCCAGCAGCAGGACCAGGCCAACCAGAGGAATGGAATGGATAGTGGTGAGCGTTGCGGCCAGCGTCACGAACCCGGCCCCTGCCACGCCTGCGGAGCCTTTGGACGTCAGCAGGAATACCGCCAGCAGAATCATCTGGTCCGCGAACGTCAGTGGCGTATTGGTTGCCTGGGCAATGAAAATCGCGGCCATGGTCAGGTAGATGCAGGTACCGTCCGCATTGAAGGTATATCCGGTCGGCAGAACCATCCCCACGACCGATTTCTTGCAGCCCAGTTTTTCCAGCTTGACCATCATGCGGGGCAACACGGCCTCGGTCGAACAGGTGCCCAGGGTGATGAGGATTTCATCCTTGAAGTAGCGCAGGAACTGCATCAACGGCATGCCTGACCACCTGGCGACCGTGCCCAGTATCACGACGATGAATATCAACGTGGTGATGTAGAGCGCCACCAGCAATTGCCCGAGTGAGAGCAACGTGCCAATCCCGTACTTGCCGATGGTGAACGCCATGCCGGCACCGGCGCCGAGCGGGGCCAGGCGCATGACCATGGCGACGATCTTGAACAGGCCTTGCAGGAACAGATCGATGGTATTGATCAGAGGCTTGCTGGTTTCGCCCAGCTGAACCAGGGCAATGCCCATCAACACCGAGAGCAGTATCACCTGAAGCATCACGCCGTTGGAAAAGGCGCCGATGAACGTGTGCGGGATGATGTTGAGAAAGAACTCGACGGTGCCGCCTTGCTCGCTGGCGGCCTGGCTGTATTTATTGATGGCGCTGGCATCCAGGGCGCTGACATTGATGTTCATGCCGACACCGGGCTTGACGATGTTGACCACGATCAACCCGACGACCAGCGCAATCGTCGACAGAATCTCGAAGTAGATCAGGGCTTTCACACCGATTCGCCCGACCTCCTTGATGCTGCCCATCTTGGCGATACCGACCACCACCGTGCCGAAGATGATCGGTGCCAGCAGCATTTTGATCAGCTTGATGAAACCGTCGGCAATCGGCTGCAGCTTGGCGCCGATGTTGGGGGCGAAGTATCCAATGGCGGCACCGATGACGATACCGATCAACACTTGCACGTACAGCTGGCCGTACCAGCGGGTTCTGGAGATTTCCACGAGAGCACCTCATTTTATTGTTGTGATGGGCATGTGGCGTGACGTCAGCGCCTGACGCCAGCGTTCGCGGCCTGTTTGGCACAGGCCGCAGAGGGAGGCGATCAGCCTTCGCCAAGCTCGCGCATGACGGCGTAGAGGGCCGATTTGGCTTCGAAACCGACACCTGGAATCTCCGGCAGGCCGACATAGCCGTTTTCGACCTGGATACCGTCAGCGAAGCCACCGAACGGCTGGAAGACATCCGGGTAGGATTCGTTGCCACCCAAGTGCAGGCCCGCGGCAATGTTCAATGACATTTGGTGGCCGCCGTGCGGGACCACGCGGCGCGAAGACCAGCCCATGTCTTCCATTACTTTCAGAGTGCGCATGTACTCGACCAGGCCGTAGGACAACGCGCAGTCGAACTGCAGGTAGTCACGGTCGGGGCGCATACCGCCATGGCGCAACAGATTGCGAGCGTCCTGGTGGGAGAACAGGTTTTCGCCGGTGGCCATGGGCAATTCGTAGTGATTGGCGAGCTCGGCCTGCAGGGCATAGTCCAGCGGATCGCCGACCTCTTCGTACCAGAAGAGGTTGTACTTCTTGATGGCCTCGGCGTAGGCGATACCTGTCTGCAGGTCGAAGCGACCATTGGCATCGACCGCCAGACGACGACCATCGCCGACCACTTCGAGCACTGCTTCGATACGCCGGATGTCTTCATCGAGCGGCACCGCGCCGATCTTCATCTTGACCACGTCGTAGCCACGATCCAGATAGCTCTGCATTTCGGCCTTGAGCTTGGTCTGGTCCTTGCCAGGGTAGTAATAGCCGCCGGCGGCGTAGACCCAGACCTTGTCGTCCGCCACGCCGTTGCGGTAGCGGTCGGCCAGCAGGCGATACAGTGGTTTGCCTTCTATCTTGGCGACCGCATCCCATACCGCCATGTCGATGGTGCCGACCGCCACCGAGCGCTCGCCGTGGCCTCCAGGCTTTTCGTTGGTCATCAGCGCTTTCCAGATGGCGAACGGGTCGAGGTTGTTGTTTTCATGATCGACGAGGGTATCGGGGTCGGCTTCGGTGATGCGGGCGAGAAAACGGTCGCGCATCAGCGCGCCCTGGCCGTAGCGACCGTTGGAGTTGAAGCCGTAGCCGATGACCGGTTTGCCATCGCGGATCACGTCGGTGATGACCGCCACGACCGAGCAGGTCATCTTGGAAAAGTCGATGTAGGCGTTGGCAATGGGGGAGGCGATGGAAACGGTCTTCTCACGAATGTCGACGATGCGCATGGAGGGGTTCCTCTTATGGGTTGTGGCCCCACGTTAGGCTTTGCGAAGTCACCCGCCCAATGCTATTAATGCCCAACCCTATGCACAGAAGGCATGGCCCTTGGAACTCGTCTGGCTTGAAGACCTTTCGGCGCTTGCCGAATACGGCAGCTTCGTGCGCGCGGCCGAAGCCCGCCACATCACCCAGCCGGCTTTCAGCCGCAGGGTTCGCTCGCTGGAAAACTGGATGGGGGTGGAGCTGTTCGTGCGCACGCCCCATGGCGCGACCTTGACTGAGGCGGGCAGGCAGATTCTGCCCGGTGCACAGGAGGCGGCGCGCCACCTGTATCGGCTGCGCAACGAGGCGCAGGAAGTGGCGGGCGTGTCGGCACGCTCACTCAAGTTCGCCGCCACTCACTCGCTGTCGTTCACGTTTTTCCCCAGGTGGCTGCGCAGTTCGGAAACCGGTGCACCCATCGAAGCGGTGCAGCTGCACTCCGACAGCATGGCTGTCTGCGAGCAGATGCTGATACACGGACAGGTCCAGTTTCTGCTCTGCCATCGCCATCCCGATGTTCCGCCGCTGCTGGCGCCCGATCAGTTCATCAGCAAAAAGGTCGGAGAGGACGTGTTGGTACCGCTTGCCAGTGCCTCCTCGCACTTCGACACCTCGCCCGCCACACTGCCTTATCTTGCCTATACCCATGAGTCGGGGTTGGGGCGGATCGTCGCCCACAGGCTGCGGGGCAAGGAGGACTACCTTCACTTGCGCCCGCTGTTCAACAGCCACCTGGCGGCGGTGCTCATGTCCATGGCTCTCGAAAGCAAGGGCGTAGCGTGGTTGCCCAAGAGCCTGACCGAGCAGGAGATTCACGAGGGACGTTTGGTCAGGGCGCTCGATGAGAGTTGGGACATACCGCTGGAGGTGCACCTGACCCGGCCGAAAGCAAACCTGGGTCAGTCCGCCGAAGCGTTCTGGGCGAGGGCGGGTATGGATCTGCCATCTGTCACCTGACGCATCGGTTGTGCGATACGCCGAGTCGGCGTTTCGCCTACCTGGCAGCCGGTGCGCAGGGCCGCGCTGCCCCCGACGTGCCGCCTGCAGCTGCCCGGGTTGCCGCGCGTCCCGCCAGAAAGGCAAGTACCGCTGCCAAGCCGAGCAACCCTGCGCTCGTTTCAAAAGTCGCCCGGTAGCCGCTTGCGTCGAATACCAGCCCACCGACGATGGCCCCGGACGCGATGGCCAGTTGGATGATCGCCACCATCAAGCCACCGCCTGCCTCCGCATCGTTCGGAAGGGTTCTTGCCAGCCACGTCCACCATCCCACCGGTGCGGCAGTCGCAACCGCTCCCCAAAGCCCCAGCAGTACCGTAGTGATGGCCGTCGAGCTGCCGAATGACAACAGTGCCATGGCGATGGCGGCCATCAGGATCGGGATAACGGTCAGCGTTTGATGCAGGCCATTTTTCAGGAAGGCTTCGATCAGGAACGTGCCGGCAAGCCCGGCCAGGCCTAGCACCAGCAGCATCAACGAAAGCATGGAAACACTGACTTGCGTGACCGTTTCCAGAAACGGACGCAGATAGGTGAAGAGCATGAACTGACCCATGAAAAATACGCTTACCGCGACCATGCCCAAGGCGACCGGGGTGCGTTTCATCAGCGTGAGAACGTTGCCGGTGCCCGACTCGCTGCGCGCTTTCAGGGTTGGAAGGCTCATCAACAACCATGCACAGGCAATCACGGCCACGGGGAGAAGGGCCAGAAAGGCACCGCGCCAGCCGATCAGCGCGCCGAGAAAACTGCCCAGGGGCGCTGCCACGACCGTTGCCAGAGCATTGCCGCCGTTGACGATAGCCATCGCCCGGGTGACCTGGCCTTCAGGCACCAGGCGCATGGCGGTCGCTGCCGACAATGACCAGAACCCGCCGATGGCGACGCCGATCAGGGCGCGTGCACCCATGAATACCCAATAGTTGGGTGCAAAGGCAACGACGGCTGCGGAAACGATCATCAGCAGGGTAAGTGCAACGAGCAGCGGTTTGCGCTCGACCCGAGCGGCCACCGATGCGATCAGCAGGCTGGTGAAAAGCGCGAACAGCCCTGATACGGAGATGCCCTGGCCGGCCTGGCCCTCGGTGATGTGCAGGTCCGCCGCGATGGGTGTGAGCAGGCTGATGGGCATGAATTCCGAGGCCACCAGCACGAAGGCGGCGAGCGACATGGCGAACACGGCGCCCCATGATTCACCGGTGTGGGTGGCGGAGGTCGAAGATCGGTTCATTCGAGAGGTCTTCTCCAGAGATTTATCGATGGCCATTGTCTCGGTCCAGTGAGCCTCTCTGTAGCGCATTGCACTGGATTACTTGCCTGATCCTATGAGTCTGCACTGGATGGCGGGACGAACGAGCAGAGGCGAGTTAGAGTTCGTGACACGGGAGCAAGGTGAATATGACGAACGAATTCGACACGACTGGCCCAGGCTCATCGACGCAGGAAACGCTGACGCGGATGATCGCCTCGCACACCAAGGCGCCTGGCGATTACCGAACGGAGATCGCAGGTCTTGGTTTTTTTCGACGCGACTGCCCGGCACCGCCCATGACCTGCATGGTCGAGCCCAGCATCATTCTGGTTGCTCAGGGCGAAAAGCAGCTGTGGGTGGGGGGCGAAGGTTATCAATACAGCACCTCGAAGTTTCTGATCACGTCGCTGGATCTGCCTGCCAACTCCGAAGTGTTGGTTGCCAGCCACGAGCAGCCATGCCTAGGGCTGACGTTCAAGCTGGATATGCGCATGCTGGCCGAACTGATAGCGCAGGGTGATCTGCCGCCCATTCGCGATCGGGCCGCGGTCCAGGGCGTAGGTATCGGTTCGGTAACGCTGCCGTTGCTGGCCTCGTTCGAACGGCTGCTGGCGCTGTTCGATGAGCCACGGTCCATTCCTGTGCTGGCGCCACTGATCCAGCGCGAAATCCACTATCGCCTGCTGCAAGGCGACCAGGCGGGTCGGCTGCGGCAGATCACCTCGGTGGACGGGCAGGGTTATCGCATAGGCAGAGCGATCGATTGGCTGAAGTTGAATTACACGTCAGCGCTGCGCGTCGACGAACTGGCAGCCAGGGTGCAGATGAGTACCCCGACCTTTCATCATCATTTCCGCCAACTTACCAGGATGAGCCCGCTGCAGTATCAAAAGTGGCTGCGGCTCAATGAAGCGAAGCGGTTGATGCTCAATGAACATCAGGACGTGTCCAGCGCAGCCTTCAAGGTTGGGTATGAAAGTCCGTCGCAGTTCAGTCGCGAGTACAGTCGTCTGTTCGGCGCGCCACCCAAGCGCGACATCGCGGCCTTGCGCGGAAACGGCTAGCCTTGCTGCGCTCGCGCATACCTCGTCGCTTCCACTGGAATAGGCAAGAACGCCACTCGATTGGGCAAGTGGCGCTCCGTGGTCGACCGCATACTGAGTCGCCGGATCGGCGAACGGAGTGACGTTTCCCGCAGCGCATGAGCGCCCCCACAGGTTTGAACCCGCTCTGCAAGACCCCGGCAACAGCTGCCCTCGTTGCCATGTCGGGCATCGTGCGGGTCGTCAATGGCGTGATCCGCGACACGCTTTGAAACCATAGTGTCTTGTCACCTGACGTACGACCTCAACCAATGGCGTGATCCAGGTGTCTGCACTAGACGCAGCAAGACCGTGATTCGAGACATAAAAAAATAGATGAGGACCGCAACATGACCGATCCGACCGAAAAGATTTCTCCCGATCCAGAGGGTTCCGGTGAGTTGTTTAAAGAACTGACCACGCCCTCGCGGCGCAATTTCCTGCGCACCATGGGTATCTCGGGCATGGCCGCTGCCACCGCTCCGGTGTGGGCCCAGGCCGCCCAGTTGGCGCCTATCGACGACAGTGACAAGCCGTTGGCCAAGGGCGAGCAGCGGATCACGCTCAAGGTCAATGGCCAGCCGCACACGCTCAACGTGCCCGGCAACGCTGTGCTGCTGGACGTGTTGCGCGACCGCCTGATGCTGACCGGCACCAAGAAGGGCTGCGACCACGGCCAGTGCGGGGCCTGCACGCTGCACATCAATGGTCAGCCGGTGAACAGCTGTCTGTCCCTGGCGGCCATGCACCAGGGCGATGACATCACCACCATCGAAGGTCTGGAGCGCAATGGTCAGTTGCACCCGATCCAGGAAGCGTTCTGGGCCCACGACGCGTTCCAGTGCGGCTATTGCACCTCGGGCCAGATGATGACCGCTGCGGCCATCATCAAGGACCCGGACATCGGCGCCGACGACGCCAGCGTGCGCGAGGCCATGAGTGGCAACATCTGCCGATGTGGCGCGTACAAGAACATCCTTGCCGCCGTGCAGGACGCCCGTGGCAAAGTACAGGGAGCCAGCTGATGAGAGCCTTGGAATACACCCGCGCAACCAGCCCCGAACAGGCCGTTGCGACCCATGCCCGCAATGAAGCCACGGCGTTTCTCGCCGGCGGTACGACCCTGCTGGATCTGGTCAAGATCGACATCATGCAGCCTGATCGGGTCATCGACGTGCATGCCTTGGCGCTGGATCAGGTCGAAACCTTGAGCGATGGCCGGACCCGTATCGGCGCCATGGTCAGCAACACTCGTCTGGCCAATCATCCGCGCATCAAAAGTGATTACGCGGTGCTGTCCCAGGCGCTGCTGTCCGGGGCGACCACGCAACTGCGCAACAAGGCGACCACCGGCGGCAACGTCATGCAGCGGGTGCGCTGCAATTATTTCCGCGACGGCGTTTCCGCATGCAACAAGCGCGTGCCCGGCTCGGGCTGTGCTGCCATCGGCGGGCACAACCGCAGCGTGCACGCGGTACTGGGCACCAGCGACCAGTGCATTGCCACCCATCCTTCGGACATGTGCGTGGCCATGGCGGCGATTGGTGCGACCGTGCAGGTGCAAGGCCCCAACGGCAAACGCGAGATCGACTTCCAGGACTTCCACTTGCTGCCGGGCGCCACGCCGTGGAAAGAGCATGCGCTGCAGCCTGACGAATTGATCACCCATGTAACGCTGAATGCGCCATTGGCCAACGGCAAGTCTGCGTACCTGAAGCTGCGTGATCGCGCGTCCTACCAGTTTGCGCTGGCTTCCAGCGCGGTGATTCTGGTCATGGACGGGCAGGTCATTCGCGAGGCCCGCATTGCCTTGGGCGGCGTCGGCACCAAGCCGTGGCGTGCGCTGGAAGCCGAGCGCGCACTGCGCGGTGCGGCCGCTACCCCGGAAAACTTCGCCAAGGCCGCAGCCATCGCGCTGCAAGGGTCCAAGCCGTATGCACACAACGCCTACAAGATTCCCCTTGGGCAGCAGGCCATCGTGCGCAACCTTTCCACCCTGAGCACAGGAGCCATGGCATGAGCGAGTCAATCATGGGGGCATCCCCACGCCGCATCGACGGTCGCCTGAAGGTCACCGGCAGCGCGCAGTATGCGGCCGACCATCAGCCCAAGGGCATGGTCTTCGCCTACGGCGTCTACAGCACGGTGGCCAGTGGCTCGATCAAGTCTTTGGACATCGAGGCGGCGCGCCGCTCGCCCGGCGTGCTGGAAATTCTGCACCACGGCAACTTTCCCCAGGCGTTCCACACCTCGCCCGTGCCTTTCTCCCTGGCAGGGGTGCTGACAGGCTCGCGTACCGATGAGAAAAGGCTGCCGTTCGAGGACAACGTCGTGCGTTATGCCGGGCAGTTCGTGGCGCTGGTGGTTGCCGACACGTTCGAGCATGCGCGCGAAGCGGCCTACAAGGTCAAGGTCAGCTACAGCGAAAGCGCGGCTGCCGCCAATCTGGAGCAGGGACTGAAGCGGCGCGCAGCCGCCGACGGCGGGCAGGGCCACAAGCGTGGCGATCCAGCCAGCGCCTTCGATGGCGGTGCGCAGACGGTAGACGCCACTTATACGACGCCTGTGGAAACCCACAACCCCATGGAAATGCACGCCACCGTTGCGCTGTGGGACAACGGTCGACTGGTGGTGTATGAATCCACCCAGTCGGTCGTGGTTCACCGCAACACCCTGGCGCAGATCTTCGGCCTGCCCACCGAGCGCGTGGAAGTGCGTGCGCCGTTCATTGGTTCGGGCTTCGGCGGCAAGCTGTGGATCTGGCCGCACTCGGTAGCTGCCTGTGCGGCTGCCAAGATCGTCGGCCGACCGGTGCAACTGGTGCTGCCGCGAGCGCAGATGTTCACCACGGTAGGGCATCGCCCGGAGACCCGCCAGCGCATGCGCCTGGCGGCCGATGGCAAGGGCAAGCTGGTTTCCCTGCGTCATGAATCGCTCAACACCACCGGGATCGGCGACCAGTATGTCGAGAACTGCGGGGGCATGAGTGCCAGCCTGTACTCGTGTGCAAACGTCGAAGTGACCCATGGCACGGTGCAGGTCAACCGCGGCGCACCGACCTCGATGCGTGCTCCAGGCGCAGCCCCTGGCCTGTTTGCGCTGGAGTCGGCTATCGACGAACTGGCCGAACGCTGCAAGATGGACCCGCTCGCCTTTCGCCAGTTGAATTGGGCCGAGCAGAACGAGCAGGAGAAACTGCCGTGGTCCGGCAACCATCTGCGCGAAGCACTGGCGCAAGGCGCCGAGCGTTTCGGCTGGGCCAAGCGCACGCCGGGTATCGGCAGCATGCGCGATGGCCACGAGATCGTCGGCTACGGCATGGCGCAGTGCAACTGGGATGCCTTTCGCACGCCGTGCGAAGCGCGGGTCTCGTTGACCTCCGACGGTCGCGCCGTGGTGTACTGCGGTGCTCAGGACATTGGGACCGGCACCTACACGGTGCTTGCCCAGTGCGTCAGTGACATCACTGGTCTGCCGCTGGAGCGGATCACCGTGGAACTGGGCAACTCGTCCTATCCGCCCGCGCCTGTTTCCGGCGGCTCGTGGATGACGGCCAGTGCCTTGCCGGCCGTGGCAGAGGCCACGCGCGCCGCGCTCACCCAGCTCAAGAGCTTCGCAGCCTCGGAAGAGGGCGGGCTGGCCAATGCCAAGCCAGAAGCGATCACGGTCAGCAACGGGCGCCTGCAGGACGGTTCGACCAGCCTGGAGTTCGCCGAAGTACTCAAGAAGCTGAAGATCGCCAGCGCCGAAGGCGAGGCCCATACCGGTATGGCCGATACCAAGAAGCATGCATTCAGCTCGTTCGGCGCGCATTTCGTCGAGGTGCGCTGGGATCCGGGTATCTCCCGCCTGCGCGTGTCGCGCGTGGTCAGCGCCATTGATGTGGGCAAGATCATCAATGCCAAGACCGCACGCAATCAGGTCGAAGGTGCCATTGTCATGGCCATCGGCATGGCGCTGTTCGAGTCGACCGACTACGACGAGCGCAATGGCATGCCGGTGAACAACAACTACGCGGAGTATGTGGTGCCGGTGCACGCCGATCAGCCGGACATCGATGTGATCCTGCTCGATTACCCCGACTACAACCTCAACGAGTACGGTGCGCGTGGTGTGGGTGAAATCGGTGTGACCGGTTTGGCGGCTGCTGTGGCCAACGCGGTCTACCATGCCACCGGCAAGCGTGTGCGTGACCTGCCGATCAGCCTGGAAAAACTGATGGATCAGGTGCCGACCGTCAGCGTTTGATCGCTCATTGCCGCGCCGGGGGTTCTCTCGGCGCGGTTGAACGACGCAGGTATCAGCTACTTCAGTGACGCTTCATCAAGCCCGGCGTACCACTCTGCATAGTCGGTATTGCGCGCCATGCGTCGGTTGACGTCGGCGCTGCCGTCGTCCCACCACACTTCCCCGCGCTCGCCCAAGGCCTGCTTGGCGACATCGACCTGCGCGCGGGCTTTTACGAGAGCCTCGGGATCTTCCGAGTGCTTGGCGGCCTTGACCGCTCGCCGTGCATCCATGAGCACCTTGACCCAATGTTCGCGCACGGCTTCGGGCAGGGCAGGGTTGCTGCATCGCCAGAGCCGGCCGCGTACGACGAAATAGCGTCCATCGGGTGTGGTGGGATACATCGCGGGATCATCGACAATGACGGTGTGAGGGGAGGGGTGATGCGATCCGGCAAGCGGGCCGTATGTCGCTGCTTGCCGGTGGGTGCGGCTTAGCTCAACCAGCTTTCGACAGTGTCGGAACCGTATTCGGCTTTCCATTCCTTCAAGGTCTTGTGGTTGCCGCCTTTGGTTTCGACGACTTCACCCGAGTGGGGGTTCTTGTAGGTTTTCAGCGAGCGCGGCTTGCGCGTGGCTTTTTCAGGCGCTGCGCTGGCCTTGACTGGTTTGCCGCCTTGCTGCGGGTCGAGAATGGAAACGATGTCCCTGAGGCTTTTATTGTATTCGCCCAACAGCGAACGCAACTTGGTCTCGAACTCGATTTCCTGTTCCAGGCCCTTGTCGCCTTTCATGGCCTCAAGTGCTGCAAGTTGTTCGGCCAGATGACGTTCGAGTTGACGGTATTCAGCAAGTTTGGACATGAGTATCCCCAGGCATGGATCGTGGATAAAAAAGGTAAAGGTATCGAGGCGTGATTCTGGCGCAGTGTGCGCACCGATGCCACAACTAAATAACGTTTATTACAATATGTGGCTAGCTTCGTATCCGGTCGAGGACACGGAATGTCGCAGGCTCGATTAAACTTTTCGGCGGCCAAGGGTGTCAGGTCTTAAGTAGGCTGTCGAATCCACGGCAGCAGCCAAGAAATCTGGAGATACGAAATGAGCTTTTTTAGCAGCATCCTCGAGAAACTGGGTATCGGCAAGCACGCTGTTCCGGACGCAGACGCTTCTACACAAACTCCCGTTGCTCCTGCGCCAGGTGCATCGCCCACCACTACCGTCACGAACCAGCCCTCCGCTGCGCCGATCACCCAGGTGGATGTGGCTCAAAAGCTCGAAGCGATGGCAGCCAGTCACGGCGAAACTTTGAACTGGCGTACGTCGATCGTCGATTTGCTCAAATTGCTTGGCCTGGACAGCAGCCTGACCGCGCGCAAGGAACTTGCCGAAGAGTTGCACTACACCGGTTCGACCGATGATTCGGCAGCGATGAACACCTGGCTGCACTCTGCTGTGATGAAGAAGCTCGCTGAAAACGGCGGCACCGTGCCTGCGGAACTGCTGAACTGATATATCGCTCAGCGTGCTGCACCGCTTATAAGAAAGCCCGACCCCGGTCGGGCTTTCTTGCATTTGAATACCCGGTTTGCGCGCAGCCGCAGGCGCCCTTATAGAACCCGTGGGCCAATTCTATAATTTTTGTTAATAAATCGAGCGGAACACCCTCGGCGTGGCGGTACTCAGAGCCCTTGAACTTATATTTTCAAAGGAGCGCCAAATGTCCACTGCAGCCGATTTCATGGTCAATACCCTCAAGCACGCAGGTGTCAAACGCATCTATGGCGTAGTGGGTGATTCCTTGAATGGCCTGACCGATTCAATGCGTCGGTTGGGCGGGCTGGATTGGATACACATGCGCAACGAAGAGGCCGGGGCCTTCGCCGCTGGCGGCGAGGCGCATCTGACCGGTGAACTGGCGGTCTGTGCCGGCAGCTGCGGACCGGGCAACCTGCATTTGATCAACGGCTTGTTCGACTGTCATCGCAGCGGCGTGCCGGTGCTGGCGATTGCAGCGCACATTCCCAGCAGCGAGATCGGCATAGACTACTTCCAGGCGACCCACCCCGAGTCGCTGTTCAAAGACTGCAGCCATTATGTAGAACTGGTCTCGCGCCCCGAGCAATTGCCGCAGATTCTGGAGCGGGCCATGCGCGTTGCCATCAGTCGCCGCGGCGTTGCCGTGGTAGTGATTCCGGGCGATGTGGCGCTGAGCTCGCTCGACGCGCCGGTCAGCCAGTGGATTGCACCACAGGCGCCAGTGGTCGTTCCTGCGCCGGGGCAACTCGACGAGCTCGCCCGGTTTCTCAACGGCGGCAAGCGCGTCACCCTGCTGTGCGGTGCCGGGTGCGCAGGGGCACACAGCGAAGTCGTGGCGCTGGCCAAGCAGCTCAAGGCGCCCATCGTGCACGCCCTGCGCGGCAAGGAGCACCTGGAATACGACAATCCCTACGACGTGGGCATGACTGGGCTGATCGGCTTCGCTTCCGGCTTCAATGCCATGAAGGAATGCGACACTCTGCTGATGCTCGGCACCAACTTTCCGTACCGGCAGTTCTTTCCTGAGCACTCGCGCATTGCCCAGATCGATTTGCAGCCTGAGGCATTGGGCAATCGCTGCCCACTGGCTATCGGTCTGATCGGCGACATCAAGCACACCGTGCAGCAACTGTTGCCACGCCTTGAAGAACGCACCGACACCATGCACTTGAACAAGGCGCTGGCGGACTACGACAGCGCGCGAAAGGGCCTCGACGACCTCGCCGAGAGCGGCCCGAACAGCACGATCATCCACCCGCAATACGTCAGCCGATTGGTCAGCGAGCTGGCCGCCGACGATGCGGTATTCACCTGCGATGTGGGCACGCCCACCGCCTGGGCCGCCCGCTACCTGAAAATGAACGGCAAGCGCCGCCTGATCGGCTCGTTCAACCATGGCTCGATGGCCAACGCCATGCTCCAGGCCATCGGCGCACAGGCGGCCTACCCCGACCGCCAGGTCGTGTCGATGTCCGGCGACGGCGGCTTCGCCATGATGATGGGTGACTTCCTTACCCTCAGCCAGGCCAACCTGCCGGTCAAGGTCATCGTGCTTAACAACGGCACGCTGGGCTTCGTCGAAATGGAAATGAAGGCCAGCGGTCTGGTGGACGTGGGCTGCGAGCTGAAGAATCCGAACTTCGCCACGTTCGCCCAGGGCATGGGTATCAAGGGCATCCGTGTGGAGAAACCGCAGGATCTGCGTGCCGCCCTGATCGAGGCGTTCGAGCATGATGGGCCGGTTTTGGTGGATGTGGTCAGCGAGCGTCAGGAATTGATCATGCCGCCGGAAATCACGGCAGCCAACGTCAAGGGCTTCGGCTTGTTCATGATGCGTGCGGTACTCGACGGGCGAGCCAAGGAACTGGTAAGTCTGGCCAAGAACAACCTCCTGCGCTGAGTCCCGACGCTGCAAACCGGTGCGCACGCGGCAGCGACGCACCGGTTTGACGCCAGCCCTCACTGGGCACACCTGGCTTGTCGGCGTAATCTCGGCTGATAGCGGTTCCTGATCACTTGGACAGCTTTTTGCACGGTCTCGGATCAAACCGATCTCAGTGGAGAAGCCATGAAAGCCTTGAATATCGTCATTGCCGGTGCCGGCATGGGTGGCCTCAGCGCCGCCGTGGCCCTGCGTCAGGCTGGCCACCGGGTGCACGTCTATGAACGTGCGGCAGAGCTGGCCCCGGTCGGCGCAGCCATTTCAATCTGGCCGAATGGTGTGCGGGTGATGGATGCGCTGGGCCTGGGTGGGTCCAGCGAGCAAGCGGGCGGCCATATGCAGACCATGAGTTACAGCGACCACCAAGGCCGCTTGCTCACCCGTTTCGATCTGCAACCCTTGTACAGCCACGCCCGGCGTCGAGCCTTTCCAATCGCCCGTGCGCGTCTGCAAAGCATTCTGCTCGAGGCGGTGGAGATGCAGAATGTGAGCCTTGGAGTTGCTTGCCTGGACTATGAGGCAAGCGAGAAGCATGTACAGGTCATGCTGTCGACGGGTGAAACGGTGACAGCCGACCTGCTGATAGCGGCAAACGGCACCCACTCGGTGCTGCGCGACAAGATTGCCGGCCGACCGATTCCGCGGCGCTATTGCGGCTACGTCAATTGGAATGGTCGCATCCAGTCGGCACCCGACCTGGCACCCGCCGATGAATGGGTGCAGTACGTGGGTGACCACAAGCGGGTGTCGTTGATGCCCATGGGGAACGGTGAGTTGTATTTCTTCTTCGACGTACCGTTGCCGGCAGGAACGGCCAACGTCCGTGAAGGCTATCGCGCCGAACTCAAGCAGCAATTCGCCGGCTGGCCCGACTCGGTGCAGCGTCTTCTGCAACGGCTGGATCCGGCCAGCGTTGCGCGAGTGGAAATCCATGACACCGAGCGAGTCCCCCATTTGGTCGGCACGAGGGTTGCGCTGCTGGGGGACGCGGCCCATGCAATGACCCCCAACATAGGGCAGGGCGGTTGCCAGGCCATGGAGGATGCCTGGGTGCTGGCCCGCTGCATCGAACGCGAGCTGACTCCGGCAGCCGCGTTGGCGGCCTATGAGGCTGCACGCGCGGAGCGGGTCGCCGGTCTGGTAGTGAAGGCGCGCCAGCGGGCGGCGATCATCCACGGCGAAGTGCCGGAAGAAACCCGGCAATGGTACGCAGCGCTGGCAGGCAGCGATGGCAGCGACATTCTGGGTGGCTTGATCAAGACCGACGAGGGCAGCCCGCTGTAGCGCGCAACCGCACTGTCTAGGGGTGCGGCAAGGTCAAGGTGACCACGGCGCCCTCTGCGTTGCTGCGGTTGAGAACCGCACCGCAACGCTTGGCCAGCGCGCCGATCAACCCCTGGCCACTGAGCTTGGACCCCGACGCGCCTGCATTCGACAATTGCGCCGGGGAGAAGCCTGGTCCGCGATCGCTCACCGTCAACTGCAGGTCACCTGTACCGAGACGCTTGAGTGCAAAGTGGATATGGGTGGTGCGCTGGTTGCCGTGATGGATGGCGTTGGCCACCAGCTCGTTGACGATCAAGCCCAGGTCCGAAGCCAGCTTGAACGGGGCGTGGGCAGTTTCGGTATCGACGGTGAGGTGAATGCTGTCGTCGCGCTCGGCCTGGATTGATGCCCGTACCAGGTGAGGAAGGTAATGCGCCAGATCCACGGTGCCGGACGCACTGCGATACAGCTCGGCCTGGACCGTGCCCACGCCCTGGATACGCGCGATGGCCGATTCGAGCAACTGCCGCGCTTCGTCGCCCTGGGCGCGCAGCTTGGACATTTGCAGGAAAGCGATGATCAGCTGCAGGTTGTTCTTGACCCGATGATTGAGCTCGGAAACCAGAACGTCCTGGTGTGCCTCGAGCTCTTTCTGGGCGGTGATGTCGGTGCAGCTGCCGAAGTAGCCGGCGAACACCCCCTGGCGATAGAACGGCGCGCCGTGGTCGAGAAACCATCGGTAGCTGCCGTCGTGGCGACGCAGGCGATACGGGGTAGTGAACGACTCGCGGGCGTCGAAGGCCTGTTCGTAATTGCGCGTGCACATCTCCAGGTCATCGGGGTGCACGTCGTCGCCCCAGCCATAGCCGCAGAGCTGGTCCTGAGTCTTGCCGGTGAAATCGAGCCAAGGCTTGTTGAACCAGTCGCACTGTTTGTCGGTACCCGCGCGCCAGATCAATACCGGCGCGTTGTCAGCCAACTCGCGAAACTCGGTTTCACCAAGTCCTGGTCCCATGCCCGGGAGATCTGTGGGTTCACTCATGCTTCTTTCCATATAGGCCGCGCGATTCTGTGAAAAGCTTCAAGGGCACTGGCAGCGGTCGATTCAAGGGTAGTTCACCTTTGACCAGCGAATGCACGATGTGTGCGCTGCGCGACAGGTCATTGGGGCTGTAGGGCTTGGACAGCAAACCCAACGCGTAGCCGCTGTTGGCCTTGGCCACATCGATCTGGCCACTGACGAACAGCGAGTGGATCTTGAATTGCTCGTAGAGCGTCTGCGCCAAGCCTACGCCTTCGTCGTGTCCATCCAGATTGATGTCGACGAATGCAACGTCGATGACATGCTCGTGCGCCAGTGACAGCGCTCCGGCGACGTCATACGCAGGACCGATGATCTCATGGCCATCTTCCTCCAGAGCTATCTCGGCCAGCAGCGCCAGGATTGGATCGTCTTCTATCAGCAGGATACGCATTGAGTTAACTCATTCTCTTCAAGGGCGCTTGCGCTCTTCTTGCAAAGCTTGTTTTAAGAGCGTCAATAAACCAGTGCGTTCAATCTCGCGTTGTCGGCTGCTAACCACATCTTGATTCCACGCTGAAAAATATCCTGAACTGTTCGGCTGCGCGCGCTTCTATCAGTAGACCGTTTTGGTCGTCTACCTCAGAGCTCAGGCTCAACCTATTTCCGGAGTGTTTGATCATGTCTGATCAATCAATGAATGACAGTGCGTCAAGCCAGGAACGTCCCGCCAGCCGTGTCAGCGAGGGCTTGCCGTACCCATTGGGCGCGACCTGGGATGGGTCGGGCGTCAATTTTGCAATCTTTTCCGCCAACGCCACCAAGGTTGAGTTGTGCCTGTTCGATGCCGACGGCGTCGAAGAGATCGAACGCATCGCCTTGCCTGAATTCACCAACGAGATCTGGCACGGTTACCTGCCCGATGCGCGCCCGGGCACTTTGTATGGCTACCGCGTGCATGGTCCATACGATCCTGCCAATGGTCACCGTTTCAACGCCAACAAACTGTTGATCGACCCCTACGCCAAGCAGATCTCGGGCGAATTGAAGTGGGACGACGCGCTGTTCGGCTACACCGTGGGCCATGAAGACGGCGACCTGTCGTTCGACGAGCGTGACAGTGCACCGTTCATGCCACGCTGCCGTGTGATCGATCCGGCCTTCACCTGGGGCAGCACCGCCAAGCCGAACGTGCCGTGGGAAAAGACCATTTTCTACGAAACCCACGTGCGCGGCTTCACCATGCGCCACCCTTCGGTGCGTGAGTCCGAGCGCGGTACCTTCGCCGCCTTCCACGAGAACGACGTGGTCGAATACATCCGTTCCCTGGGTGTCACCTCGGTAGAGCTGATGCCGGTTCACTATTTCCTCGATGACAACCATCTGCTGGAAAAAGGCCTGCACAACTTCTGGGGCTACAACACCCTGGGCTTCTTCGCGCCGCATGCCCGCTTCATGGCCGGCTCGTCGATCGCCGAATTCAAGGTCATGGTTTCGCGCTTCCACAAGGCCGGACTGGAAGTGATTCTCGACGTGGTCTACAACCACACTGCCGAAGGCAACGAGATGGGCCCGACCCTGTCGCTCAAGGGTATCGACAACGCCAACTACTACCGCCTGATGCCAGACGATGCGCGTTACTACATCAATGACACCGGCACCGGCAACACCCTGAACATGAGCCACCCCTGCGTCTTGCAGATGGTCACCGACTCCCTGCGCTACTGGAGTTCGGAAATGGGCGTGGACGGCTTCCGCTTCGACCTCGCGACGATTCTGGGTCGTGAAGCCCACGGCTTCAGCGAAGGCGGTGGTTTCCTCGACGCCTGCCGCCAGGATCCGGTGCTGGCCAAGGTCAAGCTGGTCGCCGAGCCGTGGGACTGCGGCCCGGGCGGCTATCAGGTGGGCAACTTCCCGCCGGGCTGGATGGAATGGAACGACAAGTTCCGCGACATCTCCCGTGCGTTCTGGAAGGGCGACGACGAGATGCTCGGCGATTTCGCGAAAATCTTCCTGGGCTCGGGCGACCAGTTCAACCGTCGTGGTCGCAAGCCGGCGTCTTCGGTCAACTTCATCACCGCGCACGATGGCTTCACCTTGAACGATCTGGTGTCGTACAACGAGAAGCACAACGAAGCCAACGGTGAAGACAACCGCGACGGCCACTCCGACAACCGCTCGTGGAACTGCGGCGTCGAAGGTCCGACCGACGATCCGGAAATCGTTGCGCTGCGCTACCGGCAGATGCGCAACCTGCTGGCGACGCTGTTTCTTGCCCAGGGCACGCCGATGCTGCTGGCGGGCGATGAGTTCGCTCGTACCCAGGGCGGCAGCAACAACGCCTACTGCCAGGACAGCGAAATCGGCTGGGTTGACTGGAACATCAGCGAGCAGAGCAGCGAGCTGCAGGACTTCGTCAAGTACCTGATCGAGCTGCGCAATCGCTACCCGCTGCTGCGCCGTAATCGCTTCTTCACCGGTGCCTACGACGAAAGCCTGGGCATCAAGGATGTCAGCTGGATCCAGCCCAACGGCAGCGAGATGGGCGTCGAGCAATGGCAGGACGGCAGCAACCGCTGCATGGGCATCCTGCTCGATGGCCGAACCCAGTCCAGTGGTATCCGCCGCGCCGGGGTCGACCATTCGTTGCTGATCGTGGTCAACGCGCACCATGACGTGGTTGGCTTCACCTTGCCGGAAGTGCCGGAAGGCAAGCGCTGGATCCTGCAACTGGACACCAACCAGACCGATTTCGAAGCCGGTGAGTCGTTCGACTTCGGCACCGAGTACGCCGTCACCGGACGTTCGGTACTGATGTTCGAACTGGCCAAGCCAGTGAGCAAGAAGCGTCGCTGATACCGCTGCAACTCGATGCCCCACGTTGGCCAGTCCTGGCCAGCGTGGGGCATCTGTCCTTCCATGATAGCGACGAGACGCTGTAGACGCTGAGATGGCAATTTGCTAGCTTGCTCTGCAGGCGCCGGTCAACCCCGTGACTGGCGGCCATGTGTACCGTCGAACTCATCCTTTGCTGCCCTTACGCAGCCACACATGACGACCTTCGACGACCCCGAAACTTGCTGCCCGTGCACGCCCGTGCGTTGGATATTGCCACGATGTTGATCAGACGCCGCCCATCGCTCGCAGGTTTTATCGGCCTGGCGCTCGGCTTGATCGTGTTTTCGGCGTTCTCGCTGTTGCGGTCCGAAATCCAGCGGCAGGAAACCCGCTTCTCCGAGTATGTACAGAGCATCGCCGGCACCGTACGCAATCAGCTCGACACCAACGATGCCGTACTGGCAGGTTTTGCGGCATTCCTGCAGGCGGTCAAGCAGAGCGATACCGATGCGGCAGCCCGCTACGGCGCGGCCGTGCTGGCGGCGTACCCGCACATCTACATGCTGGAAGTGGCGCGCAGCGTCCCGGTGGACGAGCAATTCGATTTCACGGCATTGCTGCGGCGCACCTGGCTGCCCGATTTCGAGTTGAAGAATTTCGAGGTCAAAGACGCGCACGTGAAGGGCGTAGCGCCAGCCGTGCCTGGAGTCGGCGGGTCGCGAGCCATGGCGGAAGCGACCTGGCCCATCCTGTTCATGTCGCCGCAGCTGCCGCAGGCCAGTGTCATCTATGGCGTGCGCCTGGAAACCGTGCCGTACCTGGCCAACGCGCTGGCGCGTATTCGTCAGAACCCGCTGCCAGTGGTGTCGCCGGTGTTCGCCCTGCACGAAGGCGGCAACGCCTACATTCTCATGAAGTCGGTGTCGCGCCCCGATGAGGATACCCAGCACACCTTGCCGAATTTCTTCGGCAGCACCATGGTGGCCATGCTGCTGATCAAGACCGATGCACTGCTCGGCGCCATCGTGCGCCACAACAGCGACTCGCGTGTGGCAGTGAGTGCTCAGTTGCACAGCACTGACAGCCCCAGCCAGGTGGTCGCCATGGAGCCGGTGGCGGGGCGTTGGTGGGACGAACTTGCCTTGCCGCGGCTGACCGACAGTGTGTACGTGGACAGCCCTACGCAACCTGTTTCCCTCAGCTTTCAACGGCAACTACGCCTGATGGACGTGCTGGGTCCGGGAAATCTGTTGATTCTGGCAATCTTGATGGCGAGCCTGGTGGTGGTGCCGATGGTCCTGGTCAGGCATTTCTCGGCCATCGAGGCCGCCGAACTGGAGCATGAGCGCTCGGCATTCCTGGCCACCCACGACGTCCTGACCCAGTTGCCCAACCGTTACCTGCTGGCAGACCGCTTCACCCAGGCACTTCAGCATTGGACCGAGCAAGGCGTCCCATTCGCGGTCATGCTGATCGACCTCGACCATTTCAAGCAGATCAACGATGAGCACGGCCACGCGGTGGGCGACCAGGTGCTGCAGGCACTCGCCAAACGCATGCGCGAGACGGTGCGCCATTACGACACGGTCGCGCGTTACGGTGGCGATGAATTCGTCGCGCTGGTCTCCGATCTGACCAATCCGGACAGCGTGATCCTCAAGGCGCAGCAGCTGCTGGATGCGATCGAGTTGCCAATCGGCACCAGCGTCGGTGCGCTGTCACTGTCGGGCAGCGTCGGGATCTCGCTGTGCCCCGTACACGGTGAAGATCTGGACACCTTGCTCAAGGCGGCCGATCAGGCAATGTATCAGGTCAAGCTGGAAGGTCGGCAAGGGGTGGCGATGGCGGGCGCCGTTTGATAGGCAGTGGCGGGAAAGGCGGCTGACATTCTGGAGATAGCGGCGAGTGCACAGCGGCCCAGGCAGGGCAGGGGCACTCGATGAGTGCCCCGACAGGGTTCAGAAGACCAGCTTGAACAGGCCGATGACCACGACCAGGCCGATCAGGAAGATGATACCGACGGTACTGCCAAGAAATTTCAACATGGGATGACTCACATCAATGGGTGTTACTGCTCTAGACAGCGGCCCTCGGCGCTCGTTTCATCCCATGTCGATCGGTGATCCCGGTCCGTTCCTTTGCGGTGGCCAAGGCCGGGCACTGCCCAGCCTTGTTGTGGGGTACCTCAAAGCGCCGGAATGACGCCTGCGGTCGGCTCGACGACTGGAGCTTCGATGGTCGGCTCGCCCGGCGTGAGAATGACCTTGCGGCAGTCCTCCTGCTTCTTGTCGAAGATCTTGTAGCCTTCGGCGGCCTGCTCCAGCGACATGCGGTGGGTAATGATGGTTTCAGGCGTCAGGCGGCCCGCTTCGATGTGCTCGAGCAGCTCCGGCAGATAGCGCTGCACGTGGGTCTGGCCCATGCGGAAGGTCAGGCCCTTGTCGAACGCATCGCCGAACAGGAAGCCGTGGATGAACCCGGCGTACACACCCGGCACGCTGACGACGCCGCCACGGCGCACAGCGGCAATGCACTGGCGCAGTGCCTTGCCGCTGCTGCCTTCCAGCTTCAATGCCGCCAGCACGGTTTCAGTGGTGCTGCCCTTGGCTTCGAAACCCACCGCATCCACCACGCCGTCGACACCTCGTGAGCCGGGGGTCTGGCGAATGATGGTGTCGGCAGGGTCATCGTCTTCATCGAAGTTGATCGGAATCACGCCGTAGGCCTGTTGCGCGTAAGCCAGGCGGTAGGGGTGGTGATCGACCATGAAGATACGCTCGGCGCCGAGCATCCGCGCCACGGCGGCGCACAGCAGCCCGACGGGGCCAGCGCCGTAGATGGCAATGCTTGAACCCTGGCCGATCTCGGTGTTCTTCACTGCCTGGAAAGCGGTCGGCAGGATGTCGGAAAGAAACAGTACTTTCTCGTCGGCCAGAGTGCCCGGCACCTTGAACGGCCCGGTATTGGCCTTGGGCACACGGACGTACTCGGCTTGCCCGCCGGGCACGCCGCCGTAAAGGTGGCTGAAGCCGAACAACGCCGCGCCTGGTGGAATCGACTTCTTGTTCAGAATTGCCCCGCGGCCGGTATTGGTCGTCTCGCACGCGGCGAACTGGTCCAGGTTGCAGAAGAAACAGCTGCCACAGGCAATCACGAAGGGGATAACCACCCGGTCGCCGGGGCTGACTGCAGTGACGCCGGTACCGACTTCCTCGACCACACCCATGAACTCGTGGCCGAAGATGTCGCCGTGTTCGACCGTGGGTATCTTGCCGCGATACAGGTGCAGGTCCGAGCCGCAGATGGCGGTGGCCGTGACGCGCAGAATGATGTCGTCGGCATCCTGCAGCTGGGGGTCGGGAACGGTGTCGACCTTGACGTCGTGAGCGCCGTGGTAGGTAAGTGCTCTCATGTTCTTCAGCCTCTTGATCAGGGATGGTTATCAGCAGAGGGATACCAAAACCGGGAAGTTCAAGCGGATATGCTCAGCGGAATCAGGAATCATTCCGATGTTCGATGGGTGAGCGAGGGTGCGGCGAGGGTGATTGCGGATTGGCTGCGGGGGTTGCGTGGGCAACCCCCGGCATGGTCCTGCAACAGCGGATGATACCAAGGCGATGAAGCGAAGCGCAGATCGGACGGCTCAATGAGCCGTTTCGATTCCCAGTTCTTCACGTGCCTGCTGGCCGGACGGCCTCCAGCGCACATCGGTAATACCATACTGCTCGGCCTTGGGCTTGCTGACTTTCTGCACCCGTTCGCGGCCGAACTTGGGGATGACTCCGACCCCTGCATCGCAACTCGCCCAATGCCAGGCATCGGCATTGTTCAGGGTCGGTAGACGGATGATGAACGACTTTTCCGCTCCATGGAGCCGGTAGTCAATGATGAACAGTGTTGGGTTCGGCATGGTGATCTCCTGCGTTGACTCATCATTGAGTTGTGATACGCAGGAAAGATTCAGAAAATGTGCGGCGCCGCGACGAGTTGTCGTTTGCCTGGCGAGCCCTCTGCAATCAGGTGTGCGAGTCCCACTCGACGGCGGGCATCACTTCCAGTGGCGCATGGGAACCCTTGCCACGAATTTCGTTGACCGCATACAGCACCAGCAGGCGAAACGTGGTGCTGTCCTTGTATTCATGGGGCGACAGGCTGCGCATCACTTGCGCGGGGACATTGGGGTCGATCAGGGTCAGGTTGAGCAGCCCTTCTTCCATATGGGTTTCATGTTTGAGGGGCGGGTCGAGCCCTGCTAGTACCGCTTCGATGGAAGCCATGGAGTCACCCTTGACGGTCGATGTTGAGAAGGCAGGGGAATAAACCGGCTGAAATTGCCCGGGGCTGTAAAAGCTATAGCTGATGTTGGCCGAAACCGCCTCCCTGCTGCCATTGGTTTTTCCACGGCTCGGCCGCAGCCGCCACTTCCATGCTCGAGATCCTCCGGCATGCTTTTTCCTGTGCCCTGGTCGACGCTTTTGAGTAAGCTGGCGGCACGTGCAATGGATGCAACGGAGGCTGGCTAGCGATGACGGAAGACCAGGCTAACTACAAGCGGTTGCTGACGCTGATAGAGAGCGCCCAATGGCAGGCATTCGGCAGCGAGGACGGTTTCGCCCTGCGCGCTTTGCTGCTGGTCGGTTACGTGGTTACCACGGTCACCCCAGATAGCCGGACGCGGCTGGCCCTCACCGTGCGCGGCACCCGCTATCTCGAGGAACTGCGCAGCGAAGTCTGACCGCTGCGGGGCATTTCACCCACCAATGTGCTCATTGGGCCATCACGAGCGTCAATCCTCCCCAACGGGCCCGAGGCTGGGGCCGCGCCGCTTGCCAGACCCGGGCCGTTCTCGGGTATATCGCTCTTCAAGGATCCGTTCCATGCCGCAACCCTCTGCGCCCCGTCTTCACGTCGGGGGCCGTCCCCACTGCCTGTCTTCGATTGCCATGTCACGCTCGCCCCGATGGCCTGCCTTGGGCTTGGCTGCCGTGTTCGGCGCACCTTCGAGTGCCCTCGCGGCCCAGGTCATGGAGCTGCCGGCTGTCGAGGTCAGCGAGGCCCGCGTGAGCGAGCTGGACGAGGCAGGTCTGGCATTGCACTCAATCCCGGGCGGTACCAATCTGATCGACGCCGAAGCGAGTGAGCGCGGGCGGCTGGCGGGCAATGAAGACCTGTTCAGGAATCAGGCAGGCATCTATGCCCGTGCTGCCAACAACGAAGGTGTGAAAATCTCCATCCGTGGTTCGGGTATCAACCGCGGTCCCGGCGCGCATTCTTCGGGGCTGTACCAGATGTTCGACGGCCTGCCGCTGACCGGCCCTGGTGGCACGCCCTATGAGTTGCTCGAACCGCTGTGGCTGAGCCGTGTCGAGGTGCTGCGCGGAGCCAATGGCTTCGACCGTGGCGCGCTGGCCCTGGGCGGCGCCATCAACTATGTCACGCGTACCGGCTACGACGCCGCCAGATTGCAGCTGCGCTACGAAGTGGGCAGCCATGGCTACAGCAAGCGCCAGGTCAGTTCCGGCCAGGTGCTGGGGGATGCCGACTATTATTTCAGCGTGACCGATTCCAGCTATGACGGCTTCCAGGACCAGAGCGCCGGCGGCAGCCGTGGCGCTGCAGGCAACTTCGGCTATCGCTTCAGCGCGCAGTTGGAGACCCGGTTTTTCTTCCGCTATCGCGAGACCGACAACGACACGCCCGGCAGACTGACCCGCGGGCAGATCGCCCACGACCCTCGCGCGGCCAATGGCTTGAACCTGGCGCGCGACTCCAAGCGCATCCAGCCGGGCAGTACCTGGCTGGCCAACAAGACCACCTGGCACCTGGATGACAGTGCCCGCCTGGAAGCCGGGCTGGTCTATCACGACTACCCGATGGACCTGCGCGAAGGCACCAATCGGATGAAGGTGGCCTACACCGATGTCAGCGGCACGTTGAACTATGTGCGCCAGGACGACCTGCTCGGGCATGTCAGCAAGACCACAGTGGGGTGGCGCAGCACCAAGGCATTGCCCAATTCCGGAGTGTCGGAATTCGTCCGCGTGCCCGTCGGCAACACGGCTGGGTATGCACCTGGCACGCGCACCCGCGATTACAGCTACCAAGGCTCCGACCATACGCTGTACGTCAGCAACGAACTGGAGCTGCTGCCGGACCTCTGGCTGACCAGTGGACTGGCCGCCCTGTACACGCGTCGCGAGACGGAAGTCAGTTATCCGGTGACCAACGACCGCGTCAGCCTGCATGCCTGGGACTACGCGCCACGCCTGGGCCTGCGCTACGACTACAGCCCGCAGCTGCAGGTGTTCGGCAACCTCAGTCGTTCGGTGGAACCGCCGCACCCGTGGTCGATGATCTGGGGCTCCAACCGCTACTTCGCGGCGGGCAGCGGTGCGGCCACGGGTTTGCAGAGCAACGGCGTCGAACTCGACAACCAGAGCGCGACCACCCTGGAACTGGGAGGGCGAGGGGAGGCCTGGTTCGGCCAATGGGACCTGGCCTGGTATTACTCGCAGGTGCGTCACGAACTGCTCAGCGTCGAGACCCAGGCCGCCACGGCCACGCGCTCGCAAGTGATTGGCGAGGCCAATGCCAGCCCGACGGTGCATCAAGGTATCGAGCTGGCACTGGACAGCCCCTTGTGGGACGGCCACCAGGCCGGCCGCCTGGCACTGCGGCAAACCTATACCTACAGTGACTTCCACTACCGTGACGATGCGCGGTTCGGTGACAACCGTCTGCCCGGCCTGCCCGAGCATTACTATCAGGCCGAACTGCGCTACGACCACCCCAGCGGTGTGTACACCGGCCTCAACGTGCAACACGCCTCACGCATTGCCGTGGACTATGCCAATTCCTATTACGCGGCGCCGTATACCCTGTTCGGTGCCAGCCTGGGCTACGCCGCGCCGGGCGACACCTGGCAAACCTGGCTGGACGTTCGCAACCTGACCAACAAACGCTATGCCAGCACCGTCACTCCGGGCTATGACGATCAGGGCCGTGACGTGGCGCGCTCGACCCCCGGCGACGGCCTGGGTGTCTACGCGGGCATTTCCTGGACCTTGCGCTGACCAAGCGATGAGCAGGCGGCCAGGGCCGCGCCGGTTGCGTTAAGATAGTGGCCTACCCGCTTTGGCAGAGAGCAGCAGTGATCCTCAACAGCCTGGTTTTTTTCATCACCTTGGCGGCCATGGAAGGCGTTGCCTACCTGGCCCACAAGTACCTCATGCATGGTTGGGGCTGGGGCTGGCATCGTTCCCATCACGAGCCCCGCACCGGCTGGTTCGAGAAGAACGACCTGTACGCAGTGGTGTTCGCAGGGCTGGCAATCGTGCTGATTGCCCTGGGGACCCAGGGGCTGCATCCGCTGGAGTGGATCGGCGCGGGCATGACTGCCTATGGCGCACTGTATTTCGTGGTTCACGATGGGCTGGTGCACCGGCGCTGGCCTTTCCACCTGGTGCCCCGGCGTGGTTACCTCAAGCGCCTCTACCAGGCGCACTTGATGCACCACGCGGTAGAGGGCAAGGAGCGCTGCGTCTCCTTCGGCTTTCTGTTCGCGCCTTCTACGACGCGTTTGCGTGCTCAGCTTCGCGCACTGCACCAGGGGCCGCTGCGCAAGGCGGACGAGGCCGACTCCACAACTGCGCAGGGCGCTGCGGCCACTGCCGCCAGCGAGCGCTGACGGCGCGCCATCCGCCCTGGCTCACGGCTGCCAGCTTCTCCGCCTTCGAGGTTGAAATGCGGGCATCCCAGGCATGGCTGCCCGCCGCAACCACCTTCACGCCGATCTGTCGGTACACCGCGGCGGCGGTCGCCACGGCCCAGGCCGAGCGCCAGGGCAGGGCCGCCAGGCCGGCCTGGGCGCTGGCGTAGTAGGGTTCGGCCAGGTTGACCAGGCGCTGGGCGAGCACTGCCACGGCCGGTCGGTGCTCGGGCGTGGCCAGTGCCTGCAGCGGAATGTTCAACTCATCCAACCACTGCGCGGGCAGGTAGCAGCGGCCGATACGCGCGTCCTCGACGATGTCGCGGGCAATATTGGTCAGCTGGAACGCCAGCCCCAGGTCACAGGCCCGATCCAGGGTGCGTGAATCGTCAGTGCCCATGACCCGCGCCATCATCAGGCCGACCACGCCAGCCACGTGGTAGCAGTACTGCAGCGTGTCGTCCTGGGTGTGATAGCGGCGGTCCACCACGTCCATTTCAAACCCGGCCAGGTGTTCCATTGCGTTGTGTTCGGGAATGCCGTGCTCGCGCACGACCTCGGCGAACGCGGCAAACGCTGGTTCGCCGGCAGGCTCCCCGGCGTACACCGCACGGGTCTGGGCCTGCAGCAGTGCCAGCCGCCGCTGCGCTTCCTCAGCGCTGATCGATACCGCGTCGTGGCCGGCCTGTTGTCCGTCGATCACGTCGTCGCAATGGCGGCACCAGGCATACAGCATCACCGCACTGCGCCGCGTGCGTTCGTCGAACAGTTTGGCGGCTGCAGCGAAGCTTTTCGAACCCACGGCGATGCTCTGCTCGGCATGTTCGCGCAGCGCCGGATCCGGCGCCGGCGTGCTCATGAATGCAGGTCCGCGATCATCAGCCCGGCAGTCGCCTTGGCCGAGCCGATCACACCCGGCACCCCGGCGCCTGGATGGGTGCCGGCACCGACCAGATAGACGTTGTTCAACTGCGCATCGCGGTTGTGCGGGCGGAACCAGGCACTTTGCTGCAGCACCGGCTCGAGCGAAAACGCCGAGCCCAGGTGCGCGTTGAGTTCGCTCTGGAAATCATCCGGGGTGAAGATGCGGCAGGTGACCAGATCTTCGCGCAAGCCGGGAATGTAGTGCTCTTCCAGGTATTCGAAAATCCGGTCGCGGTACAGCGGGCCCTGGACCGACCAGTCGATGGCTGCATTGCCCAGGTGCGGAACCGGCGACAATACGTAGTGGCTCGAACAGCCCGGTGGCGCCAGGCTGGGGTCGGTGACGCAGGGCGCATGCAGGTACAGAGAGAAATCCGTCGCCAGTTCGGCGCCGTTGAAAATCTCGTGGATCAACGCCTGGTAACGCGCACCGAAGCACACCGTGTGGTGTTGCAACTGCGGTTGCGGGCGCTTCAGACCGAAATGGATGACGAACAGCGAATTGCTGAAGCGCTTGCCCTTGAGGCGCTTGCCCTCGCGTCGACCGCGCGGGTGTTCGCCCAGCAGGTCAGCGTAGGTATGCACCACGTCGGCGTTAGAGGCCAGGCAGTCGGCGTGCCAGCTGCGACCGTCGCGCGCATGCACTGCCGTGGCCCGATCGTTCTCGACGTCGATCTTCGCCACTTCGGCATTCAACTCCACGGTGCCGCCCAGGTCCTGGAACAGCTTGACCATGCCCTGCACCAGCGCGCCGGTGCCGCCCTTGGGAAACCACACGCCCCATTCGCGTTCCAGGGCATGGATCAGGGTGTAGATGGACGAGGTGGCGAACGGGTTGCCGCCCACCAGCAGCGAGTGGAACGAGAATGCCTGGCGCAGCTGATCATGCTCGATGAAGCTTGAAACCATCGAGTAGACGCTGCGCCACGCCTGCAACCGAGCCAGTTGCGGACCCGCCTGGAGCATGTCGCGAAACGACAGGAAGGGCACCGCGCCAAGCTTGAGGTAGCCTTCCTTGAACACCGCCTGGGAGTAGGCCAGGAAGCGCTGGTAGCCGGCGACGTCCGGTGGGTTCAGGGCATGGATCTGGCGGTCCAGTTCGGCCTGGTCGTTGGCGTAGTCGAATTTCGTGCCGTCTTCCCAGCACAGCCGGTAGAACGGCTTGACCGGCAGCAGATCGACGTAGTCGGCCATGCGCTTGCCACTGAGGGTGAACAGCTCTTCGATGGCCGAAGGGTCGGTGATCACGGTCGGGCCGGCGTCGAAGGTGAAGCCCTGGTCGCGGTAGACATAGGCTCGGCCTCCGGGCTGGTCACGCTTTTCCAGCAAGGTGGTGTGGATGCCTGCGGCCTGCAGACGGATCGCCAGGGCCAGGCCGCCGAAGCCTGCGCCGATGACGATGGCGGTTTTAGCTGGATTCATGGGGGTTCTCGAACTGCCGGGGAGAAGATCTGAGGGCGGCGCGCACGGCCTCGTCGACGGGCACGGGAGGCTTGCCGACGAGAATGCGCGCGCGGTCACGCCAGTGGTTTTGGCCTGCATAGAATCGACTGATCAGCGCAGGCGACAAGCGATAGAAGCGTTGCATCACCCGCCAACGATCCTGAGGCTTGCCGGCCAGGAACAGCATGCGGTTGAGCAGGCGGTAGAACCCTTGCGCCTGCCATTGCTGGCGTGCGTGTTCGCGGATACCCGTGAACAGTCGATCGGCGTCCATGTCGGTCTGCTCCGCCAGCCACTGGGCCAGGCGCACCGCATGGGGCAGCGAATAGCCGGTGGTGCAGTGAAACAGGCCGGCGCGCAGGCCGGAAAGGGGTTGGCCGGCGGCTTGCTGCCAGAACGCATCGAAATCGCCGGCCAGGGTGATCGGCAGCACGCCCTGTTCTTCGCGCAGGCACTCGGCGATTGTCCAGCCCTGCCAGCGCACGTAATCGGCGATATGCTCGCGCAACTGATCGCAGCTCAAGGTGTGGCGATCCACGTAATGGGTGTCTTCGACCAGCACCGTATCAGCCGTGAATGGCAACACATAGACGAAGCGATAGCCTTCGCCCTGGCTGACCCGCGCGTCCATGATGATTGGCCCCAGCAGGCCGTGGGGGCGTTGCAGGCGCAGCAGCTGACCGACGAATGCCTGCTGGCCCAGCACCAGATGGCGGCTGGGCTGCACGCCGCGGCCGTCGATCACCGCCTGGGCCTGCAGCGTCTCGCCGCTGGCCAGGCGCACGTGTCGTGGGCCCAGTTCGGCAATGGTTTCGCCCAGGCGCAGGCTCGAGCCCAGGGCCTGGGTGATGACCTCGGCAAAGCGCTCGCTGGTGATGCTGGCGTAGCCGCTGTCGAGTCGCCGCGAGACCTCGGCAAAATGTACCTGGTAGCAAGGCCAGCGCTTGACCACCAGGGGTTCGATCCAGTGGTGCTGCTCGGCGCTCAGGTCGCCATCGTGGAACGACCAGGTATGGTTGCCGCCCAGGCTCTGCTGCGAATCGATGCACAGTACCTTCAGTTCCGGGCGCACCTGGCGCAGTCGCCAGGCGATCAGGCCATTGGCCAGGCCGGCACCGGCGAGGATCAGGTCGTAGGTCATGACGGGGCTCCGGCCACTACGGGTTGCCGCGTGCGCACTGCGGTTTCGACGACAGCCGCCGCCTTGGCCGTGCCACCCGCGCTGGCCAGTTCTGCCTTCAAGCGGGCAAAGGCCGGTGTCGGCATGTCGAGTACCTCGCGCAGCACCTGGGCAATGCGCGAAGACCGCGCGCGGCGTTGCAAATGGCGGCCGAGGCCGTGATGGCGCACCCGCGCCGCCACGCCTGGCTGGTCGAAGGCGATGGGCATCACCAGCATGGGCGTCGAGCTGGCGATGGCATCCATGACCGTATTCAACCCGCCGTGGGTGATCACCGCATCGGCCTGCTCCAGGGCCCACTGCTGCGGGGCGAAATCGGTCACCCATGTTGCGCCCAAGCGGTGCAGGCGTTGCTCCGCAGCAGGGTCGAGCAGGCCGCAGTGAGCAATCAGCAATTGCCCGTCGAGTCGTCGACAGGCTTTGGCGATCTGCTCGAACATGCCCAGGCGCTGGCCTTGCAGGGTGCCCAAGCTGGCGAAGACGAACGGGCGTTGCGGGTCGATTTGCCAGTGCCCCTGGGCCTGAATGGCAGCGTTGCGCAGCGGGCCGACGGCGTGCAGATGGGGCGGGGCGTGCTGGCGGGGAAAGTCGAAGCCGGCCAGGGTCTGGCTGATCTGTGCCAGTGGAGAAAGACATTCGTGCAACGCACTGCGTGGCGCCAGGCCGAGGGTTTTCGCAGCGCTCTGGATGGCGCGCGCATGGGGCTTCATCAACCAATCGTAGACCTGGGTGCTGCCGCGGTACATGTGCAGGCTGCGCTCGTCCGTGGCATAGGCGAAGGGCATCACTGGCAACGGCAGGCCCGGCTCACGGTTGACCGGCAGCGCGCAGGCTACCGACACGAAGGGCAGCCCCAGGCTTTCCGCGACCAGTCCGCCGGCAGCCTCCATCTGGTCGCACAGCAGCGCGTCGACGCCGTGTTGCGCCAAGGCTGCCGGCAGCTCGTCACAGAACATGCGGGTGGTCGCTGCCAATTGCTCGATGATCTGCCGCAGGCCCCACGGTGTGCCTGGGTTTGCCGCCAGACGCAGGCTGCGCTGCAGGCTGCCGGGCGGATGGCTGGCCTGGCCCAGCACTGCGAAGCCGATACCGGGAGCCGTGACCCAGCGCGCGGCGTCCGCCTGGTGGAAGAACGTCACACGGTGGCCTCGTCGCATCAATTCCTCGGCCAAAGCCTGCAGGGCGTGAAAATGACTGTAGTAGGCGGGCGCCACGACGCCGAAGTGGCTCATCGAGGCAGGGCCTGCGGACCCAGCAGGCGGGCATGGCGCAGGCCCGTCAGATTGGCCGAGCCGGTACAGAAACAGGCCACGCGCAGTTGGCGGATGACCACCTCGAAGTGTTCGATCACCGCTTCGGTGGACAGCGTTGCGCCTGGCAGCACGGCAGCGGCCTGGCCAACGATGTCCGCGCCCAGGCGAATGGCCTTGGCTGCATCGACCCCATCGCGCACGCCGCCCGAGGCGATCAGACGGACCTGCGGCAATGCCTGGCGCACGGTCTGGATGCAGGTCGCCGTGGGAATGCCCCAGCCAGCGAATGCCATGGCCACCGCGCGATCGGCCGCGCGGGTGGCGCGTTCACCTTCGACTGCAGCCCAGCTGGTACCGCCCGCGCCCGCTACATCGATGACCTGCACGCCGGCCTCGACCAAGGTCTGCGCGACGCTGGCCGAGAGCCCGGCGCCGACTTCCTTGATCACCACCGGTACTTTCAGAACGGTCACTGCACGGGCGATCTGCGCCAGCACGCCGCGCCAGTGCCGGTCGCCTTCGGGCTGCACCGCTTCCTGCAGCGGGTTGAGATGAATGATCAGGCCGTTGGCTTCGAGGGTGTCGACCGCACGATGAGCGAGGTCCATGCCGCCTTTCTCGAGCAACTGCGCTGCACCGATGTTGGCCAGTAGCGGGATGTCCGGGGCGATGCGCCGCAGGTCGCGGGTGAGCCCCTGGTCGTTGCCGGTCTGCAGGCTGACCCGCTGCGAGCCGACACCCATGGCGATGCCCAGCGCCTGCGCCGCTTCGGCGAGGTGACGGTTGATCGCCACGGAGCGCAGGGCGCCACCGGTCATGGAACTGATCAGCAGCGGTGCGCGCAGGGCGATGTCGAGCAACGAGCTGCTCAGGTCGATGTCTGCCAGGTCCAGTTCGGGCAGCGCACAGTGTTCGAACTGGACCACGTCCCAGCCGGCGCCCGCCCGTGTACCGGCCCTGAGCGGGTCCAGAACGATGTCCAGGTGGTCATCCTTGCGTCGACTCAACTCGTCGTGCTTCATGTCAGCTCCATTGCTCAGGAATCATTTACGGCCGCCTGCGGTCTGTCCATGGTAGAGAGTTGTACGGCGCGCTCATATTCGCATAACGTATGTCCATCTTCACAGGCTCAGGCATCGGCGCTGCGCAGTCGTTCCTTGTTTAGGAGCGCAGCTGCCCGCGCCAGGCCATGCCGATACCTCGTCTCCGGCGGCCGCAGGACTCGAAACAAGAACAGAGGGAACGATGACAGCTGACACGTCTGCGACCAGCGATAGCGGTTTCACCGAGCACATGGCCTTGTTGCGCACGACCATCGAAGCGCGCCTGGACGCTTTGCTGCCCACGGCGAGCAATGAGCGCGACCTCGTGGCCACGGCGATGCGCGATGGTGCCTTGGCGCCGGGCAAGCGCATGCGTCCGATCCTGTTGATCCTGGCGTCGAACGGCTTGGGGGCCAGCGACCAGGCGGCCCTGGATCTGGGCTGCGCAGTGGAAATGGTCCACGCCGCATCGCTGGTGCTCGATGACATGCCCTGCATGGACGACGCCAGGCTGCGCCGGGGCCGTGTCACCACGCACCTGGCGTTTGGCGAAGACGTTGCCATTCTGGCTGCAGTGGCGCTGTTGTCGCGGGCCTTCGCCGTGGTGGCGGGCATCGACGGGCTGAAGCCTTCGATTCGAACCCAGTTGGTGGAAATACTGGCCAACGCCATCGGTGCTCAAGGTCTGGCCCGTGGTCAGCTGCAAGACCTGCGCGAAGGCCTGCACCCGCGCACCGCAGAGGAAATTGCCGCCACCAACAACCTCAAGACCGGCGTGCTGTTCAGCGCAATCATGGACATGGCCTACCTGATCAGCGATGCACCACCGCCTACACGCGCCGTGCTGCAGTGCTTTGCCCTGGAACTGGGGCAGGCCTTCCAACTGTACGACGATCTTCATGATCACAGCCCAGCCACGGCCAAGGACCAGGGCAAGGACGACGGCAAGTCGACCTTCATGGCGCTGTGCGGTGAGGATGAAGTAAAGCGGCGCCTGCAGGAACACCTGGACAAGGCTCGCGCCTGCCTGGCCGACGCCTATGCGCAGGATGATCACATCAGCCGCTTCCTGCAGCTGATATTCGTCAAGGCCGCTACCTGCGCGTGACCGTTCACCTGTCAGTACTACTTCTTCCCGAATAAAGCCCCTTCACGACAAAGGGCATCGAGTACGCTCGATGCCCTTTGCTGTTCGATCGGGTTGAAGGTCTGCGCTACCCGATCCTCAGGCGTGCGGGTTGCTGCCTTTCTCCGCATCGTGTTTCTTCGCGGCGTCGACGCCTGCGCTGCTCAGTTTTATCGGGTATTCGAGCGCGGGTTCGTGGTCTTCGACCGTGACCGGCTTGCCCTGGATCAGGCCTTTTTCCTGCAGCGTCTTGATCATTCCGGCCACTGCCTTCTCGCCGCGATAATTGTCGAGAATTTCCTTGCCCAGGCCGTGGGGATGCGCGTGCAGCAAACGGGTGAGTACTTCGTGCTCAAGTTCGACGTTGCTCATGAATGCCTCTCTGACTGCTGAATGAAAATGCATCGGTTACGCCATTGTGACTCGGTCAGGCGCGAGAGATTCCTTGCGTCTGCAATCACGCCTGCACAGGCGCAGCACAAAAAAAACAAACTTTTCCGCGGACCAGGAAGTCGACTTTGCACGCGTATCCATTTCGAGGGATGTTTTCGCAACGCATTTTTTGCGCATTTTTTTTTGCCAACCTATGGAGATACTCATGGCCAACTATCCAACTCCGCCGTTCGAGCCGCAGCAGCAATCGGTACCTGGCACGCAGTCGAAGATGAATCCCGTTCCCGACTGTGGCGAAACCAGCTACAAGGGCTCAGGACGGATGGCCAACAAGGTCGCCCTGATCACCGGTGGCGACAGCGGCATTGGCCGCGCTGTGGCGATTGCCTATGCCCGCGAAGGCGCTGACGTGGTGATCTCTTACCTCGATGAGCATGAGGACGCCAAGGACACCGCTCGTTACGTCGAGGAAGCCGGACGCCAGTGCCTGCTGCTGCCAGGCGATCTGGCCGAGAAAGAGCAGTGCATGGCCATCGTGGCGAAGACTGTCGAGCGTTTCGGCCGTATCGACGTTCTGGTCAACAACGCCGCGTTCCAGATGAGCCACGAAACCCTGGACGAGATTCCTGACGAGGAGTGGGTGCGTACCTTCGATATCAACATCACGGCGATGTTTCGTATCTGCAAGGCAGCAGTGCCGCACATGCCGTCCGGCGGTTCGATCATCAACACCAGCTCGGTCAACTCGGACATGCCCAAGCCGACCCTGCTGCCCTACGCGACCACCAAGGGCGCGATTGCCAACTTCACCGCGGGCCTGGCGCAGTTGCTGGGCAAGAAAAACATCCGCGTGAACAGCGTGGCACCGGGCCCGATCTGGACGCCATTGATTCCGGCGACCATGCCGCCGGACGCAGTGAAGACCTTTGGCGAAGAAACCCCGCTGGGTCGCCCGGGGCAGCCGGTGGAGGTGTCGCCTATCTATGTGTTGCTCGGGTCTGATGAGAGCAGCTATATCTCTGGTTCGCGCTATGCAGTGACTGGGGGCAAGCCCATTTTGTAGGGCAGTGACGCCCTCTTCGCTGGCAGAGCCCGCGAAGAGGGCATCAAGCTATGCACAGGGATCAAACCACATGCGCCGCCTGCAGCTGCGTCAATGCCTGCACCTTCAACGTCGCCAGCACAGGATCACGCCGATCCCTCGGCCGTTTCAGCCCAACCTCGATATCACTGCCAATACCAGTAGCCCGATGCCCCATCACCAACACCCGATCACTCAGATATAGCGCCTCATCCACGTCATGAGTCACCAGCAACAACGCGATGTCATGGCGCTCAGCCAAGTCCAGCAACAAATCCTGCAGCTTCATTCGGGTGAACGCATCCACGGCACTGAACGGCTCGTCCAGCAGCAACACCTTGGGCCTGGAATAAAGCCCACGGGCGATCGCCACCCGCTGCGCCATGCCGCCAGACAATGCCTTGGGCAGCGCCTTGGCAAACCCGCCCAGTCCCACTTCGTCTATCAGCTGCCGCACCCAGGCCGGGTCATAATGCCCATCATTGTGAAAGCCGATGTTGCGCTCTACATTCAGCCAAGGCATCAGCCGCGGTTCCTGAAACACGAACGCCACCGAGTCGCCCGCGCTGTCGAGCTCACCGGTGTAGTCCCGATCGAGCCCTGCGGCGATGCGCAGCAGCGTACTTTTGCCGCAACCACTGGGCCCCAGCAGGCTGACCCGCTCACCAGGTTGCAACTGCAGTTCCAGGTCCTTGAGCACCACGGTGTCGCCGAATGCCTTGCGCCGGACACGGAGGCTCAACAGGGCATCGTTCATGAGCGGCTCCCCGAGGCTTCGCCGGTGAATGCATCGCGCCAGCTGACGCAGCATCGCTCGAGGGCCGCAAGCAGGCCATCGCTGAGCTTGCCGAGCACCGCCAGGGCGAGGATCGCTGCCAGAACGATGTCCGGTCGCGAGGTTTCGCGTCCGTCGCTGAGCAGGTAACCCAGGCCTTTGGTCGCGGCAATCAATTCGGCGGCGACCAGAAACATCCAGGCCATGCTCAGGCCGCTGCGCAGGCCGGTGAACAATCCCGGCATGGCTGCCGGCAACAGGATACGCACGGTCAGTCGGCGGGCGTTGAAACCATACATCTGGCCGACCTCGACCAGCTTGCGGTCGATGTTGCGAATGGCGGCAACGCCGTTGACGTACACCGGAAAAAACGCACCGATGGCAATAAGCACGATCTTGGACGTCTCGTCGATTCCCAGCCACAGCAGCAACAGGGGCACCCAGGCCAGGCTCGGTATGGCGCGCAGACCCGCGAAGGTCGGCTCCAGATAGGCTTCGGCTTCTCGGCTCAGGCCCACCCACGCGGCAAATACCAGGGCCAGCGACGCACCGATGACGAAACCTGCCAGCACGCGGCCCACGCTGGCGAGCACGTGCTTGCCCAGCGCGCCCTGCGCCAGTTCGACCAGCGTCAGTGCCACATCGCTGGGCGCCGGCATCTGGTAGGCGGGAATCCAGCCGGCCCGCACCACGACTTCCAGCACTGCGACGATCATGCAGGGCAGCAGCCAGCCCTTGGCGCCGCGTCGCCAGGCCGTCGATACACGCCCAGGGGACGATGCGGCGCGCCTGGGCAGGGCTTTTTCCGAAGTGCTCATGAATTCATTGCTTCCCGATGACTTGAGCGCTGAAGCGCGGCTCGATCAGGCGCTCGACCACCTCGTTGACGTCCACGCCTTTGCGCACCAGGCCTTCGGCGGTCAGGATCGGTGCGGCAGCCTTGAGGGCTTCGACCTGCTTGGGGCCTGGCTGTGCATCGCTGAAGTCGGTACGCGACAGCTGCAGCTTGGCCACCTCCAGCGGCAAGCCGGATTCCTTGGCCAGCAGCGCTGCCAGATCGTCGGGATGCTCCCGCGCCCAGGTGCGTGCCTGCTCGTAGGCCTTGATGACCTGCTCGACGGTGTCGGCGTGTTCTGCCGCGAATGTTTCGGTGACGCTGATCACCCCGTAGCTGTTGAACTCGATGTTGCGATACAGCAACTGTGAGCCAGCCTGCAATTGGCTGGCCGCCAGCAACGGGTCGAGCCCGGCCCAGGCGTCGACATCGCCACGTTCCAGAGCAATGCGGCCGTCGGCATGCTGCAGGTGGACCAGCTCCACATCATCCTTGCTCAGCCCAGCCTGCTGCAGGCTGCGCAAGGTGAACAGAAAAGGGTCGGTGCCTTTGGTGGCGGCGATCTTCTTGCCCTTGAGATCGGCAACGGTTTTGATCGTCGAGTCCTTGCGCACGGCCAGGGCTGTCCATTCCGGGCGGCTGGCGATGTACACGGTCTTGATCGGGCTGCCATTGGCGCGGCTCAGCACCGCCGCAAGGCCGGCGGTCGAGGCGAAGTCAATACTGCCGCCGTTGAGGTATTCCAGGGAGCGATTGCTGCCTTGGCTGAGCACCCAGTCGACCTTGGTACCGGGCAGGGCTTTCTCCAGCCAGCCGAAATGTCGCAGCACCAGGCTGGTGGGCGAGTAGTAGGCGTAGTCCAGGCGAACCTCGGCGGGCGCTGCGGCCTGGGCGGTGCTGCCGAGGGCGGCCAGCAGCACGGCGGCAGCCAGCAGGGGTTTGGACAGGCGTGAGAACAGGGTCATGGTGATCATTCCTTGGCAGGGGAGAGCCGGCTGGCACGCCGGACCCCAAGCCTAAATGATCTAAAAAACCAACTGTAAATACCTTTTGGGTCTTAGCTTAGACTGCCGATAAGTTGCTTGCGGGTCACCCATCCTCAGCGATTGACAGTCTTGGCCGGCAGTGCCAGCACCAGCAGGCAACTGAGCAGCAGGCAGGCGGCGAAGATCCATAGGGCAATCTGCGGGCTGTGGAAGCGATCCATCACCACACCCATCAGGGAATTGCTGACCAGACCGGCAATGTTGGCCAGCGAACAGGCCAGGGCGAAACCGGTGGCCGCTGCGGTGCCCTTGAGAAAGGTCGCCGGCAGGCTGAAGAACACCGGCACTGCGCCAATGATGGCCAGCGAAGCCACCGAGAACAGCAGGACCGTGATCGCCACGTTCTGGGTGAAGAAGGTGCTGAGAAACATCGCTGCGGCGCCGACGATGAAAGGCACGATGATGTGCCAGCGCCGCTCGCGGTATCGGTCCGAACTGGCGCCGATGGCCAGCATGCCGATCAGCCCGGCAAGGCTGGGTATGGCCACCAGCAGGCCGATGTCGCCGGCATTCGCCACCCCAGCATTGCGGATGAACGTGGGCAGCCAGAACCCCATGGCGTAGGCGCTCAGCAGAATCGAGAAATCGATGCCGCCAAGCATCCACACCTTGATGTCGAAAAAGCCTGCACGAAACGAGTGGCCGCCGCGGTTTTCGCTCTCGTCCCTGGCCAGCACCGCCTGCAGTTGGTGTTTCTCGCGCTCGCTCAGCCATTTTGCATCGCCAATGCCATTGGGCAGGATGGCCAGGCAGAGCACGCCCAGTATCACGGTGGGAATGGCTTCGAGGAGGAACAGCCACTGCCAGTTATGCAGGCCGCCGACACCATCGAAGCTGCCCATGATCCAACCCGAGACGGGGCCGCCGATCAGGCTCGACAGCGGCAGGCCGATCATGAACAGGGCGATGATGCGGCTGCGTCGGTACGACGGGAACCATTGGCTCAGGTAGAACAGCACGCCCGGCAGAAACCCGGCTTCGGCGGCGCCCAGCAGAAACCGCAGAAGGTAGAAATGCCATTGGCTGGTGACGAACATGGTCAGCCCGGAGAGCACGCCCCAACTGATCATGATGCGCGCGATCCACAGGCGCGCGCCGACCTTCTGCAGCACCAGGTTGCTCGGCACCTCGAACAGGATGTAGCCGACGAAGAACAGGCCCGCGCCCAGTCCGTAGGCGGTTTCGCTCATGTGCAGGGTGTCGAGCATCTGCAGTTTGGCGAAGCCCACGTTGATGCGGTCGAGGTACGAGGCCAGGTAGCAGAAGCACAGGAACGGGATCAACCGCCAGACGATCTTGCGGTACGTTTCGGCGCTCGCGTGCTCGGGCAGGCCTGAGATGGATGACATGCAAGAACTCCTGAAGCATTGAGAAAATCGGGGATGTATCCCGCAGGAGCGGTCCATGGCCGCGAATGCCGCACTGCGGTCTGTCCGATACACCGCAGCGCCTGTTTCGCGGTCGATGACCGCTCCTACGGATGAATGCGGACCCTCGCAGAACCGGTCCGTGGCCGCGAACGCCGCACTGCGGTCTGTCCGATACACCGCAGCGCCTGTTTCGCGGCCGATGACCGCTCCTACGGATGAATGCGGACCCTCGTAGGAGCGGTCCGTGGCCGCGAATGCCGCACTGCGGTCTGTCCGATACACCGCAGCGCCTGTTTCGCGGTCGATGACCGCTCCTACGGATGAATGCGGACCCTCGCAGAACCGGTCCGTGGCCGCGAACGCCGCACTGCTCGGTGCGTGGCGATGATAATCGTTGCGCTCGATGCATGCAGCACGGGTGCCAGCCTGGGGCGCAAATAATCGCGTAGACTGCCGGCGTCGGCGAGCAGGTTCGCGCCGCGTCGCTTTCATCCACACGCTCGATCCGGCCATACGCCGGACGGCATCGGTCCGGGCAAGGCGGAGCATCTTCTTCTATGGCGCAGGGCATTTTTTTCTTTGTAGTCGGCCCAAGCGGAGCGGGGAAGGACTCGCTCATCGAAGGTGCCCGCGCCCGACTGGGCGGCAGCGGTCGGTACCTGTTCGCCCGGCGCACCATCACCCGCCCAAGCGGCGCGCCCGGCGAAGACCACACGGGGGTGACTGCCGAGCAGTTCCAGGCCAGCGTCGCGGCCGGCGAGTTCCTGCTCAGCTGGCATGCCCACGGCCTGAGCTATGGCTTGTCTGCCGATCTGCTGCAGGTGTTGGAGGCGGGTGGCCACGTCATCGCCAACGGTTCGCGCAGGATGATCCGCGAGGCCGCGGCGCGTGTGCCGCATCTGGTGGTGATCGAGGTCACTGCCGCGCCAGAGGTGCTTGCCGCGCGCATTCTGGGACGCGGGCGGGAGACCGCCGAGCAGGCCAGTGCGCGGGTGCTGCGTCAAGTGGACATGCTGCCGTCGGACATCGAAACCCTGCGCGTCGACAACGACGGCACACTGGCCGCTGGCATCGAAGGATTCATCGATGCCGTGCAGAGCGTTGCCCGACGTCACGCCGGGCTGCCGACCAGCCATCCACTGCTGGCGCGCAAGGTCCAGGGTCACGCGCTGGACGAAACGCAGTACGAATCGTTGTTGCGCGACATCATCGAGGGTTGCTATACGGACAGCGAGATCGGCGCCTTCCTGGTGAGTGCCAGCCAGCACCTGTCGGATGCCGAGGTGATGGCCTTGGCCAGGGTGCGCACGCGATTTTCACCGATCATGCGCTGGGACCGGCCCATGGTGGTCGACAAGCACTCGATGGGCGGCGTCCCCGGTAGCCGGATTACCCTGATCGTGGTGCCGATCGTTGCGGCGCATGGGCTGGCCATGCCCAAGACCTCGTCGCGGGCGATCACTTCGGCGGCCGGCACGGCCGACGCCATGGAAGTCCTCGCCGAAGTGGAACTGACGCCTGCGCAAGTGCGTCAGTGCGTGGCCCACACCGGCGCCTGCATTGCCTGGAACGGTCGCCTCAACCATTCACATCTCGATGAGGTGATGAATACCATCACACGCCCGCTGCGCATCGACTCCACACGTTGGGCCGTGGCCTCCATTCTGTCCAAGAAACTGACTGCCGGTTCGACCCATGTCATCGTCGATCTGCCGTTCGGCCCGCGTACCAAGCTTGCAAGCCGCGAGCAGGCGCAGGCATTGGGCGAGCTGTTCGAGCAGGTCGGTGCGTTGCTGGGCCTGACCGTGGTGGCGCTCGTCACCGATGGATCGCGGCCGGTGGGGCGCGGTATCGGGCCGGCGCTCGAAGTGCGCGATGTACGCTGGGTGCTTGAAGGCGCTGTGCAGGCACCGGCCGACCTGCGCGAGAAAGCCCTGGTGTTTGCCGCGCAGATTCTGGCCTGGGACCCGCAGGTCGGCAGCGTCGCCGCGGGTCGGCGACGCGCCGAGCAGCTGTTGGACGAAGGCTGCGCCCTTGCTGCGTTCGAGCGCATGATCGACGCCCAGGGGCGCAGGGTGCCAGTGATGCCCAGCGCGCTGACCTGCGCCGTCCGTGCACTCTGCGCAGGCCACGTGGCCCGGTTCGACGGCTGGCGCCTGGCGGAAATCGCACGGTGCGCCGGAGCGCCCCGGCACAAGGGCGCCGGCATCGACCTGAAGGTAGACAAGGGCACACCAGTGGCGCCGGGCGATGTGCTCTACGTTATCCATGGCGCGAGCACTGACAGCCTGGAATGTGCGGCTCGGCTTGCCCATGCCTGCAGCGGAATCGAACTTGTGACCTCTTGCTGATCGCCGTTGCGGCGGCCGCGCCAGGCGGGCGGGTTACCGTTCGTCGGCGCAACCTCGACAAATGGAATTCGCAGGCTTTTCCGCTCTCCTAACCTGAGTGTGGGAGTCGCCATCGCGGCGGTTACTTTCCTCAATCAATTCAAGTACACAGAAGGATTTGGCAATGACTGATTCGCCGCGCATCGACGGCGCTTCCAAGGGAGCGAACCTGGTTCTGGTGGTGGAAGACGAAGCCGTGATTCGCGAATTCGTCTGCGAGCTGCTGACCGACGAGGGTTGGAAGACCGAGGGTGTCGAATCTGCGGATCATGCCCTCGCGTTTCTGAACCAGCATTCCAACGAAGTGGGTTTGTTGCTGACGGACATCCTGATGCCGGGCAGCATGAACGGCGCAGGCCTGGCCAACTATTCGGCACAGACCTGGCCCGAGATTCCGATCATGATCATGTCGGGGCACGAAACACCGGAAAGCTCCGGCGTGACCATTCCTGTCAGCTTCGTGCGCAAGCCTTGGACCCTGGGGCAGTTGCTCGACGGTGTCGAGAAAGCCCTGGCCACCGTGCCGCGCGCTGTCAGCTAGGGCAAGCGCCGCTGCCCTGCACCCATTGGCGAGCAGTCGTCGCGATCTGCTTCGCCAATTGATCGATCACGCGCTGGTGTGCCACCACCAGGCTGCTCAATTCCACTCCCGCCGTTTCGCGGATCTGACTCGCACAGGTCAAGGTACGGCGCGGCTGCGCACCCCCGCGCAGGCCCAGGCTCCACACCACGTCGACCAGTGCATATTGCCCCGGCAGCGAGTCGAAGCGCCGCACGTCGGTCTGCAACGACAGCACCGGGCGCTGCGCGTCCTTGGGTAGCCCGGCCAGGTCTCGCGTGCCCAGCTGGCGTTCGAGGCGATCGGTCAGGGCATCGTGAAACTCATCGGCCAACGGCGCGCTCCAACGATCGTTTTCCAGAATGGCGAGGTTGCCCTGGTTCTGCCGCACCACCAGTTGTGGCTGATCGACCTGCACCGGCATCCGCACGCCCAGCATCTCGAATTGGAACGACGGCGCGGCCAGGCGGGCCGGGGTGCTCGGCGCGGTGTCCTGCAACGTGTAGTAGTGGGTGACCGGCGAGCTGCAGGCACTCAGGCCCAGGCTTGCGGCCAGCATCAGGGTGCGTTTGATCATGGTTGAGCTTCCGGTTGGATTTCACGTGAAGTATTGCTCGGGCTGCGGAAGGCGTCCGGCTCGCCCTGTTTGGTGCGGCCACGGATCAGCGCTTCCGGGTTGCGGCTGAGGAAGTCGGTCAGTACGCGCACCGAGCGCGCGGTGCGCTGAACTTCGTCCATGGCCTGGCTCAGCTGCTGGCGCTCCGGCGAGTCGTCGGCAAACGTCGAATTCGCCGCGGCGAGCGTCTTTTGCGTCTGTTGCAGGGTGCCGCGCATCTGCGGCAGCACCTCGGCATTGACCTGACGCAGGGTCTTCTGCATCTCGCTCAGGCTGCCATTGAGGTTGGTGGCGATCTCGTCGAGCGGCAGCTTGCTGATCTTGTCGACCACACCCTGCAGTTGTTCCTGAACCTTGTCCAGGCTGCCGGGCACCGTGGGGATGCGCAGCGGGCGAGCGGCCATGTCGAAGGCCACTGGCGTGGCATTGGGTATGAAGCTCAGCGAGATATACAACTGGCCGGTGATCAGGTTGGCGCTGCGAGCCTGGGCGCGCAGGCCCTGCTTGACGAAGGCTGACATCAGCTGGGCCGAACGTTCGTCGTCCTCGGTGCCCATCTGCTTGAGCAGCTTCTCGTGCGCCTTGCCCAGGCGATCCGGGTAGATCACCGCGCCGACCACGCTGGGAAAACTCTTGGTCTTGGCATCGTAGTCCAGGTTGACCGAGACCACGCGGCCGATGTTGACGCCCATGAACTCCACCGGCGCATTGACCGTGAGGCCGCGCAGCGACTGGTTGAAGTTCATGCTGATGTAACGTGGATCACCGTCGGGCGGTGCCAGTGCGGTTTCCTGATCCCCGAACAGGTCGAAGCGCGAGCGTTCGGTGGCCGGCGTCGCGTTGGGGCTGTACTTGGGCTCGACGAAAGCGACACCGCCGGCAAGGATGGTCGACAGCGATTCGGTGTTCACCTTCAGGCCGCTGGCACCCACGGTCAGGTCGATGCCGCTGGCGTTCCAGAAGCGCGTGTCGGTGGTAACGAACTTGTCGTTGGGCGCATGCACGAAGATCTCCACGTCGACACCCTTGCCGTCCTCGGCCAGTTGGTACGACACCACCTGGCCGACTTCGATGCGGCGATAGTAGACCGGCGAGCCGATGTCCAGCGAACCCAGGTCCTCGGTGTGCAGGGTGAACCGCTTGCCTTGCTCGCCATAGGTGATCGGCGGTGGTGTTTCCTTGCCGACGAACTGTTTCTTGCGCTCTTCGGCGCTGCCCGCGTCGGCGCCGATGAAGGCACCGGAGAGCAGGGTGTCGACGCCGGAAATGCCATTGGCACCGATGCGCGGGCGCACCACCCAGAACACCGAATCTTCGGCGGTGAAGCCTTCGGCGGACTTGTTCAGGTCAACCTTGGCCACCACATGGCTGCGATCGTCGCTGAGCGCGATGGCGGTCACCTGGCCGATCACCACGTTCTTGTATTTGACCTGGGTCTTGTTGGCCTCCAGGCCCATGGCGGTCTGAAAGCTGATCTCGATCTGCGGCCCGGCATTGAGGCCGTTGCTGATCAGCATCGAGGCGCCCACCACGGCGGCGATGATCGGCACGATCCACACCAGCGAGACATTGAAACGACGCGTCTTGACCGCCGGCGCAGCGGCAGGGGACGGGGGGGTGGAACCTGGACGATCAGACATCTTCAACCTCTACATCCCAGATGAGCCGGGGATCGAAACTCATGGCGGCAAGCATGGTGAGTACCACCACCAGACCGAAAAACACGATACCCAGCAGTGGGTCGATGGAACTCAGCGAACGGAACTGCACCAGCGCGGCCACCAGCGCCACCACCAGCACGTCGAGCATCGACCAATAGCCGATCAACTCGATGAAGCGATACAGCCGGGCCCGCTCGCGCATGGCCCAGTGGCTCTTGCGCTGACAGGTTATCAGCAGCGTGCCCAGGATCATGAACTTCATGCAGGGCACCACCACGCTGGCGAAGAAGATCAGCACGGCGATGTCCCACGAGCCGCCGTGCCAGAACTCGATGACACCACTCATGATGGTGTTTTCGCTGGCATTGCCGAACATGTTGGTGCGCATCACCGGCAGCAGGTTGGCGGGGATGTACAGGATCAGGGCCGCGATCAGCAGCGCCCAGGTACGGGCAATGCTGTCGGGCTTGCGTGCGTGGACTGTGGAGTGGCAGCGCGGGCAGTGATGTTCACCTGTCTGGCAGATATGCCCACAGGTGTGGCACAGCACCAGGCCCAGTTGTCGGGCGTAGACCGGCTCGCTCATCGCAGCTGTCCTTCCAGGTCATCCCAGAGCCGGCGGATGCCCTTGCCCGAAATCAGGATCAGCAGCACCGTGACCATGCCCAGCGCCCACAGGCCGACGCCAGGATGCACGTCGAGCATGCCGGCCAGCTTGATGATGGCGACCAGAATGCCCAACAGGCAGACTTCGAGCATGCTCCATGGGCGCAGGTGTTCCAGAGCTCGCATGCAGGTGCGAAAGCCGGGCGCAGCGCGCCCTGCAGTGGCGAACCCGAGCAACCAGCACAGCAGACAGATCTGCAACAGCGGGGCGAGGATGATGGTCAGCCCGGTGACGGCGGCCATGGGCGTGATGCGCCCTTGGGCCAACGCCTCGACCGAAGCGAGCAGGGTGGCCTGGTTGCTCAGGCCTTCCATGCTGATGCTGATCACCGGGAAGGCATTGGCCAGCATGAACAGCATGGCTGCAGTCAAGGCGAGGGCGAACAGCGCCTGGATGCTCAGGCGATGGCCACGTTCGAGCACCGCGCCACAGCGCGTGCATTCGGCTTTTTGGCCATGGGCCAGCGTCACCGATTCGAACAGCGAATCGCAGTGTTCACAGATGATGCGGCGCGAAGACGTATTCATTCGACAATGGGCATGGGTGAAGGCCTGCGGACGAGGGCGCGCATTTCCCCAGATTCGACGCGACATGTCTAGTCCAGTGGCGCGGTGCCATGAGTATCTGAGTCATGATAGTGGTGTGCGTTCCGTCTGGCGATAGCCATGCGCGGCGGACCAGGGGCGAGCCGTGTTTTTCTCGCCTGCGCGTTGTCAGCACCAAATGGCATGACATCTGGAAATATCCTCGCTTGTGACGAGTATTCGCCCGCCTCGATACTTTCGGCACACCCGTCGTCGAGCATTGTCATGGCCCTGGACTACCGTTTCACCCCAGCCTTCGAAAACCCCACGGGCTCGGCCATACGCGAGCTGTTCAAGTACCTGTCGCTGCCGGGCATGATTTCCTTCGCCGGCGGCTATCCGGCCTCGACGTTCTTCGACCAGTCCGGCCTGCGTGACGCCGCAGAGCAGGCCATGCGCGAAACGCCCCTGGACTGCCTGCAATACGCCGCCACCGAAGGCCTGCCCGCTCTGCTTGAACAGTTGGCGGAGCTGATGCAGCGCCGCGGCGCCGCGGTGAAGACCGAGGACATGGTGGTGACGACCGGCTCGCAGCAAGGCTTCGACTTGTTGCTCAAGGTGCTGCTGGTACCCGGCGCCACGGTGCTGGTGGAATGCCCGACCTATCCAGCAGCGCTGCAGGCGTTGCGCCTGGCCGGGGCGCAGGTGCTCAGCGCGGCGACCGATGCCGACGGCCTTGACACCGACGCGTTGGCGCAACAACTGGCCCAGCGTACGCCCGGCGATGTGGCCATGCTGTATTGCGTACCGACCTTCGCCAACCCTACCGGCGCCTGCCTGCCGTTGGCGCGACGCCTGGCGCTATTGAAGTTGGCGGTCGCGCATGATTTTCTGCTGGTCGAAGACGATCCCTACGGTGCGTTGCGTTTCGCCGGTGAGGACGTGCCGTCGCTGCTGGCATTGAGTCGCCAGGTCGAAGGCGCCGAGGGCCGGGTGATCCATCTGTCCAGTCTGTCCAAGGTGCTCGCGCCAGGGCTGCGGGTGGGCTGGATGGTAGCACCTGCGGCGATCCGCCAGCGCTGCCTGGTGGCCAAGCAGACCGTGGACCTCTGCACCTCGCCCTGGGCGCAGCGAATCGCGGCCAACTACCTTGCGGCGGGGGCATTGGAGCGGGCTTTGCCGGGCCTGGCCGAGGGCTACCGGAAGAAATGCGAGCGGATGCTGGCAGGGCTGCAGCCGATGGCCGAATACCTGGAGGTCAGCCCGCCTGCTGGGGGAATGTTCGTCTGGGGTCGCTGCCGCCACGGGCTGGACGCCAAGGCGCTGCTGCCGCGCGCGATCGAGCAGAAGGTGCTGTTCGTGCCGGGCAGCGCGTTCTATGCCCACGACCCCGACCCAAGCAGCATTCGCCTGTCGTTCGCCGCGCCGGGGCTTGCCGACATCGACGAAGGCCTCGAGCGCCTGCGCCGCGCCTTCCTGTAGCAGCGGCGCAAGCCGCGTCACCGGCGCTGTGGTCTATCTGAAACAACACGTAGACGCCGGACGCGGCTCGCGCCGCTGCTACAGACATGCCGAGCCATGCGTGGCAAGAATTACCGTAAGGGATCCAGGGACAATGAATCGCGCTCCTCGAAGAAGAACTCGTCGCAGTTATTGCCAGGGCCTTTACGGTCCACCACTAGGAAGTCATCGCCATCGGCCAAGGCCAATATCGGGTGGTGCCAGACGCCCTGATGGTAGTTGATGCCCTGATGCCCGTCGCTACGAAAAGCTCGCACTGCTTCACTGTGCGGCACCTCACCGGCCGGGGCCACGACGATGAGGAACGCCTTGCCCTGCAACGGGATGAACGCCTGGCTGCCCAGCGGGTGGCGTTCCAGCATGCGCACGGTCAGCGGCATCGGCAGGGCCTGGGCGCGAAAGATGCTGATCACGGCCTGATCCTGCGCAGTGCCAAGCTGCACGTCGGCCAGGCGATCGAAGCGTTGCGTGGAGCCGTTGTTGATCAGGAAGTGCGCGCTGCCCTGGGTTTCGATGACGTCGCCGAAAGGGGCGAATGCGGCTTTGCTCAGGGGTTCGATGGTCAATGTACGCATGAAGGGCCTCGTCGTTGATTAACGCTGCCTGGGTGGTCGATCCACCTGGGCAGCCGAGCGGATGCCGAGCCGGCTACCTGGCCAGGGTACCCAGTACGCGCAGGCGGCTCACGCCCCCATCGGGGAACACGTTCAGGCGGATATGGGTGATCGGCCCCAGCGCCTTGATCTGTTCGGCGAAGCTGTGTTCCTGGTGCATCTGTAGTTTCTGGCTGGGCAGCAGCTCGCGCCAGAACAGGCTCTGGGTCTCGATCTGGCTGTCGGTGCCACCTTTGACGAATGCGCCCTGGATCGAGCAACTGTCGGGGTAGTTGCCTTTGAAGTGCAAGGTGTCGACCACCACCTGCGTCACCACCCCGGCGTGACCCAGGGCCACGATGACCCAGTCATTGCCCGGCGTGCGTCGGCGTGCGGTTTCCCAGCCGTCACCCATGTTGACCCCGCGGCCGGGATTGAGCAGGTTGCTCATGCTGCCGTAGTGCTCGTCCGAACAGGCCAGCGCGCGTCCACCGTTGAGCGCGCTGGCAAGGTCCAGCGGCTCTTCGTCGCTGACGCTCGACCAACTGCGAAAGGGGATGCCGTATACGCGCAGGCGTGCGACGCCGCCGTCCGGGTAGATGTTGAAGCGCAGATGGCTGAACGCGCTGTCGTTGTCGATGCTGTGGTAGTGATGGCTGTTGCCCTGCAGTTCCACCGCGCCGAGGATCTCGACCCACTGCGTCTGGTCATCGGGCTCGCCTTCGCTGATGAAGCACGCTTCCAGCGACGCCGAGGGAGGGAAGTTGCCGGTGAAGAACGAGGTGTCGATGTCCACACCCTTGATCGAGCCCGGCGCGCCCAGGCGGATCACCGCCGTGTCATGGCCTTCGAAGCGCTTGCGCCGCGATTCCCAGCCATCCATCCATTTGCCGTTGTCGTCGAACACGCCTTCCTTCCACACCGCCGGGGTGGGCTGGAACAACCGGTTGACGTCGGCGAACCAATCATCGGTCACCGAAATGGCGCGGGTACCGAGGCGGGCATCCGCCAGGTTGACGTATTTCTGGAACGGTGCGGCGTAGGCTTTCATGAATGCGGGTCTGCCTTGAACGGTGGTGACAGGAAAATCGCGGCGGGCGCGATGGCATGGCTGCAGCGGTTACAGCGCTTGCAGGCGAAACAGGGAGATCTTGTCGATTTCGCGCAATGCACAGCTGAATTCGTCTTCGGGAGAGTGGCCGATACGCGTCTCGAACGCCGCCAGGATCTGCTGCCGGTCGCTGCCCTTGACCGCCATGATGAACGGGAAGCCGAAGCGGGCGCGGTATGCATCGTTGAGCTCGGTGAAGCGCTGAAACTCCTCGGGGGTACATTGGCTGATGCCGGCACCGGCCTGCTCCTGGGTGCTGGCGGCGGTAAGCTGGCCCTGCACCGCAGCCTTGCCGGCCAGATCGGGGTGCGCATTGATCAATGCCATCAACCTGGCACGGTCGGCGTCGGCCACCACCTGGCTCATGCAGGCATGCACTGCCTCGATGTCGTCGCGACTGTCCACCGGCAGGCGCTCGAAAGCCTGCTCGGCGACCCAGGGCGAGTGCTCGTAGATATCACCGAACGCGGAGATGAAACCGGCGCGGTTCAGCCGTGAGGGTTGCAGGGTACGGAAGTGACTCATGGGCGAAGGCTGCCTGGGTAGGGGTGAACGGTCTGCCAGTGCCGGGCGATGTCCACGCGCCGTGCGCACCACACCTGCTCATGGCTCTGGACATAGTCAATGAAGCGCTTGAGCGATGCGAGGCGTCCGGGGCGGCCGATCAGGCGGCAATGCAGGCCTACCGAGAGCATCTTCGGCGCGTCCGCGCCTTCGGCATACAGCACGTCGAAGGCGTCCTTGAGGTACTCGAAGAAGTCGTCGCCCTTGTTGAAACCCTGCACCTGGGTGAAACGCATGTCATTGGTGTCCAGCGTATAGGGGATCACCAGATGCCCATGGCGCGCATCGCTGCCCGGTTGCCAGTAGGGCAGGTCGTCGTCGTAGGCGTCGCTGTCGTAGAGAAAACCGCCTTCTTCCATGACCAGGCGCCGGGTATTGGGGCCGGTGCGACCGGTGTACCAGCCCAGCGGTCGCTGGCCAGTGATATCGGTGAGGATGCGAATGGCTTCGCGCAGGTGCTCGCGCTCCTGCGCTTCATCGATGTTCTGGTAGTCGATCCAGCGATAGCCGTGGCTGCAGATTTCATGGCCATCGGCAACCATGGCGCGGATGGCCTCGGGGTGGCGCTGCGCGGCCATGGCCACGGCAAAGACCGTCAAGGGAATGCCGGCGTTGCGAAACAGCTTGAGCACGCGCCACACGCCGGCGCGGCTGCCGTACTCATAGAGCGATTCCATGCTCATGTTGCGCTGGCCCTGCAACGGCTGAGCCGCGACCATTTCCGACAGGAACGCCTCGGACTCGCTGTCGCCATGCAGCACGTTGCGTTCGCCGCCTTCTTCATAGTTGAGCACGAACGACACTGCAAGGCGGGCGTGGCCCGGCCACTGCGGATGAGGGGGCGTGTCACCGTAGCCGATCAGGTCGCGGGGGTAGTCGGGGCTCACCGCAGGCTTCCTTCTGTGCGTGGCAGAACGGGCTCGACGACGCACCCGGGAAGGGCCCGCTTCGCGCTCGAATGGATTGTATACATCGGCATGGGCAATTTGTAAGCTCGCGTCACTGGCGGGTAGATGGCTTCATCCTTGCAGAAGCACTTGCCCAGAGTCTTGCAAAAAACCTGCCCGGTCGGTCAGCAATAAGGATCTTCCGGCATTTTTGGTTCGGCTCCTTTGCAACGTGCCACGCGCCATGCCCCGTTTCGGCGCGAATAGTCCGTTCCCGCTCTTCCACGGTGCGCGTTGAACGCACCCCTTCATCAGGTGAACATCGACCATGGGACGCTTGACCACACATGTATTGGACACCGCACATGGGTGCCCTGGTAACGCCATCCAAGTGCGCCTGTACCGGGTCGAGGGCGAGCAGCTGCAGCTGCTGGCAACGGCCGTGACCAATGCCGACGGGCGTTGCGACGTGCCGTTGCTCGAAGGCGAGCACTACCGTTCGGGCGTCTATCAGCTGCATTTTGCCGGCGGCGACTACTACCGTGCCCGTGGCACGCTCATGGCTGCGCCGGCTTTTCTCGACGAGATCGTGCTGCGCTTCGGCATCGACGCCACCCAGGCGCACTACCATGTGCCCCTGCTGCTTTCACCCTACAGCTACTCCACCTACCGCGGCAGCTGAGCGGCGTTGCTGCCGGGTGAGCGTGCGCTCACTCGAGCCCGAGCTTCTTGCGCATCGCAACGGTGATGCTCTGGCGGGTGGTGAAAAAATCCGCCCACGGATCGTCATCCATCTCTGCCAGGCGTTCGAGCACGCTGTCGATGTTCCAATGGTCGCCACCCTTGATCTGTGCCACCTCGTCACGGGTGACCGGCACGGAAACCGGCAAGCCGTCACGCGCCCGTGCGGCGTAGGCGCAGGCCGTGGTCGCGCCGAGGCCATTGCGCAGGTAGTCGATGAAGATCTTTCCGACACGATTTTTCGGGCCGGACACGGCGCTGAAGCGCTCCGGCATCAGCCTGGCCATGTGCTCGACCACGGCGCGGCTGAACGCCTTGACCTCGTTCCAACCCAGCTTGCGGGTGATCGGCACCACCACGTGCATGCCTTTGCCGCCGCTGGTCTTGAGAAACGATGCGAGGCCCAGTTCGTCGAGCAGGGTCTGGGTCAATTGGGTGGCTTCGACCATGCTTTTCCAGGGCAGGGCTGGATCGGGGTCCAGGTCGAGCACGAACCGGTCCGGATGTTCGAAATCCTTGCTGGTCGCGTTCCGGGTGTGCAGCTCCAGCGTGCCCATCTGCACCGCGCCGAGCAGCGCCTGGCCGTCGTTGATGACCATGGCGGCCTGGCCTGCCTCTTCCTTGTCGAAGGTGACGATGTGCGGGATCGCCAGGTGGCCTGCGTGCTTCTGGAAGAACAGTTCGCCGCCCACCCCGTCGGGCGCTCGTACCAGCGCCACCGGACGCTGCTTGAGGTGCGGCAGCAACCAGGGTGAAATTCGCCCGTAGTATTCGGCCAGTTGCATTTTGGTGGTACCGCTGGCGGCATCGATCACCCGTTCCGGGTGGGTGATGCGCACCTGACCGACCAGGTCTGCGTCGTCTGCCTTGGTAGCCGCCTTGCGAGGTGTCTTTTTCGGCTTCACGAGTCGAGAGGGATCGCTGGCTTTCGCAGCCGGCTTGTCCGCAGTGATCTTCCTGGCGGGCTTGTCGCTGCGCAAACCATGGAAAACCGCATGGCGAACGGCACCGTCACGGGTCATTTCGGCATACGCCACTTCCGCCAGAAGCGTTGGCTGCAACCAGTGCACGCCACGCGCGTCGGCGCCCTTGGGCGGGTTGCCGAGCGCCGGCTCGTCGGTTTCCAGCGACTGCAGCTGCGCGTGCAGGCTTCGCAGGGTGGCTTCACTGAAGCCGGTGCCGACCTTGCCGGCAAAGCGCAACTCGCCGCTGTCGGCGTCATGCAGGCCCAGCAGCAAGGCGCCGAATGCGCTGCGGCTGCCCTTGGGCTCGGTGTAACCGACGATGACGAACTCCTGGCGCCGCTTGCACTTGAGCTTGATCCAGTCACTGCTGCGCCGCGAGACATAAGGGCTGCCGACACGCTTGCCGATCAGCCCCTCCATGTTCATCTGGCACGCGCTGGCGAGCAGGGATTCGGCCGAGTCGGCAAAGTCGTCGGAGAATTTCAGGGCATCGTCCTCGTTGGCTTCCAGTACCTTCGCCAAGGCACTGCGGCGCTGCTCGACAGGCACTTCGCGCAGGTCCATGCCGTTGAGGTAAGGCATGTCGAACAGGTAGAAGACGATGTCGCCGCTGTGTTGCTCTTCGAAGGCATTCTGCAGAGCCTGGAAATCCGGCACGCCTTGTTCGTTGGTCACGACCACTTCACCGTCCAGCCAGGCCGACTGCAAGCCCAGGGCCGCAAGTGCCCTGGCCTGGCGCGGCATCCTGGCGGTCCAGTCGTGGCCGTTGCGCGTGAACAGGCTGACCTCGGCGTCTTCGATGCGCGCAACGATACGGTAACCGTCGAACTTGATCTCGTAGCGCCAGTCACCGTCCGGGGCGGTGTCCACCAAGGTCGCTAGCTCGGGCTTGAGGCTGGCCGGCAGCGCAGCGGCGCGTGCGCCTTGCAGCTGCACACCTTTGCCAGTGGCCCGGGGTTTGGCTGCCGGCTTGGCCACGGATTTGTCGGACGTCTTGGTCGATACTTTGCTTTTGCGCTTGCGCGGGACGAGGGTGCGCTCGCTGAGGACGCTGTCGGGCTGGGCCTCCAGCACATCGTATTCGGCCAAGGGACGCGCGGCCTCGTCCTTGGACTTTATCAGGAACCACTGCTCACGCTTGCCAGGCATGTGGGTCTTGACCAGGTTCCACGCGCCAGCCAGTTTCTCGCCCTGCAGCACGAACTTGAGCTTGCCCTTTTCATAGCCTTGGCGAGGGTCGCCCTCGGGGATCCAAGTGCCGCGGTCCCAGACGATCACGTCGCCGGCACCGTAGTGCCCCTCGGGAATGTTGCCTTCGAAGCTGGCGTAATCCAGCGGGTGGTCTTCGACATGAACCGCCAGGCGTCGAGCCTTCGGGTCCAGCGATGGACCCTTGGGCACCGCCCAGCTTTTCAGGGTGCCATCGAGTTCCAGGCGAAAGTCATAATGCAAGTGGCTGGCGTCGTGCTTCTGGATGCAGAACTGCAGGGCCTGCGCGGCCTTGCCGCGCTTGCCGCTGCGTGCGCCGCCCGAAGGCTCCGGGGTGGCATCGAAGTCACGCTTGCGGTTGTACTCCTCCAATGCCTTGCTCATGGCGTTCCTCACTCATGATGCGCTGCAGCAGGATCAGCGCAGACAGAACAGCGCCACCTGCGGCGACTCACCGACCCATTGGTCGCTGACTTCCCAGCCGGCCGCGGCAGCCAGTTCGGTAAAGGATTGCACGGTGAACTTGTGCGAGTTTTCGGTGTGCAGCCGTTCGCCCGCCTTGAAGGCGAACGTGCGTCCCGCCACACGAACCTGTTGTGCCTTGCGGCTGACCAGGTGCATTTCGATCCGTTCGTGGCCGGGGTTCCATACCGCCAGATGGTCGAAGGCCTGTTCGTCGAAGTCGGCGTCGAGCTCGCGATTCATTCGGGTCAGCAGGTTTTTATTGAAGCGTGCCGTGACCCCGGCGGCGTCATCATAGGCAGCCTGCAGGGTGGCGATGTCCTTGACCATGTCGACCCCGATGATGAAACGCGCGTCGGGCCCCAGCAGCTCGCGGGCCGAACGCAGAAAACGCACGGCTTGCGGGCGGGTGAAGTTGCCCAGCGTAGAACCCGGGAAGAAGCCCACGCGCGGGTGGCCACGGGTTTCCTCCGGCAGGTGCAGGGCACGGGTGAAATCATCGACCAGCGGGGCAATGCGCAGGGTAGGGTAGCGCTGGCGCAGCTGGGCGCCGGCCCGTTCCAGCGCGTTGCTGCAGATATCGATCGGTACGTACAGGCCGACCTGCGGCACGGCATCCAGCAACAGACGTACCTTGTCGCAGGCACCGGCGCCGAATTCGACCAGCGCTGCATCTTCGGCGATCAGCGCAGCGAGCTGCGGCGCGATTTCGGTCAGCAGGGCAGTTTCCGCACGCGTTGGATAGTACTCGGGCAAGGTGCAGATGGCTTCGAACAGCTGCGAACCTTGGGTATCGTAGAAATACTTGGGTGAAATCGACTTCTGTGGGGCTGACAGCCCGGTCACTGCATCGCTAGCGAACTCGTCGCTGCCATCGTTGCGGGCGCTGTACGGCGTCACGTCGCGGGCCAGGCGCAGGCCCGAGAACATCCAGCGGCAGGCAGGCCCGAAAAAGTTGCGGTAGGTGGGCCGCGTATGGCCGACCGGGGTGATGCTGGCGCCACCGCGCAGCACCATCTGGTTGATCATGAACTTGCCGTTGTATTCACCCACTGCGCTGACCGCTGGCTGAAAACCAGGGTAGGCGCTGTAGGCGCTCTGCGTCCATTGCCAGGCCACATCGTCGAGCTGTTGCAGCTGCCCGGTGCCAGCGGCAATTTCCCATTCCGCTTCGGTGGGCAGGCGCGCGCCGGCCCATTGGGCGAAGGCTGCCGCCTCGTAGTAGCTGATGTGCACCACAGGGGCGTCGAGCTGCAGGGGTTGCAGTCCGCGCAGGCCCATCTCCAGCCAGTTGCCGGCGTTGTCCTGCTGCCAGTAGAACGGCGCATGCCAGCCTTCGCCCTGCACTGTCGCCCAGCCGTCGGCCAGCCACAGCCCTGCCTGGGTGTAGCCGCCGGCTTCGACGAATTCCAGCCACTCACCGTTGGTGACCAGGCGATCGGCGATCTCGAATGCTTGGGCGAACACCTTGTGCCGCGGGCCCTCATTGTCGAAGGCGAAGCCGTCGCCGGCGTGACCGATCTCCACCAATCCGCCGGCATGGCCGATGAACCGACCACGCTGGCCGCTTGCGTCGACGGGCCATGCCGGGTCGTAGGCCGGTTTGAGCGCCGACAGACTGAACAGATGCAGGATGTCCATCAGCAACAGTTCCTGGTGCTGTTGCTCGTGGGACAGGCCCAGCTCGATCAGCGCGTAAACTTCAGGCGCAAGGTCGCCGCTCAACAGGTCTTGCATGTGCTGGTCGACATGGGCGCGGTAGGCGCGTACCCGGTCGAGCCCCGGACGGGTCATCAGGCCACGTTGTGGACGCGGCTGGCGCGGTCCGACGGCTTCGTAGTAGGAGTTGAAGAGGTAGCAGAAATCGGGATCGAAGGGCGTGTAGTGCGGCAGTTGCTCGGCCAGCAGAAACGTTTCGAAAAACCAGGTGGTATGCGCCAGGTGCCATTTGGCCGGACTCGCGTCGGGCATTGATTGTGCGCCCATGTCTTCGGCGCTGAGCGGGCTGGCCAGGTGTTCGCTGTGGCGACGCACCTGGTTGAAGCGTTGCAGCAGGTCGTGCAGGGGGATGACGGGCACGGCGTGCTGGGAAAGACTATTCATCAAGAGGCTGCTCCGACGGCTCCGTCGATGGCGACGATGGGAAACGGGCGCGGGAGCGCTTTTCTATCGCTTTCCGCACGAGCGCCGTTGAGCTTCAACGACGGGCTAAAGGGTGTGACTGTGCAACCCCCGGCAGGTTCGCCCGCTTATCGAAAACCCTTTGCCTGACGCATTGCGGCGCCTGTCGACGCGGCTCGCGCCGCTGCTACAGGTGCTCGGACCGGCTCTGTGTGGCGCTTGTCGACGCGGCTCGCGCCGCTGCTACAGGTGCTCGGACCGGCTCTGTGCGGCGCCTGCCGACGCGGCTCGCGCCGCTGCTACAGATGCTCGGGCCGGCTATGTGCGGCGCCTGCCGACGCGGCTCGCGCCGCTGCTACAGATGCTCGGACCGGCTCTGTGCGGCGCTTGTCGACGCGGCTCGCGCCGCTGCTACAGATGCTCGGACCGGCTCTGTGCGGCGCCTGTCGACGCGGCTTGCGCCGCTGCTACAGATGCTCGGACCGGCTCTGTGCGGTGTTCCCGGATGCAGCTTGCGATCTCTGTAGCAGCGGCGCGAGCCGCGTCCGGGGGCACTGCGGTTGTTCAGGCCGGAAGGCTGTTCCACAATGCATTGTCAACCAAGGAGTGACGATGAACGCTTTCGAAGACATGCGGCTTTTCGTTCAGGTGCTGGAATCACGCAGCTTCACCGCCGCTGCCGAGCAGTTGGGGATTTCCAAGCAGTACATCAGTCGGCGCTTGATGCAGCTGGAAAACCGTCTCGGCGCGCGCTTGCTCAATCGCTCCACCCGACGCCTCGACGTGACCGCCCTGGGCCAGAGCTACTACGACTCGGCCGTGCGCCTGCTGGCGGAAGTGGAACAGGTCGAGCAGGGCATAGCCGGGCAGGCTGCCGAACCCCGTGGTGTCTTGCGCGTGAGTGCGCCGCTGTCGTTCGCCATGGCGCAACTCAGCGCCCTGATGCCACGATTCCTCCAGCGCTACCCCCAGGTGCAGGTCGAAATGGACCTCAGCGACCGCCCGGTCGACCTGCTCGGCGAGGGCTACGACCTCGCCCTGCGCATCGGCATGCTGGAAGACTCATCGTTGATCGCGCGGCGCATTGCCTCCATCGCACGCGTCTACTGTGCCAGCCCTGGCTATCTTGCTGAGCGCGGCATCCCGGCGACCCCGCAAGACCTGGCGGCCCACGACTGCTTGCCCTACGGTCACGCGCGGCAGGTACAGTGGCGTTTCCAGGTGGACGGCAAACCGTTGGTAATCGGCGTGGGCGGGCGTCTGCGTGCCAACAACGGCGAACTGCTCTGCGAGGCTGCCGTGGCCGGCATGGGGATCGCCTACCTGCCTCGGTTCATCGTCCAGCAGGCAATCACATCAGGACAATTGCAGACCGTACTCGATGACTTCGTAACCGAGCCGCTAGCGTTGTCGGCGGTGTATCCGCAGCATCGACAGACATCGCGGCCGGTGCAGGTGTTGATCGAGTTCCTGCGCGAGCATCTGGGCAATCTCTGAGGCCCGCGTTGCACCTGTGCGCAGAATCAGACGTGGCTCAACGCGATACCGAATGAAACGACGATCATGCAGCACAGAGTCAGGTTGATATTCATCGGGACGAAATCCTTGGCGTGGTAAGGGGACCTATATTGCTGATCCCGCGCCCTGAAGAAAAATTCCGTTTTTCGATAGCCATCATCGACTTCCGTGATGCCGGTAACGGTTCAGCGCGTGCGCCGCGGCCGCGACACCACCGACTCGATGTTCTTGCGACCGATCAACCGGGTCGGCGGCGTAGATTCCTCGGCCAGCCACTTGTACATCACCAGGCAATCCACCAGCCCCTGTTGCGCATGCCGATAAGCCCGCGGCAGGCGCCCGACGGTTTCGAACCCCAGCTTGTGCCACAGGGCCACTGCCACTTCGTTACTGGCTACCACCGAGTTGAACTGCATGGCCAGGAAACCACTGTCGCGGGCCACTTGCTGCGAGTGCTCGCACATCATTCGCGCCACACCACGGCCTCGCGCCGCCTCGGTGACCATGTAGCCGCAGTTGCACACATGATTGCCGGGGCCTGCGGCGTTGGCCTTGAGGTAGTAGCTGCCCAACAGCTGGCCTTGTTCATCCTCGGCCACGAAGGTATGCAGGGGCAGTTGCAGCCAGGTGTGCTCGGCGGCTTCGCGGGTCATGGCCGGATCGTAGGCGTAGGTCTGCTGACCCTGGACCACCGCGTTGAAGGTGGGCCAGAAACGTTCGAAATCGGAGGGGGTCATGGGGCGGATGGTGATCATGGGGCGCTCGCTGCGGATCGGGATCGGCCCACCGGAGGCAGTTGCCAGGCAGACATGCCCGACAGCGGCCCCCGAGGTGCCTGGATGGCGCCTATCCTACCATCGGCCGGCGACGTTGTTCCCGCGCGACGGCGGCGGTTCCCGGGCTACCGGCGTGCCAGCGTGTCCGGCTGCCAGCCACCGCCCAGTGCCTTGTAGATCGCCACGATGCCGCGATAGAGCTCGGTTTCGCCCTGGGCCTGGGCGTCTTCGGCGCTCAAGCGCTCGCGCTCGGCATCGAGCAGCACCAGGTAATCGGCCGTGCCTTCGCGGTACTGGATCGACGCCAGCGCCGCCGCGGCGCGGCTGGAATCGCTCTGGCGCATCAAGGCCTGCAGACGCTGCTGGCGCTTGCCGTAGTCACTGAAGGCGTTTTCCGATTCCTCCAGCGCCAGCAACACATCCTGCTCGTAGCTGGCCAGCGCGCCCTCTGCATCGGCGTTGGCTGCGCGAATCTGCGCGCGCACGCTGCCCAGGTCGAAAGCCGCCCAGGTGATGCTCGGCCCCAGGCCCCAGGCGTTGGCTGCCGACGAACCGATCTGCGAACCACGCCCTGCGGTGAACCCGAGGAAACCAGTAAGGGTGACCCGTGGGAACAGATCGGCGGTGGCCACGCCGATCTGTGCGGTGGCGGCTGCCAGTCGGCGTTCGGCACTGCGAATGTCCGGACGACGGCGCAGCAACTGGGTCGGATCACCGATCGGCAGCGCCTTGGCAATGGCCGGCAGCTGCGCCGGGCTCAGATCGACGCTGAGTTGATCGGGGCGCTGGCCGAGCAGGGTGGCGATGCGGTTGCGTGCCCGCACCTGCTCGGCCTGCAGCTGCGGCACGGTCGCTTCGACCGCCGCCAGGCGTGCATCGGCACGCACCACGTCCAGTTGATTGCCGACGCCGGCTTCCTCCAGGCTGCGGGTGATGCCGCGCGAATCCTGCTGGTTCTTCAGGTTGGCCAGGGCGATCTTCTCGCGCAACTGAGCGCCGCGCAGTTGTCCGTAGGCATCCACCAGCTCAGCGATCAACGTGACCTGCAACTGCTGCAGGTTGGCCGCGGCTTCACCCTGCTGGGCGTCACTGACTTCCAACTGACGCTGGATGCGCCCGAACAAATCGACTTCCCAGGCCATGTCCAGGCCCAGGTCGTAGCGCTCGGTATTGACCCGGTCGTTGGTCTGGCCAGGTATCTGGCTCTTGCCGATCTCGCTGCTGGCGCGGCTGGTCACCACCGGGAAGCGGTCGTTGGCCACGTCGTCGCGGATCGCCCGAGATGCCTTGAGGCGGGCGAAGGCCACGCGCAGCTCGCGGTTGCCCTGCAGCGATTCGTTGACCAGCCGATTGAGCGTCGGATCGTCGAATTGCTGCCACCACACCGCATCGAACTGCTCGGCGCGGTAGTAACGAGCATCTTGCGCAGCCGCCACGGTCGCATCCAACGCCTGCGGCGCGCGGTAGTCAGGGCCCACCGCGCATGCGGCCAGCGCCATCACCAGCAGGCTGGGCAGAAGGGGTTTCAAGCGGTTCATGGTTGTACCTCAAGCTTGAGCGCGCGGTCCGCCTTGCGGGCCTGGCGACGCTCGACATGGCGACGGATCAGCACGAAGAACACCGGGGTCAGCAGCAGGCCGAAGAAAGTCACCCCCAGCATGCCGGAGAACACCGCCACACCCATGGCATGGCGCATCTCGGCACCGGCGCCGGACGACAGCACCAACGGCACCACGCCCATGATGAACGCGAACGAGGTCATCAGGATCGGCCGTAGCCGCAAGCGGCATGCCTCCAGCACGGCGGCCAGCGGGTCGAGGCCTTCCTCCTGCTTGTCCTTGGCGAATTCGACGATCAGGATCGCGTTCTTGCACGCCAGTCCGACCAGCACGATCAGGCCGATCTGGGTGAAGATATTGTTGTCGCTGCCCGCGATCATCACCCCGGCAATCGCCGAGAGCAGGGTCATCGGCACGATCAGGATCACCGCCAGCGGCAGGCTCCAGCTTTCGTACTGCGCCGCCAGCACCAGGAAGGCCAGCAGCACGCACAGCGGGAACACGAACAGGGCGGTGTTGCCTGCCAGAATCTGCTGGTAGGTCAGCTCGGTCCATTCGTAGGCCATGCCGTTGGGCAGTTCGTCCTTGAGCAGCTTCTCCACCGCCGCCTGGGCCTGGCCCGAACTGTAGCCGGGTGCAGCCGCGCCGTTGATTTCCGCCGTGACGAAGCCGTTGTAGTGCATCACGCGATCAGGCCCTGCGGTATCGCTGACCTTGATGAACGTGGCCAGCGGGATCATCTCGCCGCGATCGTTGCGCACCTTGAGCTGGCCAATCTGCTCGGCCTCCAGGCGGAACTGCTGCTCGGCCTGGACGTTGACCTGATAGGTGCGCCCGAAGCGGTTGAAGTCGTTGGCGTACAGCGAGCCCAGGTACACCTGCAGGGTATCGAAGATATCGCTGATGGCCACGCCATGGGTCTTGGCCTTTTCCCGATCGATCGAGGCATCCACCTGCGGCACGTTCACTGTGTAGCTGGTGAACAGCCCGGCCAGTTCCGGCACGCTGCGGCTCTTGGCGATGATGTTCTGGGTCTGCTTGTACAACTCGTCATAGCCCAGGTTGCCGCGATCCTGAACCTGCAGGCGGAAACCACCGATGGTGCCCAGGCCCATCACCGGCGGTGGTGGGAAGATCGCCATGTAGGCGTCCTGGATACCGGCGAACTTGCCGTTGAGCTCGGCGGCGATGGCATTGGCCGACAGGCTGGCGTCCTTGCGCTGATCGAAGTCCTTGAGCGCGACGAACACGATGCCGTTGTTCGGGCTGTTGGTGAAGCCGTTGATCGACAGGCCGGGGAAGGCGATGGCGTTCTCTACGCCTGGCTGCTTCAAGGCGATGTCCGACATGCGCTTGATCACATCTTCGGTGCGGTCCAGGCTGGCGGCGTCCGGCAACTGCGCGAACGCCACCAGGTACTGCTTGTCCTGGGAAGGCACGAAACCGGTTGGGGTGTTGGCGAAACCGAACCAGGTCAGCACCATGAACCCCGCATACACCAGCATGGCGATACCGCTGCTGCGGATCACCCGCGCCACGGTGCCGACATAGCCATGGCTGGCCTTTTCGAAGAAGCGGTTGAACGGCCGGAACAGCCAGCCGCCGAGCAGTTTGTCGAGCAGCCGGGAGAAGCGGTCCTTGGGTGCGTCGTGTGCCCTGAGCAGCACGGCCGCCAGCGCCGGCGACAGCGTCAACGAGTTGAACGCCGAAATGACCGTGGAAATGGCGATGGTCAGGGCGAACTGCTTGTAGAACTGCCCGGTGAGCCCGGAGATGAACGCCGCCGGCACGAACACCGCACACAGCACCAGCGCAGTGGCGATGATCGGCCCGGTCACTTCGCGCATGGCCCGCTCGGTGGCGGCCACCGGTTCCAGCCCCAGCTCGATGTTGCGCTCGACGTTCTCCACCACCACGATGGCGTCGTCCACGACGATACCGATGGCCAGCACCAGTCCGAACAGCGACAACGCGTTGAGCGAAAAGCCGAACATGTGCATGACGGCGAAGGTGCCGATCAGCGACACCGGCACGGCCACCAGCGGAATGATCGAGGCGCGCCAGGTCTGCAGGAACAGGATAACCACCAGCACGACCAGGATCAGCGCTTCGAACAAGGTGTGTACCACCGCCTCGATCGAGCCGCGCACGAAGATGGTCGGGTCGTAGACGATGCTGTAGTCCATGCCTTCAGGGAACGACTGCTTGAGTTCGGCCATTTTCGCCCGAACCTGATTGGACACGTCGATGGCGTTGGAACCGGGTCGCTGGAAGATCGGCAGGGCCACCGCCGGTTGGTTGTTCAGCAGCGAACGCAACGCGTATTGGCTGGAACCCAGCTCCACGCGGGCAATGTCCTTGAGCCGGGTGATTTCGCCGTCGTCGGCGGCGCGCACGACGATGTTCTCGAATTCTTCCTCGGTGACCAGGCGGCCCTGGGTGTTGACCGACATCTGGAAACTGGTGGCGTTGGGCGCAGGCGGCGCGCCCAGCTGGCCAGCGGCAACCTGACGGTTCTGCTCACGAATCGCGGTGACCACGTCGGTGGCCGTCAGGTTGCGCGAAGCGGTCTTGTTCGGGTCAAGCCAGACCCGCAGCGAGTAGTCGCCCATGCCGAACAACTGCACGTCGCCAATGCCATTGAGCCTGGCCAGTTCGTCCTTGATGTTCAAGGTCGCGTAGTTGGACAGGTAGAGCATGTCGTAGCGCTGGTCGGGGGAGGTCAGGTGGACCACCATGGTCAAGTCCGGTGAGGCCTTGTCCACGGTAATGCCGATCCGCGTGACTTCTTCGGGCAGCTTGGGTTGGGTGCGCGTCACTCGGTTCTGCACCTGCACCTGGGCATTGTCCAGATCGGTGCCCAACGCGAAGGTCAGGGTCAGGGTCAGCTTGCCGTCGGCGGTAGACTGCGAGGACATGTACAGCATGTTCTCCACGCCGGTGATGGCCTGCTCGAGCGGCGCGGCCACGGTTTCACCGATGACCTTGGGGTTGGCGCCGGGGAAGCTGGCACGCACCACCACGGTCGGCGGGACCACTTCGGGGTACTCGCTGATCGGCAGCTGGAACAGCGAGATGGCGCCGGCGATCAGAATGATCAGCGACAGCACGGCGGCGAAGATCGGCCGCTTGATGAAGAATTGAGAGAAGTTCATCGCAGTGATCTCTTAACCGCGTGGAGTCGAAACGCTGGCAACCTTGACCGCAGCAGCGGGCGTGTTGCTGGCTTCCAGGGCATGGCGCTGTTCGGCCAGGGCGGCGAGGGTGCCAGGGCTGGCCATCTGGGCGACTTCGGGATCGACCTGGGAACCGGGACGAACCCGCTGCAGGCCATTGATGACGATGCGCTCATCCTTGTTCAGGCCACTGCGCACGATGCGCAGGCCTTCAAGCTTGGGCCCCAGTTCGATGCTGCGGTAGGCGGCCTTGTTGTCCTGATCCATTACCAGCACGAATTTCTTGCCCAGGTCGGTGCCCACCGCTTCGTCCTTGATCAGCACTGCCGAATAGGTGGCGCTGCCCACCAGTTTAAGCCGTGCGTACAGGCCGGGGGTGAAGCTGCCGTCCTTGTTGTCGAACACGGCGCGACCGCGGATGGTGCCGGTCTTGGGATTGACCTGGTTGTCGACGAAATTCATGTGCCCCAGGTGTGGGTTGCCCGCCTCGTTGGACAGCCCCAGGTACACCGGGGTGGTCTGGCCGCGCTGGCCCTGGCGGGCGAGCTGGGTGTACTTGAGGTACACGCGCTCGTCGGCATCGAAGTAGGCATACACCTTGTCGGTAGAGACCACGCTGGTCAGCGGCGTCACGTCGGCGCTGACGATGTTGCCTGCGGTTATTTCGGCACGGCTGACGCGCCCGGAAATCGGCGCCGTGACGCGGGTGAAGCTCAGGTTCAGCCGGGCCAGGTCGAGCTGTGCCTGGATGCCGGCGAGCGCGGCGCGCGACTCTTGCGCCGCGGTGGCTCGGGTTTCGGCCAGCTCGGCGGAAATGGCGTTGCTCGCCTGCAGGCGCTGCCCACGCTGCGCTTCGTTGTCGCTGCGCGCAGAACTGGCGCGGGCCTGTTGAAGTTGCGCTTCCAGGCGCCGCACTTCGGCCTGGAACGGCCGCGGATCGATCTGGAACAGCAGGTCGCCCTTGTTCACCAGGGCGCCCTCGGTGAAGGCTACCTGGTCAATCTGGCCCGACACGCGTGGGCGAATCTCGACGGTTTCCGGTGCTTCCAGGCGCCCGGTGAACTCGTCCCATTCATTGACCGGCTGTTCCAGCACCTGGGCCACGGTAACCTTGGGTGCAGCAGGCGCCTGAGCGACATCGGGTGTTTTTCCGCAAGCGGCGATGACCATCAGCGCAAGGGCCGCCAACGGAAAACGCAACGGAGTGAGTGACTGGTGCATGTGCAGATCCGCCAAGTGAAGTAAGGGAGCATCAACGATGGGCGGATCATGCGGCGCAGACGGGACAATCGACGAATCGAATGGTTCGAAGGTAACTATCATTGCGAATGATGAACATCACTGGAAGTGCTTGATTTTCCGAAAAAATACAAAGCTAGCTAACGATTTCTCCAGGCCAGCACCTGACGGCAGGACAGAGCCCCAAGGCACAGTCGTACAAGCCTTGAAATACTTTCCCGCTGTAGGAATCAGTACGCCGGGCGGTAGGATCAGACTCCGAAACTACTCAAGACCTCTATGAATCCCGTCACGGAACCTCCCAGTCCCGCGCTTCATGCAACATCCTCCTTCTGCCTGATGAGTACCCTTCCATGGAATGGCTAGCCGACCCCACGGCCTGGCTAGGCCTGGCGACCCTGATCGTCCTGGAACTGGTACTGGGCATCGACAACCTGGTATTCATCGCGATTCTCGCCGACAAGCTGCCCCCGCATCAGCGTGACCGCGCGCGGGTGATCGGCCTGTCGCTGGCGTTGATCATGCGCCTGGGCCTGCTGGCCAGCATTTCCTGGATGGTGACGCTGACCGAGCCGCTGTTCGAGGTGTTCGGCAAATCGTTCTCCGGGCGCGACCTGATCATGCTGTTCGGCGGTATCTTCCTGCTGTTCAAGGCGACCATGGAGTTGCATGAAAGGCTCGAAGGCCATGTCGCGCAGCGGGCTGGCGTCAAGACCTACGCCCTGTTCTGGCCAATCGTCGCGCAGATCGTCGTGCTGGACGCTGTGTTCTCCCTGGATGCGGTGATCACCGCCGTGGGCATGGTGGACGAATTGTCGATCATGATGATCGCGGTGATCTTCTCCATCGGCCTGATGATCATCGCCAGCAAGCCGTTGACGCGCTTCGTCAACGGCCACCCGACCGTGATCATGCTGTGCCTGGGCTTCCTGATGATGATCGGCTTCGCCCTGACCGCCGAAGGCCTGGGCTTCCACATCCCCAAGGGGTATCTCTACGCCGCGATCGGTTTCTCGATTCTCATCGAGGTGTTCAACCAGATCGCTCGGGCACGGCGCAAGCACAAGCATCAGGACCGGCCGATGCGCGAGCGTACCGCCCACGCCGTGCTGCGCCTGCTGGGTGGCCGGCGTCCGGCCAGCGAAGCCATGGACGAGGAAATCGAAGACCTGGTGGGCCAGGAGCAGAGCGAAGCGCTGTTCGATCGACGTGAGCGGGTGATGATCAGCGGGGTGTTGAACCTGGCTGAAAAACCCATCCGCAGCATCATGACCGTGCGTGCCCAGGTCGATTGCCTGGACCTGGGTGCGTCGCGCGAAGTCACCGAGCAGACCTTGATGCAGTCGTCCTACTCACGCCTGCCATTGATTGCACAAGGCCAGGTGGACGAGCCTCTGGGTTTCGTGCACAAGAAGGAGTTGCTCAAGCAACTGCTGGCGGGCGACGCACCGGACCTGGCCAGCCTGGCGCGCCAGCCGATCAACCTGCTCGAGACCTTCAGCATTCTCAACGCCCTGGAGCAGATGCGTGCGCAGTCCACGCACATTGCCTTCGTGGTCAACGAGTTCGGTGGCTTCATCGGCATTCTGACCATGACCGACATTCTCGAGTCGATTGCCGGCGAGCTGCCCGACGCCAGCGAAGTGCAGGCCCCCGATATCGTCGAGCAGGAAGAGGGCTATCGCGTGAGTGCAGCGTTGGACCTCAAGCAGCTGCAGACGCGCATCGGCTTCGATGCGGCGCCCACCAATGACTACCAGACCCTGGCGGGCATGGTCATGAGCCTGCTCGATCGTTTGCCCAAGCAAGGCGACACGCTGCAATGGGAACAGTGGAGCCTGACCGTGCTGACAGTGGAGGAGCGCCGGGTCAAGCAAGTCCTCCTGCGCAAGCAAGCCCTGCAGGTGTAGCGAAACATCGCGCAATCACACTGCGCGACGCGAGCGCGCCAGATGCTTGGCACCCTCGAACATCAGCACCAGCACCGCCAGCCAGATCGGCAAGTAGGTCAGCCACTGGTCTGGCGCGATGCTCTCGCCCAGCAACAAGGCCACACCCACCAACAGCACCGGCTCGACGTAGCTGAGCAGCCCGAACAGGCTGAACGGCAGCAGGCGGCTGGCCATTACGTAGCAGATCAATGCCGATGCACTGATGACGCCAAGAATCGGTATCAGTGCGTACAGCAGCGGTCGCGCCTCCATGTCTGCCGGCGACAGCTGGCCTTGCACGATGAACAGCAGCGCGGCCGGCAGCATCAGGCACATGTCCGTCCACAAACCGCCCAGGTGATCATTGCCGCACGCGCGACGCAACACGAAATACACCGGATAGCCGGCAGCCACGAGCAACGTTTCCCAGGCGAAGCGGCCGTGCTGGAACAGCTCGTGGCCTACACCGCAGGCGGCGCAGAGCACCGCCAGCTTCTGCAGGTGCGAAAGCTGTTCGCCGTATACCAGCCGTCCGGTCAGGACCATGGTCAGCGGCAGCAGGAAATAGCCCATCGACACTTCCAGGCTGCGCCCGTGCAGCGGCGCCCAAAGGAACAGCCACAGCTGCACACCCATCAGCGCCGAGGTGCCCATCGAGCCGAGCAGCAGCACCGGGCGCTGGGCAATGTTGCGCCACACCCTGGCGACCAGATGCAGATCGGCACTGAACCACATGAACAGGGTCACGCACGGCAAGGTCAGCAGCATGCGCCAGCCAAACATCTCCTCGCCGCTCAGAGGGGCCAGCAGCGAAGTATAGAAATACATCACGGCGAACAGAATGGACGCTGTGACGGACGTGATGATGCCTTTGGACACGGGAGCCTCTAAGCGCGAAAAACCTGACTGAGCCGACAATGATCTCAGCCAGGCGGACAAGCCACAACCACTGCTTTCAAAGACGGCGCAAGGCGTGCGCGAAATCCGCCAGCGGCATTGGCTTGGCAAACAGATAACCCTGCAGATATTTCACGTGGCGTGCGGCGAGGTAAGCGCGTTGTTCGTCGGTTTCCACGCCTTCGGCAACCACTTGCAATTCGAGTTTGGCCGACAGCTCGATGATGCTGTCCAGCACATGCCGCGAAAGCGTATTGACGCCGATCATGGCCACGAAGCTCTGGTCGATCTTGAGGAAGTCGACCTGGAACTGCTGCAGGTAGCTCAGGCTGGACTGCCCGGTGCCGAAGTCGTCGATGGCAATGCTCACGCCCAACCCGCGCAACCGTTCGAACAACGTGTGAATCTGCGCGCAGGGCTGGATCAGCTCGCGTTCGGTCAATTCCAGGGTCAAGGCGATCCGGTCTTTCGGAAACGCGTCGAGGAACGCCTTGCAGTCATCGAACAGTGCCGAGTCCAGGCAATGCTGGGCGGTGATATTGATGCCGACATGAAAGCCGTGCGGCAGCTGATCCAGGCAGCTGCCCAGTTGCTGCGCGGTGCGCTTCATCAGCAGCCGGGTCATCGGTACGATCAGCCCGCAGTCCTCGGCGTAGGGAATGAACAGGTCGGGGCGGACCAGGCCTTCGCGAGGATGCTGCCAGCGCATGAGCACTTCGACACCCGCCCAGCGGCCGTCCTCGCTGAACACCACCGGCTGGAAGAAGGGCACGAACTCCTCGGCGTCCAATGCACGCTGCAGCTCCTGATATCGCGAGCCGGAACGACTCATCACCCACCGGCAGAGCAGGCCGACCACCGCCGAGATGAGCAACAGCAGGCCGAACATGCCGGCGTACTGTTCGCGTATCAACGTCCAGCGCGCCCCTTGCGGGATACCACTGATCACGCTGAACGGGTAGCGAGCGGACTGCAGCCGTGTTTGCGCGCCAGTGGCAGGCAGCGGCGCGCCCTGATGGACCTCGCCGCTGGCTTCGATCCAGCTGCGCCCGACGTGCAGGGTGATCGAATGGGTCGAGCCCATCATGCGCAAGGCATTGGCCAGGTGGTAACCGTCGACGGTGCTGAGCGCGCTGGCCTCGCCACGGGCGGCGCGGTAGATCAACAAGCCGCGGTCGGGCGTCACCGAATTGCCGGGCAGCAGCCACAGCTGCCCATCGACGTAATCGAGCGGATTCACGTTTTCGCTCACTGCGCCCGACAGGGAGCTGCAGTAAAGTGTGTCGCCCTGGATCAGATTCACCGAGCGCACGAAGGGCCGCCGGGTCACCTGGTCCAGCAGCGCCGGTTGTACCTGCGCGCAGGCTTGTCCGGACAGGGGCAGAACGGCATCTGCCGCTGCCGCGACGTTATCGAGGATGAGTTCGAATTGCTCGACCGCCAACTGGCTGGTGCGCGCCGCTGCCAGATGCAGCGAACGACCGGCTTCCCAGGTCAGCATGACCGCACCACTGGCCAGTGGTATTGCGGCCGCCAGCCAGGGCAACAGCAGGCGTGAAAATTTGCGTTTGGAGGCGGCAAGTGTCAGCGGCATGCTGGCGACAGTCCTTGTGCGCAGGAGATGCGAGCGGGAAAGCCGCCATCATTTCATGAAAGCGCCTGCTGGGGCAGGCGCCGACGCTTATTTATCCTTGGACTGATCGGGCTTCTGCATCTGTACCGAGGAAGGGGTGCCGTCGTTGTTGCCTTTGGTGGTGCTCTTGTCGGCGCTGTCGAAGCAGCCTTGCAGCAGTGCCAGACACAGCACCAGACCGGCGCACGGGATGAGTTTCATGATGATCTCCGATGTTCAGAACGTGCAGCTTGGACTCGACCCTGTCCAATTGGTTGCCTGCGCCGACCCGGATCCGGATCGGCGCACGGGCGCGTGGGGGAATCAAACCTCGGCAGCGCCGCGCAGGCGCTCGGCACCTTGGCGCAGCAGTCGCTCGGTGGCGGCCCAGCCCAGGCAACCGTCGGTGACCGACACGCCGTAGCGCATGTGCCCGCTGATCGGCTGGCTGCCTTCCTGCAGGTGGCTTTCCAGCATGACCGCCACCAATGACCGGTCACCGTCCAGGCGCTGCTGCAGCACGTCGTCGAACACCGCTGGCTGGCGCAATGGGTCCTTGCCACTGTTGGCATGGCTGCAGTCGACCATGATGCGCGCCTTCACACCCGCTTTGGCCAGATCGTTGTGCACCTGGGCAATGCTCTGCCGGTCATGGTTGGGCCCCCGGTGCCCCCCGCGCAATACAAGGTGAGTGTCGGGATTGCCAGTGGTGTCGATCATGGCCGGGTGCCCCTGCGGATCGATGCCGAAATGGCGATGGGCATGGGCCGCACTGCGCATGGCATCACACGCGACGGCAACGCCGCCATCGGTACCATTCTTGAAGCCGACCGGGATCCCCAGGCCGCTGGCTAGTTCGCGGTGGATCTGCGATTCCGTGGTGCGTGCACCGACCGCCACCCAGCTCAACAGGTCGTCGAAGTACCCTGAGGCCATGGGTTGCAATACTTCGCTCGCCAGTGGCAGGCCCAGGCGCAGCATTTCGCGCATCAGGTCGCGGCACAGGGTCAGGCCGCCCGCCATGTCGTCGGTGCCGTCCAGGTAAGGATCGTATGCAAGGCCTTTCCAGCCCACGGTAGTGCGTGGTTTCTCCACGTAGGCGCGCATCACCAGCAGCATCTCTCCCTCTAACTCCTGCGCCAACTGGCTCAGGTTGCGTGCGTACTCCAGCGCGGACTTCGGATCGTGCAGGGAGCAGGGGCCCACTACGACCAGCAGGCGTGGGTCACGGCCTTCGAGAATGGCGCGGATGGCTTGGCGATGGGCTTGGACCTGGGTGTCCAGGTGATCGGCGAGGGGCAGCTGCTGCTTGAGCGCGAAATGCGTAGGCAGACGGTGAGTTGCCGGCGTGTTGGCGGCGTCTTTTGCCGCGGATGAAGCTGCGGCTGTGCGAGTCTGGACAGCAGGGGTGTGGTGCAGAGTGGTCAGGCTGTTGTTCATGGTCTGGGTCCTGGACAGCGGCGGGGGGATTGCCCGCATGCGCTGCCCTGTCAAGGTGTTCGACAAAGTGCCGGGGAGTCTGGACTGCGGGTCATGCCACCCATCAACGACCGGTCGGAGGCGGCAGGCTGGCCCGAACGGAGGTTGCTAAATCGCCAGAGGTTGCGGATGTCGAAACGGTAATAAGTGAAGTTGTTCATGAAGCGTTCCTCGATTTCGTGGCGAAAGTGCCGAAAAAAACATGAAGCCCTGAAAAGCAAAAACCCCCAGTCGGGAGGCCGACTGGGGGTTGAGAATTCTCTGTCGGCGACCCCTGTGAAATGGGCGCCGATATGGGTATCAGGCGCGCCAGTGGCTAAACCAATACCCAAAATAAACGTTTGCCGGTGCACGGACAGCCGTCATCGCTGCGCAGGTCGCAGGCAAGGATGCAGGGCTGAAGGTGTTGTGCGACATTGATAGTCTCCGGTGGATGCCTGGAGCTTACTTCAGCCATGGCGAAGGATTCAAGCTCATTCTTGACGTGGGGAGGATGCAATGACTTTGTACCTGCGGGCGGCTGTCGATCAGGATCTGCGTTTCGCCCGAGACCTTACTCGGCGAGCGATGCTGCCTTACTACGGCCGTCACGATCTGTTGTGGCTGGACGAGGGTTTCGATCAGGCCTGGCATTGGCGCGACAACCGATTGATCTGTCGCGACGCCGTGCCGCTGGGCTACATCAGTCTGTCCAGGGATGCCCATGCACTGTTCATCCGCGAGGTGCATCTGTTGCCGGTGCATCGTGGTCAGGGCGTGGGCCACTGGGTGCTCGAGCAGGTGATGCAGCAAGCACGTAGTGAACGCTTGCCGCGGGTGCGTCTGATGGTGTTCAAGGACAACCCCGCGCAGCGGCTCTATGGCCGCCACGGTTTCGAGGTGGTGGGGGAGCAGGACAGCTTCCTGCGCATGGAGTACGTGCTGCCCAGCCCCGCCCGTTGACCACGTGCGGTCAGCGCTGGCCGTTCTCCAGTGCTGCGCTGATGGTGCCCAGTTTCATGCCCAGCAATACGGCGACCCGGTGCGCCTCGCCACGCCGCCCCTTCTTGCGTCCTGCCAACACCTGATAGGTGGTGGCAGGGTCCACGCCGTGCTCGCGCGCAAACTCTTGTACCGATTTCCCTTGCTGATCGAGCCAGGCTCTGGCTTGTGCGGCAGTCCGTATACCATGCATAGTTCAAGTCCGTTTTAGAGGGTTCAAAGTAGTTTTATTTCGCACCGTTTCGGGTGTTTCGATAAAGGATTATACATTCAAATGACTGGAATCGGTCCCCGACTAAGGGAAGAGCGCGAGCGTTTGGAGCTCACGCAACGAGAGTTTGGCCAGGTGGGTGGTGTCGAACCCAATGCGCAGGGCAAATACGAAAACGGCGAAAGATCACCTCGGGCCGATTACTTGGCTGCCGTTTCGACGATAGGCGTCGACGTTCTCTACGTCGTGCTGGGTCGCCGGACGCCATTGGCCGAGCAGGCTCTCAGCGGCCGAGAAGAAAAAGTCCTAGAGACATATCGGACGCTTCCTACTTCCGGCCAAGCCGTCTTGAGCAATCTGGCCAGCAGCCTGGCCGAGATGGCGGCGAACTATTCAACGCGCAGTACGGTCCAGAAAAAAACACGGGCGAGAAATACCCCGGACTGATCTTCCGCACCGACGCCCCACGCCATATTCATGACGCTTTGAGCTAGGTCCGAGGCGGCAATGTTTGGTAATGTGGCAGCATTCCCCGAGACCACTATTACGAGGTGTCCGTTTGATTCGGGTTCTAGTAGTCGACGATCACGACCTGGTCCGTACCGGTATCACCCGCATGCTGGCCGATATCGACGACCTGCAGGTCGTAGGGCAGGCAGAGTCGGGCGAGGGGGCGTTGCAGTATGCTCGCGATCTCAAGCCGGACGTGGTGCTGATGGACGTCAAGATGCCCGGTATCGGTGGTCTCGAGGCGACTCGCAAATTGCTGCGCAGCCATCCCGACATAAAGGTGGTGGCCGTCACTGTCTGCGAGGAAGACCCGTTTCCGACGCGCCTGCTGCAAGCCGGCGCCGCCGGTTACCTGACCAAGGGGGCAGGGCTGGCCGAAATGGTCCAGGCGATTCGCCTGGTATTCGCCGGCCAGCGTTACATCAGTCCGCAGATTGCCCAGCAATTGGCGCTCAAGTCGTTCCAGCCGCAGACCAGTAATTCGCCGTTCGATCTGCTGTCCGAACGGGAAATCCAGATTGCCCTGATGATCGTCGGCTGCCAGAAAGTCCAGATCATCTCAGACAAGCTGTGCCTGTCGCCAAAAACGGTCAACACCTACCGCTACCGGATCTTCGAGAAGCTCTCCGTGACCAGCGATGTGGAATTGACCCTGCTGGCGGTGCGGCATGGCATGGTAGACACCAACCTTTGACCATGACTGCTGCATTCGATCCCAGTGCCTTTCTTGCCACCTGCAGCGGACGTCCGGGCGTGTACCGGATGTTCGACGACGCCATGCGCCTGCTTTACGTGGGCAAGGCCAAGAACCTCAAGAAACGCCTGGCCAGCTATTTTCGCAAAACCGGCCAGGCGCCCAAGACCGCTGCCCTGGTGGGCAAAATCCAGCAGATCGAAACCACCATCACGGCCAACGAAACCGAGGCGTTGCTGCTCGAGCAGACCCTGATCAAGGAGTGGCGGCCGCCCTATAACATCCTGCTGCGCGATGACAAATCCTATCCGTACGTGTTTCTTTCCGACGGCGAATTTCCGCGACTGAGCATTCATCGCGGCGCCAAGAAGGCCAAGGGTCGCTACTTTGGTCCTTATCCGAGCGCAGGAGCCATTCGCGAGAGCTTGAGCCTGTTGCAGAAGACCTTTTTCGTTCGCCAGTGCGAGGACAGCTACTTCAGAAACCGCACGCGTCCATGCCTGCAACACCAGATCAAGCGCTGCAAGGCGCCCTGCGTAAGGCTCGTGGAAGCGCCTGAATATGCCGAGGACGTGCGCCATTCGGTGATGTTCCTGGAAGGGCGCAGCAACCAGTTGACCAACGAGCTTTCCGCCAGCATGGAGAAGGCGGCGATGGACCTGCAGTTCGAAGAGGCCGCGCAACTGCGCGACCAGATCGGCCTGCTGCGGCGCGTCCAGGACCAGCAGAGCATGGAAGGCGGCAGCGGCGACGTCGACGTCATCGCTGCCTTCGTCAACCCGGGCGGCGCGTGCGTACACCTGATCACCGTGCGCAGCGGCCGGGTGCTGGGCAGCAAGAATTTCTTCCCGCAGGTGGGTATCGAAGAAGAAGTCGCCGAAGTCATGTCGGCGTTTCTCTCGCAGTACTATCTGGGTAGCTCCGAGCGCGACTTGCCGAGCGAGTTGATCGTCAACGTCATTCCCGAAGACCACGAAGCGTTGCTCGATGCCCTCGATACTTTGCGTGGTCGTGAACTGAGCCTCAGCCATCGCGTGCGCGGCACCCGCGCACGCTGGCAGCAGCTGGCCGTGACCAACGCCGAGCAGGCACTGGGCGCACGGCTCGCCAATCGCCAGCACGTGGCCGCGCGGTTCGACGCGCTGGCCGAGGTGCTGAACCTGGACGAGCCACCGCAGCGGCTGGAATGCTACGACATCAGTCACTCCAGCGGCGAAGCCACCGTGGCGTCGTGCGTGGTGTTCGGGCCCGAAGGGCCGATCAAGTCGGATTACCGCCGCTACAATATCGAAGGCGTCACCGCAGGCGATGACTATGCGGCCATGCACCAGGCCCTGATGCGCCGCTTCAGCAAGATCAAGGCAGGCGAGGGCAAGCTGCCCGACGTGCTGCTGGTGGACGGCGGCAAGGGCCAGTTGAACATGGCCCGTGAAGTGCTGAACGAACTGGCCATTCCCGACCTCATCCTGCTCGGCGTGGCCAAGGGCACGACCCGCAAGGCCGGCTTCGAAACGCTGTACCTTAACGATGTAGCCCACGAATTCACCCTCAAGGGCGACTCGCCGGCGCTGCACCTGATCCAGCAGATTCGTGACGAAGCCCACCGTTTTGCGATTACCGGTCACCGCGCGCGACGTGGCAAGACACGTCGCACCTCGACCCTGGAAGGGGTTGCAGGCGTGGGCCCCAAGCGTCGCCGCGAGTTGCTCAAGCATTTCGGCGGGCTGCAGGAAATCGCCCGCGCCAGTGTCGAGGAAATCGCCAAGGCACCGGGAATCAGTAAAAAGCTGGCAGAGTCGATTTATGCAAACCTGCACAGCGAGTAGAATGCCATCTCACCTTGCAGCCAGTTGTGCCGATGAATATCCCTAACTTGCTTACCGTACTGCGCGTCCTGCTGATACCGTTCTTCATATTGCTGTTCTATCTGCCCTACCATTGGAGCTACATGGCAGCCAGCACCGTGTTCGCCATAGCAGCGGCAACCGACTGGCTGGACGGCTACCTGGCCCGCCGTTGGGAGCAGAGCACACCATTCGGTGCGTTCCTCGATCCGGTGGCCGACAAACTCATGGTGGCGGTGGCCCTGGTACTGCTGGTGCAGGAACATGCCAACTTCTGGCTGACCCTGCCGGCGGCGATCATCATCGGTCGCGAAATCGTCGTCTCGGCGCTGCGCGAATGGATGGCCGAGATCGGCGCACGTGCCCAGGTCGCAGTGTCCAACATGGGCAAATGGAAAACCGCCGCGCAGATGCTGGCTTTGGTCATCCTGCTGGCCAACCCCAAGGCGGCCACCTTCTGGGTCATCCTGGGCTACGCCCTTTTGCTGGTCGCTGCCGCACTGACCTTGTGGTCCATGCTGCAATACCTGCGCGCCGCCTGGCCGCACTTGCGCATCACAGCCGAGAAGAAATAAAACTATTTTTGAATCAAGGGCTTGACGGGTGTCGCCGATTAGATAGAATGGCGCCCGTCAACACGATGCGGGAATAGCTCAGTTGGTAGAGCACGACCTTGCCAAGGTCGGGGTCGCGAGTTCGAGTCTCGTTTCCCGCTCCAGTTTGTTTGCGTGCAGCAGTTTCTTGCTTCACGTTTGGGGCCGAGTAGCAAAGTGGTTATGCTGCGGATTGCAAATCCGCCTACGCCGGTTCGATTCCGACCTCGGCCTCCATCATCGAGAACCCCGCAGATTAACGTCTGCGGGGTTTTTCTTTGGGCGATCGAAAAGGCATGTGTTCCAGAACTTCTGGGGATGTGTTCCAGAACCATTCTTCGACAGCTCCGCGATTGCGTTGACTCGTCGGTAGATCTTCTTGGCGATTTCGCGCCGCTGAGACATAGCCTCAAGTATCGAATTCAAATCATTGCTGGCACTCGAGAATCTTTATCCGATCCAGCGGTCAGTTACTCCCGACGTATCCTGTGTGTTGCCATTTACGGCAGCCCGACTGATAAAACTAATGGGGAGCTGCTGAGGCGTGAGTGAATTAAGTATCTGGCTGGAAGCCATTATTCTGGGGTTGGTCCAGGGACTGACCGAGTTCTTGCCGGTATCCTCCAGCGCGCACCTGCGCATCATCGGGCCATTGTTACCCTCTGGCGGTGACCCAGGCGCTGCGTTCACCGCCATCACCCAGCTGGGTACCGAAGCAGCAGTGCTGTTGTACTTTCGCAAGGACATCCTGCGCATTGTCATGGCTTGGATCAAGTCGCTGGCTGACGCCTCTTGCCGCAGCCATCCGGACGCCAGAATGGGCTGGCTGATCATCATCGGCACCTTGCCGATCTCGATCCTTGGACTGCTGTTCAAGGACTATATCGAAGGAAGCCTGCGCAATCTTTACCTCACGGCAACCATGCTCATCGTGTTCGCGCTGATCTTGGCCGCAGCGGACAAGATGGGGCGCAAGGAGCGCAAGCTCAATCAACTGACCTGGACCCATGGCCTGGTTTTCGGCTTTGCCCAGGCGCTGGCCCTGATTCCGGGCGTATCACGCTCAGGCGGCACCATCACCGCCGGGCTGATCATGGGCTACACGCGTGAGGCTGCAGCGCGTTATTCATTCCTGCTGGCGGTGCCGGCGGTGATCGCTTCGGGCTTCTACCAGCTGTACCGCAGCTGGGGTGAATCCAGTACTTTCTCCGGCGGCCCAACATTGCTGGCTACGATCATTGCGTTCGTCGTCGGCTACGGGGTGATCGTGGTCTTCCTCAAGCTGGTTTCGACCAAGAGCTACATGCCATTCGTGTACTACCGCATCGCGCTCGGCCTGGGCGTCATCGGGCTTCTGAGCATGGGCGCGCTCAGCGCTGTGTGACTTGTTGCGACGCGCAGGATGCGCCCTCGCTTCAAGCTGGCAAAGCTATGTGGTTCAATGGAAAGAAATCAGGAGGATCCGTTATGGGCAAGAATGCCAACAAGCCTTTCTACATCGCCGCTGTCCCTTTGCTTGCAGTCGGTTGCGTCTTTGCCGCGCTTGGCGCATCGGGTCAGGAAGCGTTCGGATGGACAGCAATCGGGCTGCTCGTGCCCGGCATCGTCATGCTGATCACCGGCGCCATGCGTAAGCGTCGAGCTGCCTGACAGTTCATCGGACAGCCCGTGCAGTCAGAACGGCGTGGGCTGTCGTCAGAAGTCCCATCGGGTGGTAATCATCACGTTCCTGGGCTCGCCATAGACGGCCGAGTTATAGAAGCCGATGTTGGTGTAGTAGTACTTGTCGAACAGGTTGTTGAGATTGACCGTGGTCGATAACGCCGGGGTGATCTGGTACTTGGCCATGAGGTCCACCACCCAGTATTGCTTCTGGGCGAAGGTTTCGTAGGTATCGCGTGGCGAATTCCAGATCTCTTGCCACGCCTTGCTCTGCCAGCGTCCACCGCCGCCCACCGTCCACTGGTCGAGCGCACCGGGCAGATTGTAGGTAGTGAACAAGGTGAACTGGTTTTCCGGCTCGAACGTCGAGATTTTCACGCCGCTGTCGTCGCGTACCACTTTATGGGTAAAACCGGCCTGCATCTGCCAACCTTGCGCCAGCTCCCCGGAGACTTCGAGTTCAAAGCCCTTGGTTTGCGCATCGGTACCCTTGAACGCGTAGTTGGAAGGCGTTGGGGTGAGGTTGTTGTAGTCGTCATCGGGCACTGACCGATTGCTTTCCTTGACTTGAAAGTAGGCCAGGCTGGCATTCAGCCGGCCTTCGAAAAACTCGCCCTTGATGCCCACTTCGTAGTTCTCGCCTTCATCGGGCTCGAGCAACTTGCGGTTTCGATCCAGGTTGTAGGAATCCTGTGCAATGAAGATGTCGGTGTAGCTGGCATACACCGACAACTGCTCGTTCAGGTCGTAGACCGTGCCGGCATAGGGGATCAGCCGGCCGCTTTCACGATAGGTGTCGTTATTGCCTGTCACGGTGTAGTTGACCAGGCGCCCACCGAGGATGAAATGCAGATCGTCGGTTGCGTTCAAGCGCGTGGTCAGGTAGACGCCGGTCTGCCGAACGACATCGTCGCTAATCTGCTGCGCGGTACCCCAGGCCGGTTTGTCGACGTTGCCGTGCCAGTTGAAGAAGTCGAGCTGGTTGCCATTGGGATAGGTCACGTCCCAGAAGCCCTTGCCTTGCCAATGCGACTTGCTGATCGAACCGCCCAGAACCACCTCGTGTTCGCGGCCCAGGAGCTGGAAAGGACCGCTGACATAGGCGTCGGCTGAATCGCTGCTGGTTTCGCCACGGTAGCGCTGGCCATTGAGCCGAGCCGTGCCGTCGACGGCTGGGGTATCGCCCTGGATCGAGCCCAGTTGTGCGTCATAGCCGTTGATCTTGTGGTCCAGTTGCAACTTGGTTACCCAACCATCACCGAACTGGTGCTCCAGCGTCGCGAATACCGTGCGCGTGTATTGCTTCCAGCTGCTCCAGTCGGCTGCGTTGCTGAAGGAGCGCTTGACGTCGTTGCGCTCGCCGGCGGCGTTGAGCAAAGGAAAACTGCCAGACCAGGTCGAACCGCGCGGATCATTGTTCTGGTAGTCGCCGCCCACGGTCAGCAACGTGTCCGGGGAAAGGTCGAACTCCAGAATGCCGTAGTACACCTCGGCCTGGCTGCCGTAGCGGTCCATGAAGGAATTCTTGTCCTGATAGGCCGCCACGGCACGCCCGCGTACGTTGCCGGTCGACGTCAGCGATCCGCTGACGTCGACTTCGCTGCGGTAGTTGTCCCATGAGCCTGCGCCCAGGCTCAGATGCCCCTGGAAATCGGTGGTGGGCTTCTTGCGGATCAAGTTGATCGTGGCACCCAGCGAGCCTGCACCCACCAGCAGGCCGGGTGACCCCTTGAGCACTTCGATGCGGTCGTAGACCGCCATGTCGCTGAGCGAGTTACCGGCCGAATAGCCGACATTGCGTACCGCAGATGGAATGCCATCGTACTGAAAGTTGTTGATCGAGAAACCGCGAGCGTAGTAGTTGGAGCGATCACTGTCATAGGCCGAGACGGTAATGCCTGGGGTGTGCCGCATCACGTCGTCGACATTGTCCAGCGCGAAGTCATCCATGTGCTGACGGGTGACGACGGTGACCGACTGCGGTGTCTGCCTGGGGCTGAGTACCAGCCGGGTGGCCGTGGCGATCAGGCCGGGTGTGTAGGAGCCGGTGCCTTCGGTGATATTGCCCAGTTGGTTGCCGGTGATCTGGGTGGGCGCCAGGTCGAGCCCGACACCGGCGGTCGTCAGGGCAATCAGGACGAAACCATCGCCCTGTTTCACGGCGCCGATTCCGCTGGCGCCCAGCAGCTCATCCAAGGCCTGGTCGGTACTGAATCGACCGTGCAATCCTGGGCTGCGCTTGCTGTCCAGCAGTTGCGGATCGAACACGATGGTCACACCGGTGCTGCGGCTGAGCTCGGTCAGGGCGCTGTCCAGGCTGCCCGGCTGGATATCGATCTGTTGCAGGTCGGCTGCCTGCACCGCAGAGGCGGCGATACCGGCAAGGCTCCAGCAGATCACGGCAGGGAAGACGGTTCGACCTAACAGGTGAGGGTGGAGGCGAGGCGAGGGGCGCTGGGTCACTTTGAGGATCTCGAACGGATTGAGTGAGGCATTCACTGAGCTATGCCGTCCCAGACTCGAAATCCCATCACTGCACCACGTTTTTTCACGCAGCCGAGCCGACGTGGGACCAATAGCGAGTAATCGCTCGTACGTGCAGCCCATGGGCGCGGGCGATCAGCGCCACCGACTGATCGGGGTGCAAGGTACTGAAGTTACCGCTGACAGGCAGCGTGGCAATGCGTTGTTCCCAGTTCAGGTAACCGGCCCGGTAGCGTGACAGCTCGCCGAGCACCTGAGCCAATGGCAGGTTTCGAACGATCAGCATGCCGTTGCGCCAGGCACCGTGGTCGGGGGCAGGCCCGGGTGTGCGCCGCAGCGCTGAGTGACTGACGAGCCACTGCTCTCCTGCGTGCATCTCGAGCGCTGCGTGCCCGGCACTCGCCTCCAGCTGGACGGTGCCCTCGGCGATTGTCAGGCACGTGTGGTCCCCGAACAGCCTGGCTTCGAAGCGTGCATGAAGCGCATCCACCCGGCAGTGCGGCGTTGTCAGCTGCAGGGGCAAACCACTGCCGGCTGTTGTCACACCCATCTCGCCGCGCAACAGGGTGACGCGTTGCACGCCTTCGAGGTCGGCTTTCACCGCGCTGTCGGTGTTGAGTTCGAGCAAGGTGCCACTGGGAAGTGTCCAGCGACGGAGTTCCCCCGTGCGGGTGCTGTAGTCGGCGAGCAGGCGTTGCCAGGGCGCGTACCGTTGGGTGCCACAGCCAATCGAGGCGGTGCCTGAACCCAGCACCAGCAGCTTGAGCAGTTGCCGCCGCTGCAGGCGTCCGGTGGGTAGCCTGTTCAGGGCGCTCATCGCGGCACTGGCGGGCAGCCGCGCAAAGGGCTCATTCAGGCCTTGCAGGCGTTGCCAGGCCAGGGCATGCCGGGCATCGGCCGCCAGCCAGTGCCGGAAGGCGTCGTGGGTCGCTGCGTCGGCTGTGTTGAAGCTGATCTTGAGCGACCAGTCGATGGCCGCATCGAGTATCTGCGGCGACACCAGGGTACATGGCGTGCTCACTGCGTTTCCTGCGCGAAGGTCGCGGTGTAGCAAGCGCGCAGTGCCTGGGCGAGGTAACGCTCCACGCTTGGCACGGATACCCCAAGCTCCCTGGCGATGGCGGGACACTTCAATCCTTCGAGCTGGGCGAGCAGGAAAGCCCGACGCACGATGGGGCGCAGGCTGTCCAGCAGGCAGTCGATGGCCACCAGCGCCTCGATCACCAGAAGTCCCGTTTCAGGAGAGGGGGCCTGTTCGCAGGGCAGTTCCGCCAGCGTTTCCAGCCAGGCCCTTTCGATATCCCGACGCCGCCACAGGTCGATGACCAGACCCCGGGCCACCGTTCGCAGGTAGGCACGCGGCTGCTCCATGGTTTGCACACTACGACGCTGCAGCAAGCGCACGAAGGTATCCTGCGCCAGGTCGGCGGCGTCGGCGGTGTTGCGCAATCGGCCATACAACCACGCCCGGAGCCAGGAATGGTGATCCTGATAGAGTCTTTCCAAGCCTGGGCCGGTGTGCGAAAGGTGCATGCAGGATCTCGTGGAGCATCAGATGATAAAGTCTCGCATTATCATCTGATGACCCGCAGTTTGAAACCTGCGATTTGAATCTTCGGCTCTTCGCCGGCACATCCAGGAAAACTGATCCCTGACCAGAACAGCGGACGCAGTGGAAGACAATACGCGCCCGACCGCTGGTGCAGCCCGACGACCGTTCATTCCATTGGCGCCAAACTAATGCCCCACAATAATGGCACTAAGATATCATGGGGTAGTCTAGTAAAATTCTGAATCATATTTTCCGGTGCCTCATGCAAGCCGTTCAAGCTCAACCGGCTCATTCCCCCGAACCGCACACCATGGCACTGGTCGAGCAGGCCATCGCAAGCGGCATGGGTGGTCTGACGTTCGACCGTGAACTGGAGCGTCGCTACGAGGCCGATACCCAGCGCCAGCGCCTGCAGTTCCTGACGTCCACCGGTATCTGCGGTGCAGTGATCTACAACCTGTTCCTGATCAGCGACTGGTTGGCCCTCGAAGATGTGTTCGCCTATGTGGCTGTAGGGCGCCTGCTGCTGATCACCCCAATGATCATTGCCATCCTGCTGCTGGCCCAACGCCTGACCTCGCGTCGAGCGCTGGAGACGGTGTCGGCGCTGGCCACGGTATTGTCCTCGTTGATGCCGCTGGTGGTGATGATCTACAGCGACAGTCCCTATCGCCTGCACTATCAGTTAGGCATGCTGTTGCTGATGGTGTATTGCACGATGATTCAACAGTTACCGTTTCGCTTCGCGGTGGCTGCCATGGCCAGCATGCTCGGCATCCAGTTGCTGACCACTCACATCGCGGGATTCATGGACCCGGTGACGTGGCGCGCCAATGCCTTCTTGTACGGCTCAACAGTGGTGCTGTTGCTGATGGCTTCGTATTTCCTCGAGCGTGCGAGCCGACTCAGCTATCTGTTTGCCTTGCGCGGGCGCCTGCTGGAAGTGCAACTGACCGAAATGGCCCGCACCGACCCACTGACTCAACTGTTCAACCGTCGGCACCAGGGCGATGTCACCGCCCAGCTGTGGCAGGCAGCAGGGACCGAAGCGACTTGCGTGACGGCGATCCTCATCGACATCGATCACTTCAAGCTCTACAACGACAGCTATGGCCACCTGCAAGGGGACAGCTGTCTCAAGCAGGTCAGTGCAACCATCAAGGAGTTGTCCCGGCAATCCAATGCCATGCCGTTCCGTTTCGGTGGCGAGGAGATGCTGGTGTTGCTGGTGGGGGCCGATAGCCAGCAGGCCAGGCAGTTGGGGCAGGACCTGTGCACGGCGGTCGCGGACCTGGGGCTTGCCCATCCCGCCCTGGGCGCCGGGGCACGCGTGACCATCAGCGTGGGAATAGCGATGGGCATCGCGCCCTACGTCACGGCGCACAACCTGATAGGTGCTGCCGACAAGGCCCTGTATGCCGCCAAGAACGCCGGGCGCAACTGCCTGCGGCAGGCTCCTTTCGAAGGCAGCGCGGCGGCTTGAACGGCAACCTGAACGGTCACTTCTGCAACGCCTGCAGGCGTGCCTCCTTGGCGTCGTCGAAAATCATGTACAGCGCCTCGATATCGGCCGGCTTGAGTTTGCGCGACTGTTCGAGTCCCAGGATCAGGGCAATTTCAAGCGCGCCTTCGCGCTCTACATCCGCTTTGGTGCTGGCGGCATTCAACGCGCGGACCAGGCCATTGACCGAGCCTCGTACGTCCTTGGGCAGTTTCAGTAGATCCAGTCGTTCCTGCGGCATGTGACGCTCTCCAGCAAAATAGGGGTGGTCGGTGGTCATTCCACCTGTGCTCAGCGCGTCAATTCGTGGCCGTACGGTACGCGGAAGCCCGACGCATTGCGATGACCGCCACCGCCGAACTGTTTGGCGACTTCCGACACGTCCATGCCTTCATCGGTGCTGCGCAACGAAAACGAGCGACCCTTGGGGCCATCCGAGTAGCACGCGGCAAACGGCTCGCCCTGGGTCATGATGTTGCCGGCATCGCTGGCGAACAATGAGGGTATGTTGGCCACCGGCACGTCGTGACCGCCGATCGACATTCGCCGCGCGGTGGCGCGCAGCAGATCGGCCACGGTTTTCTGTCGCTGCCGCTCGATCGCAATGCCGTCCGCCAGCAGCGTCTCGACGGGTGCAGCCAGCAGCGCATCCCACACGGCAAACTCCTGCGGATAGCTGAACAGATTGGACAGCACTTCGCGCGTGCCCGGCAGGTTGAACCGCCACAGGTCGCGGTCCTCGATGTGATCGATCAGGGCAGGGCGCGGCTGGCCGGCGAAGAAGTAGTCCCAGGCCAGGCCTGCGCCCGAGCGACTCATGTCGAAAAGCGCATGCACATTGCCACCTTCTGCATGTTCGCCAAAGGCTGGAGCCGGCGGTACTTTGAGCAGGTCGGCCTGGGCAGTCTTGTGGTGATCGAGCACGAGGATCGAAACAGCTTGAGCCGCCATCGCCATGAGTGTTTCGTAGTCGTAGGCAAAGTCGACGATGAGCACACGCCTGCCGGTGACATCGGGTGGCGGCTGACCGTGTCCGGCGGCATGAAATTCGACGTCAGGCCCAAGTGCCTTGCGCACTACCCAGGCTGCGCCGAAGCCGTCGGCACAGTTTCCGTGGTAGATGCAAAGCGTAGTGGTGGGGGCTGCGGTCATGTAAGGCTCCGGAATCGACGGGTAGTGCAGGTCGAGCATTCTAAGCGATTGCAGGGCCCGGCGCGTGATTGCCAGCGCCGAACCGTTCAATGTCCGGCGACCGTCCATCGCCACAGCGAAGTATTTCGCCGGCCCCGGCAGTCATTGTCATCTCAAGCAGTGCATTTCACATGGGCACTTTATCGTGGAAAAAAATATGTCGATTTCAACGTCCAGTCCGGATCAGCGTCACCATGCGATGCAGGCGTTGCTCGAGGAATTTTCGTTGCGCGGGGTCGACATGCAAGCGGTTGCCGAAGCGGCGAAGCTCAGGCTGCTGGGCAGCCCGCAGTTGTGCCTGCTACCTGCCGACTATCGCGTCCAGTGCGCCAAGGCGGTTGACGAGCTGATGGACCAGGCTACCCCCTCGCAATCCTGAACCTGCGCTTTTGCTCGGCCGTGTGGCCTCCCGCTAACTCGAGGTAATTGCAGCCATGGTCGAACTCGCCGATGACCTTTACCAGCAGATGGCGCAGGCGCCTTATCTGGTACTGACCGGGGCAGGCATCAGTACCGCGTCCGGCATTCCCGATTATCGCGATAGCGACGGGGTCAGGCGGGGCAGCGCACCGATCATGCATCAGGATTTCATCGCCAGCCCCGCCACGCGCAAGCGCTACTGGGCGCGGGCGATGGTGGGCTGGCGGGGTGTGCACCAGGCCACGCCCAACCCGGCTCACCAGGCGCTGGCAGCACTGCAGGGGCAGGGCCTGATCAGCGGGGTGATCACCCAGAATGTCGACGGGCTGCACGATGTGGCTGGCAGCCGCAACGTCGTCGAACTCCATGGCAACCTGCACCGAGTGGTCTGTCTGGATTGCGGCATGCGACTGCGGCGCGACGATGTGCAGTTGCTGCTCGAAGAGCAGAATCCTTACCTGCAGGACGTGCATGCGGTACTCGCGCCTGATGGTGATGCACAACTGGCAGCGCGCTTTCTCGAGGCATTCCGCATGCCCCATTGTCCTTGCTGTGGCAGCGATCTGCTCAAGCCTGACGTGGTGTTCTTTGGCGGAGGCGTCGAACCGGAGCAGGCTCGGGCCGCGTGGAAGGCAGTGGAAGCGGCGCCTGGCATGCTGATCGTCGGCACATCACTGATGGCCTATTCGAGCTTTCGCCTGTGTCAGGAGATGTCTCGCCAAGGCAAACGCCTGCTGGCGATCAACATGGGCCGCACTCGCGCCGATGGACTGCTCAGCATCAAGGTCACGCAGCCGTGCGAGCAGGTTCTGCCCCAGATAGCGCAAAGGCTGGTCCAGGGCAGCCAGTCGTCAACCTAACGCGGTATCCATGAACATCATTACCGCGAACCCCAGCATCAGGCCCAGCGTTGCCGGGGTCTGGTGACCATTGCGGTGGGTTTCAGGAATCACTTCGTGAGACACCACGAAAATCATGGCACCAGCGGCCAGTCCCATGCTGATCGGGTAAGACAGCGCGAACCCGCTCGACAGCCCAAGGCCCACCATCGCGCCCAGCGGTTCCATCAGGCCAGAGCCCATCGCCACCAGGGCAGCCTTGCCCGCGCTGAGTCCCGTCGCCCGCAATGACATGGCCACGGCCAGGCCTTCGGGAATGTCCTGCAACAGAATCGCGCTGGTCAGCGGAATGCCGACTGCAAGGTTGCCGTCGGACAGGCTCACACCGATGGCCATGCCTTCAGGCAGGTTGTGCAGAGTGATGGCCAACACGAACAGCCACACCCGGTGGATTCGTTCGGAATTGGGGCCGTGCCTGCCGGCGTTTTCATGTTCGTGGGGAATGACCTTGTCCAGTGCCAGCATCAAGCCCACGCCAAGCCCCAGGCCGAGGATCACCACCAAGGCGGCGACCGCAGAGCTGTCGGTGTGGGTATTGGCGGCTGCCAGGCCTGGCAGCAACAGCGAGAAGGTGCTCGCTGCCAGCATCATGCCGCCAGCAAAGCCGAGCATCACATCCTGTACTTTGGAGGATATTTCCCTGAGTGCCAGGGCGATCAATGCGCCCAGGGCAGTCGCTGCAAAGCCACCGGTGCCGCCCAGCAGTGCATACCAGGCATGTTGACGGTCGGCGTGCAGCAGGGCATTGACGATGCTCCATACCACCACCACCGCACTGACGGCCAGAAGCAGGCCGGTGAGGGTCCATAACCAGGGTTTGTCGCGAAAACGCTGTGGCCAGCTGTCGTTGGTGGCGGTGTTGGAAGGCATAGGGCTCTCTGGAAATTGCTGCGGGCTTAAGCATGGACCCGAATAAGCGACAGGGGTTGCGCTGCATGTGAATGGGCGTTGTAGGAAAAATCTTTTTTTAACTGCATCCAAATGCCCCGCTGATGAGTAGTACCTACAGCAGCTACACAAGGCGCTGCCGGTTCGATCACTCTTATGGAGCTTACGACATGAACAGCACACACCGTTTCTGCTTGGCCAACGTCCTCTTTGCCGCCACCTTCGCCCTGGCCACCACTGCCCACGCGCAGATGGATCTGCCTGCTCCGGTTCAGGTTCCGGCTGGCAACAAGGTCGCGATGGAAACCGTCGGCATGGGCGAAATCACTTATGAATGCCGTGACAAGGCCAATGCCGCTGGCCAGACAGAGTGGACGTTCGTTGGTCCCAAGGCCGTTCTCAATGATCGCTCCGGCAAGCAAGTAGGCACCTATTTCGGCCCGCCCGCCACCTGGCAGTCGGCAGACGGCTCCAAGGTGACCGGCACTCAGATTGCTGTCGCACCGGCCGGTGACGGCAATCTGCCTTACCAGTTGGTCAAAGCCAATCCGGTCGAAGGCAAGGGCGCCATGCAGGGCGTGACCTACATCCAGCGCACCGCACTCAAGGGCGGCGTTGCCCCGACCAGCGCGTGTACCACCGCGCAGAAGGGTCAGAAAGAAATCGTCAAATACCAGGCCGACTACATTTTCTGGTCCGCCAAGTAAAAGTCGTCTAGACACGGCGCGCGGAACGGCAAGTCCGCGCGCCTGGTCTACACTGCCGAGCGAGCTTCATTCTCCCACTTGCCATGGCGGTCTTTCTTGTCCTTGCCGGAAAATCCATTCGATTACGAAGTTGCCCTGCAAAACTGTGCCCGTGGCGATCGCCAGGCCCTGCACGGCTTGTATCAGCGCGAAGGCGGGCGCCTGTTGGCCGTGGCTCTGCGCATTGTCGGCGATCGAGCGTTGGCCGAAGATATCGTCCACGATGCGTTCCTGCGGATCTGGACGCAAGCCGCCAGTTTCGACGCGCAGCGAGGTTCGGCGCGGGGGTGGATGTTCACCATCACCCGGCACCTTGCGCTCAACCACATTCGCAGCAACGCGCGGTTGCGCGGGCTGAACGAGGACGATCTGCAGTCGTTGTCCACCGACGAGGCCGCAGATGAGGCACTGGGCAGTGCGCGGATCGACGGGTGCCTGGAGCAACTGGAGCCGCAGCGACGCCAGTGCCTGTACCACGCTTATCTGGATGGCTACACCCATGCCGAGATCGCCCAGCGGCTGGAAACGCCGCTGGGCACGGTCAAGGCGTGGATCAAGCGCAGCCTGGCATCACTGCGTGAGTGCATGGGATGAGCGAACGAAGCGAGACGGTAGAGCCCATGAATACTGAAGAACTGGCCAGCGAGTATGTGCTGGGAACGCTCGATGCAGAGCGGCGGGCAGAAGTCGAACGGCGATTGCCCACTGACCTGGAACTGCGCGCGGCGGTCGATGCATGGGACGCGCGCCTGTTGCCCCTGGCTCAACGCGTCACGCCTGTGCAGACGCCGGCGACGCTGTGGCCACGGATCCAGCGCAGCCTCGACAGCGCAGGCGCGCAGCCCATCCCGATCTGGTGGAATCGTCTGGGTGTCTGGCGCGGGTTGGCGGGCGCCGGGCTGGCGGCAACGCTGGTGCTGGGCGCGTTGTTGTTCAACGTTCGCGCGCCGGTGCCGGGTCCAGCCTATGTCGTCGTGCTCATCGCGCCTCAGGACAAGGCGCCAGGTTGGGTGGTGCAGGCCAGTGACTCGAGGGAGGTTCAGCTGATTCCGTTGAACGATACGGCGGTGCCGGCTGACCGCGCCCTGCAGTTCTGGACCAAGGCCGACAGCTGGCAAGGTCCTGTCTCGCTGGGTCTGGTGGAACCGGGGCAGAGCGTACACGTAGCCCTGGACAAGCTTCCGCCGCTGGAGAACAACCAGTTGTTCGAGCTGACCCTGGAGCCCAAGTCAGGCTCGACGACCGGCAAGCCAACCGGCCCCATCCAGTTCATCGGTCGTGCGGTCAAGGTGATATGACCCGGAACCGGGAGGCTTAAGGGCGCATGCGCTCTTCTTGGCAGTCCGGCCCGCCCATGTCGAACTCGCGACAGATCAACGGGCGATTCAGGTAGATACTGCAGCTCATGGAGCGTCGGTCCAATGCGGCACACCACCCATCGTCCAGGCGCGACATGGTTTCCGAACCCCATTCGTCCACTTCAATGAAGCGCTCCGGTACGCCGGTGTCGGTGATCAGCATGACTTCCAGGCGACAGCACTTGGCGGCGCAGCGGTCACAGCTGATGGAGGGGTCGATGTCGCTGGTCACAGCGATGTCATGCAGCGCAATCAAGGGTAGTGCCTGGCAGGAAGTGATCGGGGCAGCGTACCGGTAGTTGCGCCATTTCACAAAGCAAGGCGTGCACATCTAGGCGTCGGGCGACGGATTGCAGGTCAGGCTGCCTTTGAAGACTTGCGCTTGCGCTTGTTTTTCCACGGCGTCGCGCCTTTTGGCGCAGGACCGCTGATGACCATGCGCAACCCGGCGCAACGCTCCACCAGCTTGCTCATCCACGCCGATTGTTTGGCGACGAAGGTTTCCAGCGACATCTCACCGCTCTGCACCATGTCCAGCGCCTGCTCCCAGATGGCAGTGGTGCCCGGGTCGGCGATGGCTCGAGGTACCGCGTCGATCAGACTGAAGGCGGCGGGCGCCGCCGCCAGTGCCTTGCCCTGCTTGGTCAGGTAGCCGCGATCCAGCAGGCCCTGGATGATGCCGGCGCGGGTGGCCTCGGTGCCGATCCCGGTGGTGTCCTTGAGTTTCTGCTTCAGGCGCGGGTCTTCGACCAGCTTGGCGACGTTTTTCATCGCCTTGATCAAATCACCTTCCGTGAAGGGTTTGGGGGGTTGGGTCCACAGGTCCTTGAGCTTCACGTCACGTACCACGCAGCGCTGGCCCTCGATCAGCCGCGGCAATGGCTGCGGAGCCGGCGCTTCGCGACCCTTGGCAGCGCCGAGCGCCTGCGGTATGGCGCGCTTCCAGCCGGGTTCGACCACCTGCTTGCCGACCGCGCGCAACGCCTGACCGCTGCAGTCGAAGTCGGCCTGGGTGCGGTCGTATTCGTGATTGGGCAGAAACTGCGCCAGGTAGCGGGCGCGGATCAGGGTATACACCGCGCGGTACTTGCCCTGCAGCTTGTCGGGCGTTGCCGCAACCGCGGTTGGAATGATGCCGTGGTGGGCGCCGACCTTGGCGTCGTTCCAGGCGCGTGAGCGCCGCTGCTCATCGAGGTGGGGGAGCAACGCTGCCAGCCCGGGGTCGGCGCGGCCCAGGGCTGCAATGATCGCCCTGGCATCACCGTGCTGGCTGACCGGCAGGTAGCCGCAGTCGCTGCGTGGATAGGTGATGACCTTGTGGGTTTCATACAGTGCCTGCGCCACGTCCAGGGTTTCCTGTGCCCCCAGCCCGAGCTTTTTCGAGCAGACCTCCTGCAGGGTGCCCAGGTCGAAGGGCAGGGGGGCGGCCTCCTTGACGCGCTCGGTACGCAGTTTGTGCAGCGTTGCGTGGCTTGCCTGGCTGAGCGCTGCAGCGGCCTGCTGCGCCAGCGCCTGGTTGAGGCAGCGTCCTTGATCGTCGCAGCTGTCTGCTGGCGGTATCCACTGCGCCGTGAACTCGGTCTGTTCGCCGAGCAGTTGCACATCGATGGCCCAATAGGCGGCAGGGACGAAATCGGCGATGCTTCGGTCGCGGTCCACCACCAGGCGCAGGGTCGGGGTTTGTACCCGCCCCACGGGCAACACGCCCTGGTACCCCGCCTGACGGCCGAGCAGGGTGAACAGCCGGCTCATGTTCATGCCGATCAACCAGTCGGCCCGCGAGCGCCCCAGGGCGCTGTGATACAGGGAGAACGTCTCGGCGCCCGGCTTGAGAGCCGCCAGCGCCTTGCGAATCGAGGCGTCGTCCAGGGCCGACAACCACAGCCGCTGCACCGGACCGCGGTAGCGACAGTGATCGACGAGCTCTCGGGCGATCATTTCGCCTTCGCGGTCGGCGTCCGTTGCGATCACCAGCGCCTGGGCTTCACTCAACAAGCGCTTGACCGCCTTGAACTGGCTGGCCGTCTTGCGTTTCACCTGCATTTTCCATTGCTGCGGGATGATCGGCAGATCGGCCAGCACCCAGCGCTTGTAGCGCGCGTCGTAGGCGTCGGGCGGCGCGGTTTCCAGCAGGTGCCCGATGCACCAGGTCACCGTGACGGCATTGCCGATCCAGCAGCCATCACCGCGGCGCGTGGCGCCCAGCACCTTGGCGATGTCTTTTGCCTGGGAAGGTTTTTCGCAGAGAAACAGCCGCATAGGTACCTTGATGAAGAAGCCGTGCAGAGCCGTAGCATGCCAGACGTATCAAGACAGGCAAGCTTTATGTGTATGGATGTACAGTTTATGATGTTGCCTCATGTGAGCTCGGCCTGCAGTCGCCGCGCCTAATTTCCTCGTTAAAGGCCCGCCGCCGTGACCCCACAACAGGGTTTCATCCTGACGCGACATTGGCGCGACACCGCCGAAGGCACCCAGGTCGAACTGTGGCTGGCGACCGATGCCGGGCCGCGGCTGGTACGCTTGCCGCCCCAGCCTTCGGTCGCCTTCCTGCCCACACTGCAGCAGGAACACGCGCGGCGTCTGCTCGAAGGCGAGGTCGGTGTGGAGCTCAAACCGCTGGCGCTGCGCGATTTCGACCAGCAACCGGTGTCAGGCCTGTATTGCCGGCAGTACGGCCAGTTGCAACGTCTGGAAACCATGCTCAGGCAAGCCGGCATAGCAGTGTACGAGGCTGACATTCGTCCACCGGAGCGCTACCTGATGGAGCGCTTCATTACGGCAGCCGTGGTCTTCGATGGCCACTTGCAGGCCGACGGCCAATACCACGAGGCCAGGCTCAAGCCCGCGTCGGCCTACCGTCCACAGCTACGGCTGGCGTCGCTGGACATAGAAACCACCGCCCAGGGTGAGTTGTACTGCATCGGCATCGAAGGCTGTGGCCAACGTGATGTGTTCATGTTGGGACCGCCCAACGGCGATGCGCGCACGCTGGATTTTGCCCTGCATTACCGGCAAAGCCGGGTGGAACTGCTGCAAAGCCTGAATGCCTGGTTCGCCGAACACGACCCGGACGTGATCATCGGCTGGAACGTCGTGCAGTTCGACTTGCGCGTCCTGCACGAACACGCCAGACGCCTCAACGTACCCTTGTTGCTGGGCCGCGGTGGCGCGGAGATGACCTGGCGCGAACACGGCAGCGGCAGCGACCACTATTTCGCCGGCGCGCCGGGCCGGCTGATCATCGACGGGGTCGAAGCGCTGCGTTCGGCAACCTGGACCTTTCCCTCGTTCAGTCTCGAAAACGTGTCGCGGACGCTGTTGGGCGAGGGCAAGGACATTTCCACGCCGTACCAGCGCATGGACGAAATAAACCGCATGTTCGCCGAGGACAAACCGGCCCTGGCGCGCTACAACATCAAGGATTGCGTGCTGGTCACGCGGATCTTCGCCAAGACGCAACTGCTCACCTTCCTGCTCGAACGCGCCAGCGTTACCGGCTTGCCAGCGGACCGCAGCGGTGGCTCGATCGCCGCCTTCACCCATCTGTATCTGCCGGCGATGCACCGCCAGGGGTTCGTAGCGCCCAATATCGGCCAACGCCCACCCGAGGCCAGCCCTGGCGGTTTCGTCATGGAATCGCGGCCCGGCCTGTACGAGTCGGTGCTGGTGCTCGACTACAAGAGCCTGTATCCGTCGATCATTCGCACGTTCCTGATCGACCCGGTAGGTCTGGCGGAAGGTCTGGCCAACCCAGACGATCAACACTCGGTTCCAGGCTTTCGCGGCGCGCGCTTTTCACGTACGCGGCATTGCCTGCCCGCCATTGTCGCCAGCGTCTGGAAGGGGCGCGAGACGGCCAAGGCGCAGGGCAACGCGCCGCTGTCGCAGGCGCTGAAGATCATCATGAACGCGTTCTACGGTGTTCTGGGGTCCAGTGGCTGTCGCTTTTTCGACACACGCCTGGCGTCGTCGATCACCCTGCGCGGCCACGAGATCATGCGCCGTACCCGCGAGCTGATCGAGGCACGCGGTTACCAGGTGATCTACGGCGACACCGACTCCACGTTCGTCTGGCTCAACAGCGCCCACGACGAAGTCGAGGCCAGCCGCGTCGGCAAGGAGCTGGTGGCCGAGGTCAACCTTTGGTGGGGTCAGCACCTTCAGCGTGAATATGGAGTGAACAGCGCTTTGGAGCTGCAGTTCGAAACCCATTTTCGGCGGTTCCTGATGCCGACCATCCGGGGTGCGGAAGAGGGCAGCAAGAAGCGCTATGCAGGATTGGTCAGACGCGCCGACGGCCAGGACGAGATGGTCTACAAAGGACTGGAAAGCGTTCGCACCGATTGGTCGCCGCTGGCCCGTGAGTTCCAGAAGTCGCTGTACTCGAGAATTTTCCACTATCAGGGTTATCAGTCGTATGTTCGCGATTACGTGAAACGAACCCTGGCAGGTGAGCTGGACGACTTGCTGGTCTACCGCAAGCGACTGCGCAGGCCCTTGCACGACTATCAGCGTAACGTGCCGCCTCACGTTCGAGCGGCGCGCATCGCCGATGAACACAACCGCTCTACGGGGCGGCCCCTGCAGTATCAGCGCGGCGGCTGGATCAGCTACGTCATGACGGTGGCGGGGCCCGAACCTCTGGAAGTACGAGATTCAGCCATTGACTACGACCATTACCTGACCCGGCAGCTGCAACCCATTGCCGATGCGATCCTGCCGTTCGTCGACGACGACTTCAACACGCTGATCGGTGGCCAGCTCGGTCTGTTTCAGTAGGCTCAGAGGCTCTGGCTGATGAGCTCCATCGCCAGCGCCATGGCCAGGCCTGCTGTCACCCAGCCCCGCAGCCCCAGCCCCTGGCGTGCCTTGTGGTGCCAGCGGTCGTGGCCCAGCAGCGTGGCTGGCGCGAGCAGTTGGCGCCATTGCAGCTCGGTGGCATGGAAAGCGGACAGATGAGCGCCGTCGCTGTCCAGCCAGCGCCGGAAGTCGATGCGCTCGCTGGCGGTGGTCAATGGGCTTTGCAGCTTGACGTACCAGTGGATGGCCATGTTCTGGCCGGCAAGGAGAGGTGTACAGCAGGCACGCAGCGCGGCCTGCATCCTGGCTTCGACGTCGCCGACTGTCGTATGCAAGCGCTGGGCGATGTCCAGGTAGGGAAGTTCGTCGAGGCGGCTGTAGAGCAGGACTTGTCGAGTCCGCCTTGGCAGATCCAGCAATTGTCGATGAAGACGGTCCGGGTGTGGCTGGTCGTGAATGAGGTCTGACAGATCATGCGAGGGCGTGAGCAGCGGGGTCATCGGTGACACCTCCATTTGCGCGAAACCTGGTCATCTGTAGAGAGAAAGCGAGTTCGGACTTCCGTTTTCCGATGTTCTTTTGATATCATGCGCGCCATCTTTGCAGTGGCGCCTTCAAGTCGGTGAAGTTAGAAACCGACGGCGTGCAACGCTCTTCATTAGCCTGAAGATCCAAAAAAAAGACCCGGCAAAAAGCCGGGTCAAAAACCGTGATTAGCCTGATGAGGAGATAATCTGAAGGTCCGACCTAAGGCCCTTCGGATTATCCAACCGATCTCTCGACCGGTTGAGCTCAATAATAATCGTTATCATTTGCATGTCAAATGATTTGTCTGTGGTTTCCTGTTTTTCTTGTGCGCCCATCCCTCACTCCAGCGGCAGCTCGGTGGTCCGCTTGACTTCGCTCATGGCGATATTCGAGTAGGCTTCCTGCACATGGGGCTTCTGCAGCAGATGGTGGCGTAAAAACCGCTCGTAGCTGGCTATGTCCTTGGCCACCACCTTGAGCATGAAATCCATGCCGCCTGCCATCGTGTAGCACTCGAGCACCTGCGGGTAGCCGATGATGGCTTCCTCGAATTCGGTCAGGTGCCGCCGGCCGTGTCCGGACAGCTTGATGCTGACGAAGATGGTCATGCTCAGGCCGAGTTTTTTCGGGTTGAGCAGGGCAACCTTGCGCTCGATCAGCCCTTCTTCCTGCATGCGGTGGATGCGTCGCCAGCAGGGTGACTGGGACAGCTCCACACGTTCGGCGACCTGGGCCGCCGAGAGGTCCGCGTCGTGCTGGAGCAGGCGCAGGATGCGCCGATCGATCGGGCTGAGGCTGGTTTGCATGAATGAGTCCGGTTCTTGTGGTTATCGGGTCGACTTCATGCAGAGTATGGCTCGTTTCCGACGTTCTGCTCCAGTCACCCGCGCTGATCGGCCAAAATGCAACACGGAACGCTTAGCCTGCGATATGACCGAACTTGCCCGCCTGGTAGTCGGCGAAGGCCTGTTGGATTTCTTCGCGAGTGTTCATCACGAACGGACCGTAGCTTGCCACTGGTTCGCCCAGTGGCAAGCCGTGGCCATAGAGCAGCGTGGCTGGGCCGGTGGCTTCGACCGTTACCCTGTCGTGCGTCTCGTCAAGTTCGACCAGGTGATGGCATTGCAGCGGGGTCCCGGCGATCTCGGCCTCGCCGTCAACCACATAGAGAAAGACGTTTTCCCCCAGCGGTGCCGGCAGCGAGAGGCGGGCGCCGGGTTGCAGGTGTACGGTCATCAGGCACAGGCCGGTGAGGGACTCGACAGGCCCGCGCCTGGCGCCATGCCCATCGGACACATACTCGCCGGAAATCAGGCGGACCTCGGCCAGGGGCTCGGTGATCGTGGCGATGTCCGCGCCTTGCAGACCGACATAGGCCGGGGGTGTCATTTTCAAACGCCCTGGCAGGTTGACCCACAGCTGGAGGATCTCCAGCGGGCCGCCTTCGCGCTTGAACGACTGCGGCGACAGCTCGGCATGCACCAGCCCGGAACCCGCCGTCATCCACTGCACGCCGCCGGCACCGATGATGCTTTCATGGCCGCCGCTGTCCAGGTGCGACAGCTCGCCCTTGAGGATGAACGTGACCGTCTCGAAGCCACGATGGGGATGCGGCCCGAACGGCAGCCCCTGGTTGTTGGGAGGGTAGGTCTGCGGACCGTGGTGATTGAGGAAAAGAAACGGATCGAGCTGCTCGATGCCGGGGCCAGGCAGCGGGCGACGGGTGATCAGGTCACCGATGTCGTCGCGCTGCGCGGGAAACTGCTGGAGGACGGTTCGGGTCATGGGGCCTCGGGGTGCGGATAATCACTGCGGTGCATGACTATGCCGCACAAGCCCGTTGCCTGAACAGCTCAGCGGCGATCCAGCCAGACCGTCTGCGCGTTGCAGAACTCGCGCAGACCGAAGTGCGACAGCTCGCGTCCGTAGCCGCTTTTCTTGATGCCTCCGAAGCCCACGCGGGCATCCGAGGCACCGTAGCCGTTGATGAAGATCGCACCGGTTTCCAGGCGCTCGGTGAAATATTCGATCATCTCCACATCCCCGGTCCACACCGTTGCCGACAGTCCGAAATCACTGTCGTTGGCCAGTGCCAGCGCGTGGTGCGCATCGCGCGCCTCGACGATGGAGGCCACGGGGCCGAACAGCTCCTGATCGAAGGCGGTCATGCCCGGCTGCACGTTGGCAAGCACGGTGGGCGCGTAATAATTGCCGTCGCCGGCCAGCTTGTGTCCGCCCAGCAGCAACTGGGCGCCTTGCTCGATGGAAGCTTGTACCTGGCCATCCAGCTCGTCGCGCAGATCGAAGCGAGCCATGGGGCCGATATAGGTGTCGTCGAGCTGCGGGTCGCCCACCTTGAGGGCGCGCGTTGCGGCCACGAAGCGTTCGGTGAAGGCAGTGAGGATGCTCGATTCGATGATCAGGCGCTTGGCGGCGGCGCAGACCTGGCCGGTGTTCTGGAAGCGGCCGAGCAGGGCAGCGTTGACCGCTTCGTCCAGGTCGGCATCGGCCAGAACGATGAACGGGTCGCAGCCGCCCAGTTCCAGTACGCACTTCTTCAGCGCCGCGCCGGCTTGTGCGGCAATTGCCGAGCCTGCACCGACGCTGCCGGTCACGGTCACGGCAGCCACCCTCGGGTCGGCAATGGCCCGCGATACACCAGCGGGCTCGACGTTGAGCACACCGAACAGGCCTTGGGGCAGGCCCGCCTGGTCGAACGCCTCCCGCAGCAGTGTGGCGCTGCCCATCACGTTCGGCGCGTGCTTGAGCAAATAGCCATTGCCGGCCAGGATCACCGGAATGGCGCCGCGCAAGACTTGCCAAAGCGGGAAATTCCACGGCATCACCGCCAGCACTGGCCCCAACGGACGGTATTCGATGCGCGCTTTCTGGCCGGGCACTTGGGTCGCTTCGGCGGCGAGCATCGCCGGGCCGTGTTCGGCGTACCACTGGCACAGTCCGGCGCACTTCTCGACTTCGGCGCGCGCCTGGGTGATGGGCTTGCCCATCTCCCGAGTGATCATCTGCGCCAGCGGCTCACTCATTTCGCGTAGCACGTCTGCCACGCGCGCGATGACTGCGGCGCGCTCACCGAGCGCGACGTAGCGCCATTGTTCGAAGGCAGCGAAATTGTCGGCCAATGTGTGCTCGAGCTGAGCCTCGCTGTCGAACGGGTAGCGTTGCAGCTCGGCGCCGGTGGCGGGATTCATGGAAATGGCATGCGTCATGGCGTTTACCTGTCGAAGGAATATGTCAGCCACAATACGGGCGTGGTTAAATCATGAAAACTGAATAATAATAATCGAAACCATCTCGTTTGGAGAATGTATGGACCTCACTCAATTGGAGCTGTTTCGCGCGGTGGCCGAAGAGGGCAGCATTGCCGCCGCCGCTCAGCGGGTGCATCGAGTGCCTTCCAACCTCACGACGCGGATCAAGCAACTGGAGAGCGAGCTGGGGGTCGATCTGTTCATCCGCGAAAAGCTGCGCCTGCGCCTGTCGCCCAATGGCTGGAGTTTTCTTGACTACACGCGCCGCATCCTCGATCTGGTCGAGGAGGCGCGTCAGGCGGTCTCCGGCACCGAACCGCAGGGCTCGTTCGCACTGGGCTCGCTGGAAAGCACGGCAGCCGTGCGCATTCCCCCGTTGCTGGCGGCGTACCATCATCGTTATCCCAAGGTCGAGCTGGACCTGTCCACCGGGCCGTCGGGCGACATGCTCGACAGCGTACTCGGCGGGCGCCTGGCCGCCGCTTTCGTCGACGGCCCGTTGCGTCATCCACTGCTCGACGGCCGGGTGGTGTACGACGAGGAAATGGTTCTGGTCAGTGCGCGCAGTCATGCGCCGGTGTCCCGAGCCCAGGACGTCAATGGCGAAACCATTTATGCCTTTCGCGCCAACTGTTCCTACCGGCGGCATTTCGAGAACTGGTTCGTCGCCGACGGCGCCGCGCCTGGCAAGATCTTCGAAATGGAGTCCTATCACGGCATGCTCGCCTGCGTCAGTGCCGGCGCCGGCCTGGCCTTGATGCCGCGCAGCATGCTGGAAAGCATGCCCGGCAGCAGCAACGTCAGTGTCTGGACCCTGGCCGAAGAGTTTCGCTGGCTGCACACCTGGCTGATCTGGCGCCGTGGCGCAGGTTCGCCCAACCTGGCGGCGATGCTCGAACTGCTCGACGACAGCGTCCCTCAGACCTCTGCGGCCTCCAGGGCTTCGGCATCTGGCACTGCGCTGACCTAGTCATTCACAGGGGCGGGGATTTTCGACGGTCGCAGGGTGGCGAAATGTCGCAGGCAAACGTTGACGTTGCCGGCCACGGAAAATAGGCTACGCGCCGACCCAGGGTAAATGTTCGCGGTGCCTGCGCTTGCTATAGAATGCACCGCAAGTTTTTCGATGCCTGATGAGGGCACGCCAGCCGCTGGCGCCGTCGTGGCGCCCGGCCAGATTTGAAGGAGTACGCATGGCTGTCTACAACTACGACGTAGTGGTGCTGGGTTCCGGCCCCGCCGGAGAAGGGGCGGCGATGAACGCCGCCAAGGCCGGGCGCAAGGTGGCCATGGTCGACAGTCGGCGCCAGGTCGGCGGCAACTGCACCCATCTGGGTACCATTCCTTCCAAGGCGCTGCGCCATTCGGTCAAGCAGATCATCCAGTTCAACACCAACCCGATGTTTCGTGCCATTGGCGAGCCACGCTGGTTCTCGTTCCCGGACGTGCTCAAGAGCGCCGAGCGGGTGATCGCCAAACAGGTGGCCTCGCGCACCAGCTACTACGCGCGCAACCGCGTCGACGTGTTCTTCGGCACCGGCAGTTTCTCCGACGAGCAAACCGTCGAAGTGATCTGCGCCAATGGTGCGCAAGAAAAACTCATCGCCAAGAGCGTCATCATTGCCACCGGTTCGCGGCCTTACCGGCCCGCCGACATCGACTTCAGCCATTCGCGCATCTACGACAGCGATACCGTGCTGAGCATCACCCATACTCCACGCAAACTGATCATCTACGGCGCCGGCGTCATCGGTTGCGAGTACGCGTCGATTTTCAGCGGCCTGGGCGTGCTGGTCGAGCTGATCGACAACCGCGAGCAGTTGCTCAGCTTCCTCGACGCGGAAATTTCCCAGGGCTTGAGCTATCACTTCAGCAACAACAACGTGATGGTCAGGCACAATGAGGAATACGAGAAAGTCGAAGGCCTCGAGAACGGGGTCGTGCTGCACCTCAAGTCTGGCAAGAAGATCAAGGCCGATGCCTTGCTCTGGTGCAACGGCCGTACCGGCAACACCGATCGCCTGGGCCTGGAAAACATTGGCATCAAAGTCAATGGCCGGGGCCAGATCAGCGTCGACGAGGCCTACCGCACCTCGGTGCCGACGATCTATGGGGCAGGCGATGTGATCGGCTGGCCGAGCCTGGCCAGTGCTGCCCACGACCAGGGCCGCTCCGCAGCCGGCAGTGTGGTCGACAACGGCAGCTGGCGCTTCGTCAACGACGTGCCGACCGGGATCTACACCATTCCCGAGATCAGCTCGATCGGCAAGAACGAGCACGAACTGACCCAGGCCAAGGTGCCATACGAGGTGGGCAAGGCATTCTTCAAGGGCATGGCCCGCGCGCAGATTTCCGGCGAGCCGGTGGGCATGCTGAAGATCCTCTTCCATCGCGAAACCCTGCAGGTGCTGGGCGTGCATTGCTTCGGCGACCAGGCCTCGGAGATCGTGCACATCGGCCAGGCGATCATGAACCAGCCCGGCGAACTCAATACCCTGAAGTACTTCGTCAACACCACCTTCAACTACCCGACCATGGCCGAAGCCTATCGGGTTGCAGCCTACGACGGCCTCAACCGGCTTTTTTGAGCGGCTCCGGCCGGTGGCCTGAGCCGGCCGGGGAGACCGATTTCAGCGATTCTCGAGGGTGGCGCTGGCCAAACCGGGAAAGTCTGTAATCAGGCTGTCCACGCCGAAGTCGGCGAGCCTGCGCATCAGTGCAGGCTCGTTGACCGTCCATACCGACACATGCAGACCCTGGCGCTGGGCCTTGAGCAGGCGCTCGGGTGTGCACAGCGTCCAGTTCAAGGCGAGCATCTCGCAGCCGTAGCCCTGGGCAACCTTGATCGGGTCCAGCCAGGCGTATTCGGCCACCAGACCGCGGGCGACGTCCGGGGTCAACTCCAAAGCGGCGCGCAGCACTTCCCGTGAGTTGGAGGTAATGGTGATCTTGTCCAGCAGATTCATGCGCTGTGCCAGTTCGCGGATTGCCAGCACAGTGCTGGCGGCGCGCGTGCGCGATGCGCTCTTCACTTCCAGTTGCCAGTGCTCGAAGGCGCATTGCTCGAACAGTTCCTCGAGGCGTGGAATGGGGCAGGGCGACACCCATCCCGGCCCACCCTTGCGCGCGTCGTAGCGGGTCAGCGCCTGGGCGTCGTGCTCGACGACCTTGCCGCCACGGCCAGTGGTGCGCTTGAGGGTCGGGTCATGGATGACCATCAGCTCGCCGTCCCTGGACAGATGCAGATCCAGCTCGCACCGGCGCACACCGTGTTCCAGGCATTGCTTGAAGCTTGCGAGAGTGTTTTCCGGGGCTTCCCCCTTGGCACCGCGATGGCCATAGATAAGCGTCACGTTCGCTCCTTGAATGAGAGTAGTGGATCAATCGGTGGTCGCGTCTTGCCGCTCGCGCGCCTGACGTCGTCGAACCTGCTGCTTGTGCAGAATGTAACGGGCGAGCAGCTGACGCTGGGCATCGCTGATGTCGACGAACTGGGTGCCGATCTCGAACTGGTCGTTACCCACTGCGATGCAGTTGGTGACGCTTGCCTTGAGCGATAGCCCTAGCGCCTGGGGCATCAGCGCGATCCGCAACGCCAGGCGCGTATTTTCCTCCATCGGCTGTTGCTGGAAGAACGCCAGGCCGCCCTCGGACAGCACCACTGGCCGGGCCTCGCCGATACGCTCGACTAGCGTCTGCGCAACCACTTGGCCAAGCAGGTCGATACGCTTGTTCTGGGCCTTGAGCACGGCTTCCACGGCACGGTCGGCTTCGCCGAGCTGGCGCAGCAGATGCTGGGTTTCGAACTCGGCCAGGTGCATCTCGCCAAGCAGGTCGAACAGCGGCGACGCATCCTGCAACATGTCTTCACCCGCCGTCTCGCTGGCCGGGAGTATGGTGATTTCCAGTGCGATGCGGTCATCGATGCGATAGTATTCGCGGCGATCTTCTTCATCTGATGTCGACATGACGAACCCAGGGTAGAGGCGATGGTCCGAGTGTAAAGCTGCTCGTCACGCCCTGCCAGCAGGACGTCTCCTCTTTCACCCGAACAAGCCCCGACATGTTCAGACCTCTTTTCGTTTTCATTGGCGCGCGTTACACCCGTGCCAAGCGGCGCAATCATTTCGTGTCGTTCATCTCCCTCACCTCGATGATCGGACTCGCCCTGGGCGTGGTCGTGATGATCGTGGTGCTGTCGGTGATGAACGGCTTCGATCACGAGATGCGCACCCGCGTGCTGGGCATGGTGCCCCACGCCACCGTCGAATCCGGCCAGCCCATCGCCGACTGGCCGGCGCTGGCGGCTCAGGTTCGGCAAAACCCGCAGGTGGCGGCAGTTGCGCCGTTCACCCAGATGCAGGGTTTGCTGACCCACGCCGGCCAGGTGCAGAAAATCCTGCTCAATGGCATCGACCCTGCGCAGGAACACAACGTCTCGATCATCGACGCCTTCGTCAAGCAGGGCAGGGTCGATGACCTCAAGGCCGGCGAGTTCGGCCTGATGATCGGCGACAAGGCCGCGACCAAGCTGGGTGTGGGTGTGGGCGATAAGGTCACCTTCGTCGCACCTGAAGTCACGGTCACCCCGGCCGGCATGTTCCCGCGCATGAAGCGCTTCACCGTGACCGGCATCTTTCACGTCGGCGCCGGCGAGCTCGACGGCTACCTGGGCCTGGCCAACCTCGAAGACCTGGGCAAGCTGCACCGCTGGAAAGCGGGCGAGGTTCAGGGGCTGCGCTTGAAGTTCGAAGATCTGTTCCAGGCTCCGCGAGTGTCCTGGCAGATCGCCAAGCAGTTGGGGGACCAGACCTACTATGCGCGCGACTGGACCCGTACCCACGGCAATCTCTACCAGGCCATCGGCATGGAGAAAGCCATGATCGGCCTGCTGTTGCTGCTGATCGTGGCCGTGGCCGCGTTCAACATCATTTCCACGCTGGTGATGGTGGTCAACGACAAGAAGGGCGATATCGCCATTCTGCGCACCCTGGGCTCGACGCCCGGGCAGATCATGCGCATTTTCATGGTGCAGGGCACGGTGATCGGCGTGGTCGGCACCTTGATCGGCGCCGTGGTCGGCATTCTGGCGGCCTTGAACGTCAGCGCGGCCATTGCCCTGCTCGAAAAAGCCATCGGCCACAAGTTTCTCAATGCCGATGTCTACTTCATCGACTACCTGCCTTCGCAGCTCATGGCCAACGATGTGTTCATGGTCTGCGGCGCGGCATTGGTCCTGAGTTTCCTCGCCACCCTGTATCCGGCCTGGCGTGCTGCGCGTACCCAGCCGGCGGAGGCGTTACGTTATGAGTGAGTCGGGCATGAGTGAACAAGCAGTACTGAGTTGTCGCAACCTGGGTAAATCCTACGAGGAAGGCCCTGAATCCGTGGTCGTGCTGGACAACCTGCAACTGGAGCTGCACGCCGGTGAGCGCGTGGCTATCGTCGGCAGCTCCGGTTCGGGCAAGAGCACCTTGCTCAACATGCTTGGCGGGCTCGATACGCCCAGCCGCGGCAGCGTGTGGCTGGCGGGTGAAGAGCTTTCGGCGCTGAACGAGCGGGCGCGCGGGCTGCTGCGCAATCGTGCCCTGGGCTTCGTCTACCAGTTTCACCACCTGTTGCCCGAATTCACTGCGCTGGAAAACGTCTGCATGCCGCTGCTGATCGGCAAGACCGCCATCCCCGAGGCGAAACAGCGCGCCACTGCATTGCTGGAGCGCGTGGGCCTGGGCCATCGACTGCAACACAAGCCGGCCGAACTGTCGGGCGGTGAGCGTCAGCGCGTGGCCATTGCCCGGGCCTTGGTAAACACGCCGGGGCTGGTGATGCTCGACGAGCCCACAGGTAACCTCGACAACCACACCGCGCAAGGCATTCAGGACTTGATGCTCGAGCTCAGCGTTTCGCTGCGCACCGCGTTTCTGGTGGTCACCCATGATCTGAGCCTGGCACGACAGATGGACCGCGTACTGCGTCTGGAAGACGGGCGTCTGGTGCCGATCTAGCTTTTTCTTTTCTAACGGGTTACCTCTGCATGTTCAGACCCTTGTCAATTTTCATCGGCTTGCGCTACACCCGCGCCAAGCGGCGCAAGAACTTCATTTCGTTCATCTCCATGACCTCGACGATCGGCCTTGCCTTGGGCGTGCTGGCGATGATCGTGGTGCTGTCGGTGATGAACGGCTTCCAGCGCGAAATGAGCTCGCGCATCCTGGGCATGGTGCCCCACGCCATGATCCAGGGCGTGAAGCCGCTGGACGATTGGCGCCCCGTCGCTGCCGCCGCCATGAAAAACCCCGAAGTGCTGGCGGCCGTGCCGTTCACCGAGCTCGACGGCATGCTCTCGTACAAGGGCATGATGCAGCCGATCCAGATCAGCGGTGTCGATCCGGCCCGCGAGGGCGAGGTGTCGATCGTCGCCGACCATATCGTCCAGGGACGCCTGGAGGATCTCAAACCGGGTGAATTCGGCGTCGTCGTCGGTGAAATCACCGCCAGGCGCTTCCGCTTGAACGTGGGCGACAAGATCACCCTTATCGTTCCGGAAGTCAGCACTGCGCCGGGTGGCATCACTCCGCGCATGCAGCGTCTCAACGTGGTCGGCGTGTTCAAGGTCGGCGCCGAACTCGATGGCTCCATGGGCCTGATCAACGCGGCGGATGCGGCGGAAATGCAGCGTTGGCAGCCGGGGCAGGTGCAAAGCGTACGGCTCAAGCTGAAGGATTTGTACACGGCGCCCGAGGTCAGTGCCGCCATCGTCAAGGACCTCGGCACGGCCTACAAGGCCGACGACTGGACCCATACCCAGGGCAGTCTGTTCAGTGCCATGAAAATGGAAAAGACCATGATTGGCCTGCTGCTGCTGATGATCGTTGCGGTAGCGGCGTTCAACATCATTGCCACCCTGATCATGGTGGTGAACGACAAAGGCGCGGATATCGCCATCCTGCGTACCATCGGCGCTACGCCGAGGCAGATCATGGGGATCTTCATGGTCCAGGGTACGGTCATCGGCGTGGCCGGCACCGTGATCGGGGGTGTGCTGGGCGTAATCGCCGCAATCAACGTCAGCGCCATCGTCGGCTGGGTGGAGCGCATCAGCGGCCAGCACATCTTCACTTCGGACGTGTATTTCATCAGCAATCTGCCCTCCGAGCTGCAGGGTGGGGATGTCATGCTGATCTGCGGGGCAGGGCTGGTGCTGAGCTTCCTTGCGACTATCTACCCTGCCTATCGGGCTTCACAGATCGAACCGGCGCACGCCCTGCGCTACGAGTGATCCATGACGACCGCGGTGCGGCCGTGCAGCCGCGCCGTCGTCGCCATGCAGCAGCGCGGCAAATTCGCTAAACTGCCGTCGTTCATTCAGTCAGGTTTATTTCATGCATCCCGCAGCCGAACATTCTCCCCTGGGCAAGTCCAGCGAGTACGTTTCCACCTACACCCCCTCGTTGCTGTTTCCCATTCCCCGTGCAGCAAAGTGGGCCGAGTTGGGCTTGAGCGCGGAAACCCTGCCCTATACCGGCGTGGACGTGTGGAATTGCTTCGAGCTTTCCTGGTTGCTGCCTTCGGGAAAGCCGGTCGTAGCCATTGGTGAATTCACCATTCCTGCGGATTCACCGAACATCATCGAATCCAAGTCGTTCAAGCTGTACCTGAACTCGCTTAACCAGACGGCGTTTGCGTCGATCGATGACCTGCAGGCCGTGCTGGTGGCGGACCTTTCTGGGGCTGCCGGCAAGACGGTGGGCGTCAAGGTGCGCCGCTTGGAAGATGTGCAGGCGGAGGGCGTGGTTCAACTGCCTGGAGTGTGCATCGACGAGTTGGACATCACGGTCAGCAGCTACGATCACCCACAGCCTGAGCTGCTGCGTTGCGACCCGAGCTCCATTGTGGAAGAAACCATCCATAGCCATCTGCTGCGGTCCAATTGCCCGGTCACCAGCCAGCCGGACTGGGGCAGTGTGTGTATTGCCTACAGCGGTCCGGTGCTGGACCACGCCAGCGTGCTGGCCTACCTGGTCAGCTTTCGTCAGCATTCGGATTTCCACGAGCAATGTGTCGAGCGGATTTTTACCGATCTGCAGCGACTTCTGCAGCCAGAAAGACTGACCGTGTTCGCCCGCTACGTACGCCGCGGCGGCCTGGACATCAACCCCTACCGCAGCACTGACACGCTGCCCGCGGCCAATGGCCGGCTGGTTCGCCAGTAAGGGTGCATCCAGCAGCCGCTTGGGCAGGCGGCTGCAGTTGTACAGTCTTCAGATACCGATGTTGCCGAGCGTCTGCACGATATTGCGCAGTGCGCCAGCCACACCAGGGTGATCGACTTCGAAGCGCTCGACGGCCAGGTTCACGCTGTCGGCGACGGAAGGGTCCGCCGTGGCATTTTCCAGCTCCATGCGCGCCTTGATCTGCTCCATCAGGACGCGCATGTCTTCACGCTCCTCGAGCGACAGCGTCTGGTTCTTTTCCAGTTGCTCGCGCAGTTCATCGAGTTGTTCCTGCAATTCGCGGGCTGGCATGACGTTCTCCTTGAGTGATAGGCACTTACATGGACCGCGCCCCGTGCGCAAAGGTCCGTGTCGGCTCGCATCATTGGAATTCCATGCCGTTCCAGACGGCCGCGCGAATGAACTTGAGGGCGGGCCTGAAGTCTGGCATGGGTACGTTCAGATTGATCGGCAGCGCTGCGTTCGCCAGCGCACTGCCTAATCCGGCCTGGACACTTTATACTGGGCCACATTTTGTTGGCGGTCGCATGCGACCCAATCGTATCTCAAGGAGTAACACGTATGCGTCTGACCGGTTCAGCTGTCATCGACCGAGTGGCTGGAGCCTGTCTGCTCCTGGGGCTTGCCGTGGCGCCCGTGGTAGCACAGGCCGCCGAAGAGGATCCATGGGAGCCGGTCAACCGTGCGATTTTCCGGGTCAACGATACCTTGGATACCTATGCGCTCAAGCCTATCGCCCAAGGCTACCAGTGGATCACCCCGCAGTTCCTGGAAGACGGCATTCATAACGTGTTCAGCAACATCGGCGACGTTGGCAATCTGGCCAACAACGTCATGCAGCTCAAGCCTGCCGCTGCCGGTACCGACACTGCGCGGCTGATCTTCAACACCACCTTCGGCCTGTTCGGCTTCTTCGATGTGGGCACCAAGATGGGCCTGCAGCGCAGCGACGAGGATTTCGGCCAGACCCTGGGCTACTGGGGTGTAAGCAGTGGGCCTTATGTAGTCCTGCCGCTGATGGGGCCAAGCACCGTGCGCGATGCGTTCGCCAAGTATCCCGATACCTATACCTCACCGTATCGCTACATCGACCACGTGCCGACCCGCAATACCACGCTGGGGGTGAACCTGGTGGATACGCGCGCAAGCTTGCTGTCGGCTGAAAAGCTGATCAACGGCGACAAGTACATCTTCTTGCGTAACGCTTACTTGCAGAACCGTGAATTCCGGGTCAAAGATGGCCAAGTGGAAGATGATTTTTAATTGTAACCAGGCATGAAAAAGGCGACCCGAGGGTCGCCTTTTTTCATGCGCGGCGTTCAGTCCATGCTCAATGTGTGCAGGCCTATGATCTGCATACCATCCTGCTTCGAGCTTTCTACGCGTATCACTTCCGCCTGGATGTCCAGATCGCTGAGCGTGGGATGGTTGGAAGGCAAATGGACGCCAACCTGATCTCCTACGCTTAATTGAGTCTGGGCTTCCAGCTGCATACCGGTGCTCGAAAGATCCTTGCATACGGCGGGAACGACAACGTCGCCGATCCTGAGGTCGACCTTTGCATCCACAGTCATGCGGATGAAATCACGTTTCTCACTGTAGTCACGATCACTGTGGCTCATGGTTTGTCCTTCGATCTAGTTGCTATTGTTAACGTTCTTATAACCCAAGGTAATAGGCCAATCGGCCCGCCCTGGCCCGTGTCGCAACACCCTTGAAACGCTTGCCGGATGGGAGTACCGTCTGCGCCTTACAAGGCACCTCTGCATCCGAATGCTCAGGGCACCCAGCGCTTGTATTCGCCTCTGCGAGAGGCTAGAAGTAAAGGTAGGCGACCCATTGCTTGCATCGCCAGTTTTTACCTTGCTGACCTACTTACGACAACCAATTTCTGGCGCCGTTTGCCCACATGCAGAAAACCAGTGCAACGCTGCTGATCATCGATGACGACGATGTGGTGCGCGCAAGCCTTGCGGCCTACCTCGAAGACAGCAGCTTCAGCGTGCTGCAGGCGAACAATGGCCTGCAGGGCCTCCAGGTCTTCGAGCAAAAACAGCCCGATCTCGTCATCTGCGACCTGCGCATGCCGCAGGTGGGCGGCCTTGAATTGATTCGCCAGGTGACCGAGCGTTCTCCCGATATTCCAGTGATCGTGCTGTCCGGTGCCGGAGTGATGAACGACGCAGTCGAAGCATTGCGCCTGGGTGCCGCCGATTACCTGATAAAGCCTCTTGAAGATCTGGCCGTGCTTGAGCACTCGGTTCGCCGGGCCCTGGATCGCTCGCGGCTGCTGCTGGAGAATCGTCGCTACCGCGAGAAGCTGGAAACGGCCAATCGTGAACTGGAAGCCAGCCTTCATCTGCTGCAGGAAGACCAGACTGCCGGCCGGCAAGTGCAGATGAACATGCTGCCTCAGAGTCCCTGGAGCACCGACGGATTCAGTTTCGAACACCAGATCATCCCGTCGCTGTACCTGTCGGGCGACTTCGTCGACTATTTTCGGGTCGACGAGCACCGCGTGGCGTTCTATCTGGCCGACGTATCCGGTCATGGCGCTTCATCGGCATTCGTCACGGTGCTGTTGAAATTCATGACCACCCGCCTCATGTTCGAATCAAGGCGCGGTGGTGCGATGCCCGAATTCAAACCGTCCGACGTGCTGGGCCATATCAACCGGGGTTTGATCAACACGCGTTTGGGCAAGCATGTCACCATGGTCGGCGGGGTGATCGACGAGCACACCGGGCTGTTGACCTACAGCATCGGCGGGCATTTGCCGCTTCCGGTGCTGTACACCCCCGAGCAAACGCAGTACCTGCAGGGACGCGGCCTGCCGGTGGGTCTGTTCAACGAAGCCACGTATACCGATCACGTCATGGCGTTGCCGGAGCAGTTCAGCCTTACCCTGCTTTCCGATGGGATACTGGACTTGCTGCCAGGCGAAACGCTGAAGGAAAAAGAAGCTGCATTGCCTGAGATCGTCAGTGCAGCGGGCGGCAGCCTGGATGGCTTGCGGCAAAAGTTTGGACTGGCCACACTCGGGGAGATGCCGGATGATATCGCCCTGATGGTGCTGAGCAGGAACCTTGCATGAGTACTGGTAGAATCCAGTTTGCTGAACAAAGCGGCACGTTCGTGTTGAAATTCGTGGGTGAGGTGCGCCTGACGCTCTGCTCGGCGCTGGATGCGACGATCGAGCGGATCTTCACCGCCCTCGATTTTTCAGCCATCGTGATCGACTTGACCGAAACCCGCAGCATCGACAGCACCACCTTGGGCTTGCTGGCCAAGTTGTCGATCATGTCTCGTCAAAAAGTCGGATTGCTGCCAACGGTGGTGACGACTCACGAGGACATCACGCGCCTGCTGCAGTCCATGGGTTTCGATCAGGTGTTCAACATCGTCGGTCGCCCGATTCCTTGCCCCGACTGCCTGACGGACCTGCCTTCGCAGGATCTGTCCGAGGATGTGGTTAGGGCCAAGGTGCTGGAAGCGCACAAGATTCTCATGGGCCTGAACGAGTCCAACCGCGAAGCCTTCCACGATCTGGTGAACGCGCTGGAACGCAGCTGAGTACCTTCGGGTGACTCGCTCGGCTATAAAAAAAGGCGACCTTGCGGTCGCCTTTTTTTGTGTGCGGCAGACTGGAATCAGGAAACCTTGGCAGTCAGCAGGGTTTCGAGTTTTTCCTGATCGCGAGCGAATTGACGAATGCCTTCAGCCAGCTTTTCAGTGGCCATCGCGTCTTCGTTCGACGCCCAGCGGAACTGCGCCTCGGTCAGAATCTGCTTGGGTTCGCCGGCATTGCCTGGCTTGAGCTTCTGCTCCAGCGTGCCTTCATCTTCAGCCAGCTTGTGCAGCAGTTCCGGGCTGATGGTCAGGCGATCACAACCGGCCAACTGCTCGATCTGGTTGATGTTGCGGAAGCTGGCGCCCATGACCACGGTCTTGTAGTCGTTGGCTTTGTAGTAGTTGTAGATGCGCGTCACCGACTGCACGCCTGGATCGTCGGAACCGGTGTATTCCTGGCCGGTGGATTTCTTGTACCAGTCGTAGATGCGACCCACGAACGGCGAGATCAGGAACACACCAGCATCGGCGCACGCCTGTGCCTGGGCGAAGGAGAACAGCAAGGTCAGGTTGCACTGAATGCCTGCCTTTTCCAGCTTCTCGGCGGCGCGGATACCTTCCCAGGTGGAGGCCAGCTTGATCAGCACACGCTCGCGACCGACACCGGCCTTTTCGTACAGGTCGATGATCTGGCTGGCCTTGGCCAGCAGGGCCTGCTCGTCGAAAGAGAGGCGAGCGTCGACTTCGGTGGAGATGCGGCCGGGGATGGCCTTGAGGATCCCGGTACCCACGGCGACCGCGAAAGTGTCCGACGCTAGACCGACATCACCGTTGCTGTCGCTGATGGTCTTGCGCAGCATGTCCTTGTAGGCTTCCAGCGAGGCAGCCTTGAGCAGCAGCGACGGGTTGGTGGTGGCGTCGACCGGCTTGAGCTTGGAGATGGCGTCGAAGTCGCCGGTGTCGGCTACCACGGTGGTCATTTGCTTGAGTTGTTCCAGCTTGGAAGTCATGAGCGTGCTCTGTCCTGTGCGAATGAATGACGTTACCCGAGCGCTGCGTCCGGCTCAAGGGCCAAGGGCGTGCAGCAGGGGGAGGGCGGCGGAAAGACCTACGTTCGAGTGTCGCGCCGCGCGACGGTTCAATGGATCGAGTATGCGCTCCTATCGGGTCAATGATGCATCGTTGGGCGATCAGCGCCCTTCGAGCAATGCCCCGGCCTGATCGAGCAGCGCCAGCGGGTCATCGGCCTTGTGGATATCCACCGACAGCAGTTGACGGAACTTGCGCGCGCCGGGAAAGCCCGTACCCAAGCCGAGCATGTGCCGCGTAACGTGGTGCATGGCGCCGCCTGAGGCGATATGCGCGGCGATGTACGGCCGCATCTGCCGCAGCGCGTCGAAACGGCTGATCACCGGCGTGTCGCTGCCGAACAACTGTTGGTCGACCTGAGCCAACAGGTATGGGTTGTGATAGGCCTCGCGTCCCAGCATCACACCATCGAAGGTCTGCAGATGCTCGGCGCAGGCTTCCAGCGTCTTGATGCCGCCGTTGAGTATCACTTCAAGGTCCGGGAAATCCGCCTTCAAGCGCGCGGCAATGTCATAGCGCAGCGGGGGGATGTCGCGGTTTTCCTTGGGCGACAGGCCCTCAAGGATGGCGATCCGTGCGTGCACGGTAAAACTGCGGCAGCCTGCCTCGCGCACCTGTCCGACGAAATCGCACAGCGCCTCATAGCTGTCGCGCCCATTGATTCCAATGCGGTGCTTGACCGTGACCGGAATCGACACCGCATCGCGCATGGCCTTGACGCAGTCGGCCACCAGCGCAGGATGCGCCATTAGGCAGGCGCCGATCATGTTGTTCTGCACACGATCACTGGGACAGCCCACGTTCAGATTGACCTCGTCGTAACCGTGCGCCTGCGCCATGCGCGCGCAAGCGGCCAGATCGGCCGGCGTGCTTCCACCCAACTGCAGCGCGATGGGGTGCTCGGCATCGTCGTAGCGCAGAAAGCGCTCGTGATCGCCATTGAGCAAAGCGCCGGTGGTGACCATTTCGGTGTAGAGCAGGGTGTGCCGCGAGAGCAGGCGCAGGAAGTAGCGACAGTGGCGGTCGGTCCAATCCATCATGGGTGCCACGCTAAAGCGGCGGGAGGGCTCCAGGCTAGGCGTGGCGGGCGTTTCAGCTACATTCTGTACCATTTTACTCTGCGCGTTTTGTACCAGTTTTCGGGCGTTTTCGGACGTTTTTTAGGGGTCACTGGTACAATGTACCAGTCCAAAACTGACGTGTACCAGTTGCCCATGGCTACGATAAGAAAGCGATTCAGAGCCGATGGAACGGCCAGTTATACCGTTCAGATCCGCTTGGCCCGTGAAGGGCAGCAAGTCTATCAAGAGAGCCAGACTTTCGCCCGAAAACAGGCCGCTCAGGTCTGGGCACGTCGACGGGAGGCTGAACTCGATGAGCCTGGCGCTATCGCGCGTCTCTCCCGCACGGGTGTCAGCGTCAAAGACATGATCGATCGCTACCTGGTCGAAGTGGAAAAAGCCCGGCCACTGGGCAAGACCAAGCGGGGCACGCTCACCGCGATCGGCAATTCGCATTTCGGCGGGCTGAGCGACGCAGACATCAATACCCAGGCCTTGGTCGACTATGCCCTGTGGCGTATGAGCGTCGAAGGCGGCAGCGTGCAGCCGCAGACTGCCGGCAACGACCTTGCGCATCTTGGGGCTGTGCTTTCGATTGCTAGGGATGCTTGGGGCTACCACGTCGATCCGCTGGCCATGGGCGGCGCGAGGCGCGTGCTGCGCAAGCTGGGCTACAACTTGAAAAGTCGAGAGCGCGACCGCCGCCCTACGTTGCATGAGCTAGAAAAAATTCTGCAGCACTACCAGGACATGCAGGCGCGCCGCCCAAGTGTCATCAATATGCTGAAAGTGGTGGGCTTTGCCTTGTTCTCGACACGTCGGCTCGACGAGATTACGCGCATTCGCTGGGCCGATATCGACGAGGCCGGGCAACGTGTCCTGGTGCGTGACATGAAGAACCCGGGGCAGAAGATCGGCAATGACGTCTGGTGCTATGTGCCTGATGAGGCGTGGCAGATTCTGCAGACCATGCCGAGGGTCGGAGCTGACATATTCCCCTACAGTCCAGAGTCGATTTCCACGTCCTGGGCTAAAGCCTGCAAGTTTTTGATCATCGCGGATCTGCACTTTCACGACCTTCGACATGAAGGGGTAAGCAGGCTGTTCGAAATGGCGTGGGATATCCCGCGGGTGGCCAGCGTGTCGGGCCACCGGGACTGGAACTCGCTGCGGCGTTATACGCACTTGCGAGGTCAGGGCGATCGCTATGCGCAGTGGGCCTGGCTTGAAAAAATCGTCAGCGCGCCCGTCCAGTTGGGCGCCGCTTCGATGAAATGGCTCAATAGGCGTGTTTTAAACCGTTGAGCTGGCAGTGTTCTTTTACCGCAGCGGCGCGCTGCAGGTCCAGATAACTAGCCAGGTCACTGAGGTGGATACCTCTGGCCGACTTCTGGCTCGTTTCCATGCGGGTAATCGGCAGTTTGATCTGGCCGCTCATGACCTTGCGCTGGAACATTTCCGGCGTCAGATGAGTGAAGTAATCGCGGCACACCAGTTCGAGAGGGATGATGGCCTGGCCGTCATACTGGGCCATCAAGATAAAAGCGGTATTCATGATGGTTGGCTCATAGTGGGGTAGGTGACCGCATGACCGATCAGCGAACGATCGAGTTGATGACCAGATGTTGGTGCGGCACTGGAAGTCCACCACAGTGTGATAGCCTTCGCGGCGCCGCCTCGGGGTTGCTTCATTTGCATGGTGCTTCTCCTTGAGGTGGTCGGTGGCGGGGGTTGCAGCCCCACGCCACCACTTCTTTTGGCTTTGAGCCGTCCGTTAATCCCTTGCCGCCCAATCTGTCTTCAGTTGCGACCACAACGCGTCGCCATTCTCGAAGTACTCGTGCACCTCTTTCTCTGGGCATCGATCCATGTTCAATAAGGCGATGCAGTCGTCGAACAACGTCGTGTCCACGCTTCGCAGATCTGTGAGGGGGAAGGGGAACGCATGGCCGTTGTAGAGGCTCAGCAGAAACCTGCCGATGATTCGGCTTTGGCCTGTGTTGCGCTGGGCAACCAGGAGCAATCGGTTGAGTGCGGCGACACCTGCAGACCTTATGGCAGGGCGCTCCCGTCCTTCGATTTGAAGCAGTGCCGCGATCTGGCTGGCCGGGCAGTAGTGGTGTGATTGCATGGTGCTTCTCCTTTGAATGGGCCGTTGCGTTGCAGCGCTTGGCCGGGGTGTTTTCTGCGTCTGTCGTTGCGTTGCCTACACGCCCTGGAAGACCCAGCAGCGGATGGTTTTCGGCTTGTCGAATGCGTCCAGCGCTCGCGCGGAATTCACAGGCTTGTTCGATTCCAGAAACTTGGGCGACTTGCTGGTTTTGAGCAGGCGTTTCAGATCGCTGAGGACCGGCACCTGTTGTCGCTTGTTGGCGGCTGTCTCGACGAACTCGTTGAGGTTCACGGCAATCAGCCCGTCCTTGCGGGCATGGTTGAGGGCGCCTTTCTCGTCCATGCCGTTGAGAAAGTCGTACAGGTCCCAGAATTCACGCACTGTGGGGTGGTCGGCGTTGATCGCTTGTTGACGCTCCACGGCCATTCGTTTGATCTCGGCATGGGCCAAAGCCTTGCGCTGCTCACCCAAAGGGACGATGTCGGCCAGGGCGTCTACGAGGCTGCGTAGTTGAGCGTGGTTCTTGGCGATGCGCACCGTGCGGATGTCGGGCAGTGCCAGCAGCTCCTGCTCGTAGCCCGAGGTGTTGTCTTCCATGATCCGCATCGTGTTGGCCTCGCGCGTCAACGCCTTCACCAGGAAGCCGCTGATTCGGTCCATCGGCATGCGTTCGAGTTGTTCGGCGAATTGTTTGGTTTCCGGGGTGTGGTGCTCGCGGGTCAGGTGAACATGGCAAAGGCGCTGCAGGATGGGTTCGGAGGCATTTACCGCGTTGTTCTGCGCGATCAGCAGAGCGGCGCGGAACGGCGGTTCGTGGGTGTCGTTGCCGTTGTTCTTCACGCCGGTGGAACGGACGCTGCGGCCGTTGTAGGCGGTTTTCAGTTCGTCCCAGTCGAAGTGCTTGACCGGCTGTCCTTCGCGCTGCTCGCGTTCGGATTCGATGAGCACCACCGGCAGGTTGCCTACCTGAGAGAAGTTGCGAGCCCGGCTTGCCGGTGTTGCTTTGGAGGGGTCGAAGCCTTCGTAATCGGTGCGGCCGACCAGTTTCCACAGCAGCTCTACCAGTGTGGTCTTGCCTGAACCTGCTTCGCCTACCAATTCCAGGAACATCAGCGATTTGTGGATCTGGCGAATCTGCTCGGCGTGCAGAGCGCCCAGCCACCATGCCAGGACGACCACTCCTTGGACTCCAAAACACCGCCAGTAGACCTCGAACCAGCCTTCGTTGTAGTCGTTCAGGTCGGGATTGATCTGCAGCACTGGCGACTGGCTCTGCGACTTGATGCTGAGTTTGCCCAGGTCGAAGAAGTCTTCCTTGTTGCGCTTCTGCAGCTTGCCGCTGGCGAATGCCAGATCGTTGAATACATAGGCCCCGTGTTCTCGCGAGTAGCCGATCCATTCGATGGTGTTGACGGTTTTCAGGCAGTCGAGCTGAGGGCCGAGGATGCGCTTGAGCTGTTGCGCGCTGCCTTCGAACATTGCTCCGTTGGAGACGTTGAGCAAGCGGTTGGTGAACTCGGGTGCCGAGGTCAGTTGCTTGGCCGTGAACGTGCTTTTGATGGCAGGCCCCTGTGGGCGCTCAATGCGGAAGTAGTACCAGGCCTCGTCGGTCAAGTCGTTGCGCATGTAGTACAGCGCCTGGAAGTTGCAGTTGGATATGCGGCTCACCGCTCCGGCTTGGCGCAGGGCTTTGTGCCGGCGCTGGTCATCGGTCAGCAACTGGTCGTCGTGGCGCTCCGAACTGTCGAGGTCGCTGACGGCCCGGTCGTATTGTTCGAGGTCGAGCTGGAACCAGTACAGGCGCTTTTGAAACGAGAAGTGGAACGCCTTGCGCTCATCGCGCTGGTAGATCAGAAAACCTTTTTCCTCGGCAGAGTCCGCAAGCAGCAGGTCGCCCAGATGGCGCGCTTCGTCCAGATCTTGTTCGATGCGATCAGTACGTTTGGCCTCGTCCTCGATCGACTGCCAGCGCTGATGCAGATCGTTCCAGTCCAGCTTCCTGCCGTTTTGCTGCTGTGGGACCAGGGCCGCCGAGCAGGTGAAGCCTAGCGCGCGAGCTTCCTTGGCCCAGCGCCGCATGTTGGCCTTGGCCACCGGTTCGTTGTCCAGGGCCCACACCAGGTGAGGCAAACGCCGGTCGGCGTCGTGGTGCAGTTTGATCAGGGCTTTCAGAGACTCGGTCGGGCAGGGCGCGCTCGACATCATGGATACGGCAGGCACGGCGTTGTGCAGCAGGGCGATGGCGTCGAAGATGCCTTCGGTGATCCACAGTTCGTTCTCTTCCAGCAGGTCGACGCTGGGCGGGCACCACCACACGCCTTTGTAGCCTGGAAGGCCATCGCCCGTAGGACGAAAGCGCGCCTTCATTTTGCCAAAACGTTCGGGCTGGTCGATCAGCCGCTCCCAGTAACCGCCTTTCTCCAAAGCAAACCGTACTGTGGCGCTGCCGGCGTTCAGACGATGGTCCCAGTAGTTCTCCTGGGTAAACCATCCGGCGATCAGCTCGTATTTGAAGCCGCGTGCGAATTCCAGATAGGCGCGGGCCGTGGCCTGTGGGTTTTCCGGCGTTGACGGGGCGGTCTTGCTCCAGTCGTTGAACAGGTCGTCGTAGATGTCCTTCACATGCACGCGGTGCCCACATTTTTCCGGGCGTCCGCAGATCAGCATCCAAGGTGAATAGTGGAAGGTGTACAGCGTTTTCTGGCCGCAGTGAGGTGCTGGGCAGATGCCTTTGCGCATGTACTGGGTGCCGGCCATGTGCTTGAGCTGGTAGTCACGCTCGAGGCGTTGGATGACGTTGGCTCGCAGCCTGTGTTCCATTTCCATCGGGATCAGTTCGCTGTGTCGAGGCTGTGTTTGAGAGCGCCTATCAGACTTTTTTTGCCGCCAGCACAGGTAGGCCACCAGCGGCGAGCGGCTCAACAATCAGGTATCAAAGGGCAGATCGAGGGAGTGCGCGACCATCGATCAGGTGCTGAAAAATCAGCGCGACCGGAAGGGTGTACACATTGCCCGTGAGGGGGTCGGTCAGTACGGCAGTCGCTCCGGTGCTGCGGCTGACGTCCAGCATTCGCTCATCGGCGGTGTCGCGAAGTTCGCTGTAGGCCAGCCCGGCCAGCGACTCTGCCAGGTGCTCGGGCACGCCCAGGGCGAGGCGCAAGTGGGTGATCGTGCGGCTGAACAGCTGGTCATCGTGGTCCAGATGTTCTTTCTGGTGGCGCTTGAGATAAGCCAGGGCTGCCCGCTGCATGGTTTCGCGGTATTCCATCGCATCGATCACGCTATTCATGACGCATTCTCCAGGTCGAGTAGATCCATCTGTGTTTCATCGTCCTTGCGCATCGATTCGCGGCGCAGGGATTGCGGGGCCACCGGTAGCTGCACCGTGGGGTTGGGCATGCCTGAGGGGCTCATTTCGTGGGTGATTTCGAACTGGCCGCGGAAGGTCGCGCCGCAGGCCACGGTGCAGCACTGCAGGTAGGCGGTGCGCAGGAAGATGTGCTGCCCCACGCTGGTCCGGATGCGCAGGACGCCGCCGCAATGGGGGCACACCAGCTTGTAGGTACTCATAATTCTCCCCGCCGAACCTTCGTGCCGGCACCGCTTGCTAAGTCCAGGTTCATTGCCGATGCAGGGTGATCACTGCATTGATCTCTTCATGCCGCGCGGCCACGTGGGCGCGGTGGGCGGCAAGGATCTGCTCGATTTCCCGGGCGTCGATCGCACCGTCCTTGAGCGCCTCGGCGAGCATGGCGTCGACGGCGCCGCGCTTGGCGGCGGTCTTCACCGAGCGGGCGTAGAGGTCCAGGTTGTCCAACTGTTCCGGATCGGCCAGGGCCACGAAGACGCCGCGGTACAGGCCGGTGATGTAGTCGGCCAGGTAGTGGGTGCCCGCTTCCTGCTCGAGCAGCAGGATCTGCTCGTCGGTCAGCGGGCGGCTGCCGGCGCTTTCGTAGGCGTGGTTGTCGAATTTCTTCAACGGCAAGCCGAGGCGGGCGGCGGCGCATTCGCGGCCGCCGGGGTAGGCGCAGATAACTGCACTGACCACCTGGCGACGGGTTTCTAGAACGGGCCGGGTGAGGCTCTGGTTGGCTATTCGTTTGGAGGCCATTAGTTTGTGATCTCCCCGTCCTTGATCCCCAGCAATACCGCAGCCTTGTGTGCATCGCCGCGTCGGCCTTTGTTTTGGCCACTCAACACGGCGTACACGGTGCTGGGGTTCAGGCTGTGCAGTTCGGCGAAGGCCATGACGGTTTCCCCGCGTCGCTCCAAGGCCTGACGGGCCTGGAGGCGTGCTTGCTCTGGTGTAGTGGCATTGGGCATAGTGCAGATCCGTGCAATATCATGTGGCGACGAGCGAAGAATGATGCACAAATCTGCACTTGTAAATAGCGGAGATGAAAATAATTGCATCTTTCACAGATGATTGGTGAGCGCCTGCAGGCCGAGCGCAAGCGCTTGGGCATGAATCAGGAACTGTTTGCCGCGCAGCTTGGCGTGTCCAAGCGGACCCAGGCGGCCTATGAAGCGGGCGGCAGCGAGCCTGGTGCTCAGTACTTGATCAAGGCTGGCGAGTTGGGCCTGGACATCACGTTCGTACTCACCGGTCAGCCCACCCCCGGCGCGGTCGAGACCCTCAATGCCACCGAGCAACGTCTGATCGAGCAGCTGCGCAGCCTGGGTGCAGATGATCAGGGCGCGGTGATGCGCGTGGCTGAAGCCATGGCCGCTGCCAGTAGCAAATAATTGGTATCGATTCACCAGGATCGCGTCGACCCAGTCCGATTGCCACGCCCCTCCCGTTGCCAATTCTCCGGTACTCCAACATGAATGGAGTGACCCGGATGTCTCGCAAAATGGATTGCAGAAAACGACCGCGCCCGCGCACCGCAGGGCGCTTCATCGTCGTACGTGAAGAACTCACCCTGCTCACGCACTTCCGCGAATCGTCTGATGGCGACAAGGCGCACCTGCAGCGTATTGCTGCTGCCTTTGCGCACACACGTCGCAAATGAAGGCTCGCGCGTCATCGAGCGTCATCAATGAGGGACTGCCCGCAGCGGCAGCGGTGGAGAAGACAATATGGATTTTGTAGTTTTTCTGGCGGCATTGATCGTCTGGGGTGTGGTCTGGGTACAGCTGTATCGGATGTATCGCAGGCGGGCCTGGGGTTGGGGGGTGAGTCAGCTGGTGAGCGGTACCTTGGGGACCGTTGCGGCATTTTTCGTGGTGGTGCTGGCGCTGGGGGTGGGCTTGATCGAGGCGCGGCAGGCTGGGGAAACCAGCGATGTTTCAACGCCACCAGCTGTGGAGGCCGTTGCCGAGGACACGGCGTCTGAACCCGTGTCTGCATCGCCTCCAGCTGCCAGCAAGACTTTCGGTTTCGACGACAAGCGATACCTCGAGCGACTTAAGCAAACGCTGAAAAAGGCGGAGCACACAAGCCAAATCGAGGCCGAGCCGGTCAAACGAGGCGAGGTAAACGACTCACGTTCCATTATGCTCAGCCCGCTGGTTGGCATCAGTTTGAGCCTGGACAAACATAGCGGTCAGATCAACGCCATCACCGTAGTCGGTACAGGGGATGGCACCCATGCCTCCGGCTTCGAAATCATCCTTCTGACCAGCGCAGCCCTTAGTGCGGCCGTTCCTGGGGCGTCGGTGGGAGAAGTAATGAAGAAGCTACCTTTGCTGCTTGAGGACAAACCAGTCCAGTTCGGTAACATTCGCCTGAGTGCCCACAAGATGGGGACGCTTGGCACCTGGTTCTACGCCGAGCCAGTCTAAGCCCCGCAACGCGAGGCTGTTCACACAGCCTCGCGTGCTTTCTCGTAACGCCTTCATCCGCTCACATCTTCAAACGCCCGAACTCGCGCTGAACCGCCCGTACAGCACTGCCCTTGTTGGCATACAACTGTACCAATCGCTTCGCCTTCGTCTGATCGCCCTGGGTCACCGACTTCTGCCCTCCGCGTTCATCCCGGTAGTACGCCACAACCCCCGTATACGTGCCCTCATCGGTGGCCAGCTCCGCTATCTCATCGCCATCCGGCAGCTTTGATTCCAGCTCCAGGCGCGTGACGAACGCATCGCTGCTGAAGTCGTGGGAGACGTTGCCGCCCAGCCAGACGATGGCCCCGATCTCATCCTTTACGCCTAGCAGCGAATAGGTCAGCTCGGGTATCAACTCGGGTCGGCCCTTGGCCAGCGTGTAGCTGAGCGTGGCCGAGCCGCGTTGCAGGCGTTGCAGTTCTGCGCGGGCGGCGGCCAGGGCGCTGTCGCGGTCGGCGTAGGTGTGGCGCAGGTCCTTGTAGTTGTCGCCCTCGCCGGTGATGGCGTGCTTCTTTTCGGCACTGTTGGCGTCGTAGTAGAAGGCACGCACGCTACTGTAGCTATCGCGATCGGCCTGCAGGTAGCGGTGCTGGTCGCCATCCAGGCGGGTGAGGGTGACGTGCGGCAGGGCCACGCCGCTGACGCTGGTGGCCGCGCCGATCGGCATGAACAGCAAGCGGTCGGCCTTGACGGTGGCCAGCGCGTCGTAGGCCTGGCCCAGGCGGGTGAGCAAGTTGGCGTCCGATTCGTTGGCCTGGTCCAGGTGAGCGATGGGGTGTGCGCCGAGCGCCGGCGAGATGGCCGCCGTTAGCCCGTATTGTGTGGCGATCTGCTGCACGATCTGGCCGAGTGTCGAGGCATGCCAGCTGCGCTCGCGGCGGGCCTTGAAGCCGGCGCGCAGGTCGACACCCCGCGCGCGAATGCTCAACACGTCCGGCGCGCCGCTGTGTTCGGTCTCGTCGACCACGTACACACCTTTGTCGATGAGGCCGCTGTCGCTCCAGCCCAGCCACAGTTGCAGCCTGGCGCCGTGAGGCGGGATCACCAGGGCGCCGTCATGGTCGGACAGGGTCACGTCCAGCTGGTCGGCCTCGAGCCCGCGGTTGTCCGTCAGCTGCAGGCTGACCAGGCGCGGCATCAGCGTCGAGGTGATGTCGCGACCGTCCACCAGCAGACGGCAGAGGGGCACCGGGTGGGCCCCCAGATCTGGCCACTTCACAGGGCGCGCCTGAACACATCACCTGCCGCGCCGAGCAGGCTGCCGATCAGGTCGACGCGGCCGTCGTCGATGCGTTTGAGGGCGATGCTGAACTCGATCCGCCGCGCGGCGCCGTCGCGGAAGAACAGCGTGCGGGTTTCGCTGATGCTCTCGATCACCCACAGCCCCAGGACGCGGCCGGTGCCTTCGACCAGCGGCCAGGCCTTGCCGCTGTCGGCCATGTAGCGAAGCGTGTCCAGGCTCAGCGGTGTGCCCTTGAGCCCGGGCAGCAGAACGCCGGGGAGGGTGATGGCGTCTTCGCCGCGGCCGAGGAACTGGCGGGCCGGGTTGGTGCCGATGCGTGAGGTGGTGCCGTGGCGCCAGTCGGTCTGGCGCTGGAGCTCCTGGTAGACCAGGGTTTCCAGGCTGAAAATGAACATGCCGATGGCCATCATCATGGGGCTTAGTCCTGATCGGAAAAGGCGCTGCGCGCCCGGGCTTGCTTGGCGCGGTCGCGGCGGTCCAGCTCGGCGGCCACGGCGCGGGCGATGGCGGCAGGGTCGGCGCCGGGTGCGGGTTGGATCTGGATCGAGATGGTGTCACCGGCGACCTGCACCACAGGCGTTGCCGCGGCCGGTATCGGCGGCCGGTTGTCCACCGCCACGGCAGTGCCGGCGCTGGCCAGGCCGACCGACAGCGCGCCGGCCTGGGCCAGCCGTTTGCCGACGCTGGCGACGGCCTGCAGCGGGCCCGATGCGCCCTCGGTCAAGCCGTTGCTCAGGCCCTGCATGGTGTGGCCGCCCAGTTCTGCGAACACGCGCGAGGGGCTGTGGATGCCCAGCTTGTCTTTGAACCAGTCGACGGAAGCCTGGCCCATGTCGCTGATGGCTTCGCGCACCACGCTCAGTTTGCGGGTGATGCCGCTGGCCAGGCCGTCCATCAATTGGCCGCCCATGGCGGTGAAACGGTCAGGCAGCTCCACGCCCAGGTACTGCATCACCTGGGCGAAGGCGCGATAGAGCAGGCCCATCGGGCTGAAGTTGGCCAAGGTCTGCAGGAGGCTGGCGACGCCGCCACTGAACCCTGCACGGATCTCGGCCCAGGTGCTGCTGAAGAAGCCGCTGACCGCATCCCAGTTCTGGTAGACCAGGTAGGCGGCGCCGGCCAGCAACCCCAGCACCAGTGAAACAGGGTTGAGCATCAAGGCGCGGCCGACCATCAACAGGGCCTTGGCCACGAACGGCAGCACGGTGGTGGCTAGCTTCCAGAACAGGCCGAGCAGCCCCGGCAGGTGAATGCCGAGCCTGGCCAACATCAGGCGCACCACGATCATCGGCGCCAGCAGCGCCGCCAACGTCAAGGCCACGGTGCCGAAAGCCAGGGCCAGGCCGGCGGTGATGGCGGCAGCCTTTACCAGGCCGCTGACCAACACGGGGTTTTCTTGCGCCCAGGCTTTGGTGCTGCGCACCAGCTCGGTGATCGACTGCACCAGGTCACGCAGGGCGTGGTCTTGTTGACCTTCGAGCTCGATGCCCAGGTCTTCCCAGCTGCTCTTGAGGGTGGTGAGGTCGCCCTTGAGGTTGTTGGCCATCACCTGGGCGGTGCGTGCCGACTCGCCCTGGGTCTTGCGCAAGGTCGCCACCAGCTGTTGCAGCTCGCCGCTGCCGGCCTGGTCCACCAGGTGCGCCATGCCCTTGACCGCTTCTTCGCCGGCGATCGCTTTGAACAAGCCACCGCGCACGGCCGTGCCCATGCCGGCGGTCTTGTCGTGGATCTCCTTGAGGATGTCCGGAAGCTGGCGCAGGTTGCCTTGGGCGTCGGCGGTGGTGATGTTGAGTTGCTCGAGCGCCTTGGCGGCCATTTTCGGCGGCGCGGCCAGCCGGTTCATGATGCTGCTCAACGCCGTGCCGCCCATGCTGCCCTGCAGCCCTGCGTCACCCAGCTTGCCGGCCATGGCTGCGGCGGTTTCCAGCTCGATGCCGTAGGTCTTGGCCATGGGCGCGGCGTACTTCATGGTTTCGCCGAGCATGCGCAGATCGGTGTTGGAGCGGGTGAACGTGCCCACCAGGACATCGCCCAGCTCGCCCATGCGCGAGGCGTGCAGGCCCATGCCGGACAGAATGTTGGAGGCGATGTCGGCGGTCTCGGCCAGCTCGGTACCGCCCGCAGCGGCAAGGTCCAGCATGCCCGGCATGGCCGCCTGGATCGCCTTGGGATCGAAGCCGGCCATGCCGAGAAAACCTTGCGCCCCGGTGGCCTCGCCCGCCGTGAACTTGGTGCTGCCGCCCAGCTCGCGCGCTTGATCGCGCAGCGCCTTGAGGTCAGGCGCATCCTGCTCAAGCCGAGTGATGGCCTGAACCCGGCTGACCCCTGCCTCGAACTCCAGCCCCGGCGTCAGCAGCCGTGCACCGGCGTACAACGGTGCACTCGCACCGGCCACACCTGCCGCGCCAGCACCCGCCATGCTGCCGACGAAGCGCTGCTGGCGATCATGCAGTTGCTTGGCCTTGGTCAAGGCCTGCTGCCGCCGCGTGACCGCCGCCAGCCGCTCCTGTTGCTGCAGCAGCGAGCGGTTGGCCGCGTCCAGCTGCTGCTTGAGCCGGCCCTCATGCTGCCCCAGCTGGCCCACGGCGATGCCCGCTTCGCGCAGACGCGTTGCGTGCGGCGCCAGGTTGCGCCGTTGGTTCTGCAGCTTGAGGGTCAGGTCGCGCACCGCTTCATGCGCCTTGCGGTAGTCGGTGCGAAATTTGCCCGTGGCGGCTTCGCCGGTCTGGCGCAGCGCGGTGCGCATCTCTCGCAGCCGAGTCTGGGCGTCCACCAGCTTTTGCGAGGTGCCAGCGATCGCCGCTTGTTGCTTGCGGTACCCGGCCACGTCGGCCTGTTGGGCGTTGAGCGCCTTGACCTGGTCACGCGCAGCCTTGAGCGCCTGCACCGTGACCTGGCTGCCGCCGCGGATCCGCTTGAGCGGGCCGGTGACCTTGTCCACGGCCGAGAGCAGCACCTGCAGCCTGAGCTTATCCATCGTCCTTGGCCCCGCTTCGCACCCGTGCCCGCTCGCGCCAGGCCATCAGCTCGGTGAGCGACAGCGGCGCCATGGCCTCGGGGCCCCAGTGAAAGATCACGGCAATGTCGGCCATGGCGTCATCTACGCACCGAGGGAGGCGTCCGTCTTCGCCGATTTCGGCAACAAAAAACCGGTGACCACGCCGCCCAGCTGCACCAGGTCGGCAGGGTCCATCTGGCCCAGCTCCTGGTCGGTGAGGGCGGGCTTGCTGATGCGCGGCAGGACCTTGCGCAGGGCCAGCACGTCCATCTGCAGCAGATCGGCCAAGGTCACGCCGCGCAGCTCGCCGGCCATGGGTTTGCGCAGGGTGACCTCGTTGATCTCGACGCTGCCGCGCTTGATGGGCGTGTCCAGGGTGACGACGTTCGGGTTCGGTGTTTGCGAGGCTTCGGTGGTCATGGTCAGGGCTCGTTTGCAGGGAAGGGGTTACAGGCCGATGGCCTTGCGGTGTTCGGCCAGGCGGTCGTCGCCGTTGACCTTGAAGACGAAGTTGAGCAGGTCGATCTCGATCTCTTCGTTACCGTCGATGGTCAACTTGTAGTAGGTACAGGTGGTGGTGAACTTGTGCTCGGTGTCCTCGCCGGACTCGGATTCACCCAGGTCGATCTCTTCGTGCCGGCCGCGCACCACCACCTCGACCGCGGACACCTCGCCGGTGTCGTCGCGCTGTACCGAGCCTGCCCAGCGCAGCAGCACACCGCTGGCCGAGACGGCGCCGTACTGGCGCAGCGCAGTGAGGTCCCAGCCGCCCAGGGTCCATTCCAGCTGGAGGCCGTCGTCGCTGTGGCCCAGGTCGACCTTGACCGGGCCGTCCATGCCACCGCCGCGCCAGGCTTCCAGTTTGCGGCCCAGCTTGGGCAGGGTGACGTTCTTGCACTGGCCGACGTAGCTGACGCCGTCGTTGAACAGGTTCATGTTCTTGAGTTTCTTGGGCAAGGCCATGGGCAGGCTCCAATGGCGCGGCCGCAGCCACGCGGGGCGAGAGGTCAGGCGCTGACGCGGCTGGCGAAGTCGATGAGGTGGCGGTCGGTGATGCGCTGGCGCAGGGTCAGGTCTTCCAGCGGCGGGACGGGCGTGTAGTCGTAGTCCAGGAACAGCTTGCCGGCCTTGAGGGTGTCCTTGTCGTTGGCGGCTTCGTCGTACCAGCATTCGCCGCCCAGCAGATACCCGCCGCGTATTAGCTCGCGGAACTTGGCGTTGATGCTCTCGATGATGTCGCGGGCCAGGCTGGGGTGCAGCGGCACGTCCACAGCCCAGAAATGCGCTTCGGCCATGGTGTCGGCCAGGACCTGGGCGGAGCGGGTGTAGCTTTCGAAGGCGAACAGCGGATCCGCACTGCAGGTGCGCGAGCCCCAGAAACGGAAGCCCTCGCGGCGGATCAAGGTGGTGACGCCTGCAGCGTTGAGCAGGCCCGCATCGGTGGCCGGGTTCTGCAGATCCCAGTAGACGTCCTTGCTCAGGCCGGTGACGCCGTTCACCGCCACATTGGACAGGGTTTTGTGCCAGCCCACCTGCTGGTCCAGCTTAGCCCGCAGGCCCAGTGCGCGAGCAACGGCCGATGTAGGTGCAGCACCGCCGGTAGCGCCGTCAAAGCCGACGAAGTCTGGCCAGATGGTCATCAGTTCCCGGGCGCCGAAATTCTCTCGATAGGCCATCGCGTCCGATGCTGTTTCGCACTCCCACGCGTTGACGTACGCGAAGCCTCGCAGTTTCTGAGCGATGGCCACCAGCTCGGTGGCGACCGGCAGAGAGTCCAGGTCGGGGACGCCGAGGATGCGCGGGCGCACTCCCAGCTGGGCCTCGGCCGCCAGCAGCGCTTTCAAGCCGGTGTATTGCCCGCTCGCAGTGACGCCGCCAATGACGTTGGCGGCAGTTGCAGCGGCGTCGTTACCGGCCGCCACGCGAACCACAACGGTGAGCGGGCTGGCTTGGCCGGCGATAGCGTCCAGGCTTTTCGCCAATGTGCCCTTCACTCCGGCCTTGCCGCTCGCGGTGAGGACGTCGGTGAGCAGTACGGGCCTGTTCACCGGGAAGACGGCGGGGTCTGCGTCGTCAGCGGTGCAAACCATCCCCACCACAGCGGTAGCCACCGTGCGAATGGGACGCGAGCCTTCGTTGATTTCGACGATGCGAACGCCGTGGTGGTAGTCGGTGGCCATGTTGGCGAGCCTGTGCTGTTGGAGACAGCGCTAGGTTGTCGCTTGGGCTTGGCAAACGCGAGTTAGCCCGTGTGTAGTGGGGGTGGTTACACCCGATGATGGGTGAAGATTAAATATGTATTGTTATATGCATAATTGTGCGTAATACTGTCGCTGTAGAGCTACTCTACACATGTGTCGACTCCACTACTCACACACGACCACATACTACTCACACACGACCACAAAACGGCCGACCACAATACGGCGACCAAGGAAAAGACCATGACTGCACTACTAAACCGAGCTGAGCAGGCGGTTTCCGCCACGGCTATGGTTCGTAGTTTCAGTGCGCGCTTGAAGGACGTCACCAGCGGCGACATCTCGCATCTGGTGATCTTCAAAGACAACGAGCCAGCTGCTGTACTTGTAGGCATTGATGCCTACCAGTCACTCCAGGACGAGCTTGAAGACTTGCGCTCTGAACTGCTGGCCATCGAGCGTCTGCCTAGCCTCGACACCGACGTTACCGTGAGCCTCGAAGAGATGGAGGCCCGGTTCAAATAGGCAATGACGATGAAGAAGTGGACCGTTCGATTTCATTCCCAGATAGAAACCGACCTCAAGCTGCTGGGCAGTGCTGAAGCCAAGAGAGTCCTGAAGGTCATACGTGAGCGTATTGCCGAAGGTGAGCCCGATAAGATCGGTAAAGCCTTGCGTGGAACGCTGGCCGGGTACCGCCGGATCCGGACAGGCGATGTACGTATCGTCTACCGCATCAACGTTACTGAAATCATCCTGGTCGTGTGCGTAGGTGCCCGACGCGATGACGAGGTCTACGACGCAGCAGTGAAAAGGGTGTGAACCAAAACCCCGCTTCGGCGGGGTTTTTTACGCCTCACGATCAGCCAGCCCTGTGGGTATTCAAGAGCGATGCCGGCTCTCCGAAAATTAGCCGTCACACATGCATCAATCGGACGCTTCGAAACCTTGCGCCGTCAGCCAGGCCAGCATGGCTGTTTCATCGGGAGAAACCGGCCATCCCGTGGTGGCGGGTGTGCTCGACGTGGTATCGACACGGCTCAGCTCGACCCTGTAGACCTTCCATGCCTTCAGGGCAGCCAGTTCGCTCTCCTGGGCGATTTTCATCTCGACAGCGTCGAGCAGGGTGTCGATAGGGGCAGTGGCGTACTGGTTGAGCAGGTGTTTCTTCTTGCTGGCGGTGCGTTGCAGCGCAGCTGTGTGGGCGGGCCGGTCCAGCACCCATCGGTCATCCTGCCAGGTATCGAATGCAGATTCGGGCGCTTGCAGCGTAAGCCCGCCTGGCAGTTCGCCGAGCGCTTCCCAGGTCTGGGGTTCGCCGGTTTCAGTGCAATACACCGTGCTGCCGCGCAGGTCGACGATGTGGCTCCAATCGCTGCCATCCGGCAGGGCCACCGCCGCATACCCCGGGATGAGCTCCGGCGGCTTCGTCAGGTAGCTGTGCGCGGGAATCAACCACACACCTGGCTCAAGTGGACTGGGGTCTGCCACGCTTGAGCTGACGAACTCTCGCGTCACGGGCGATACGTTGCAGACGACGGGCGGGATGATCTCTGCGTGCTCCCACCACTGGACTGGATGAACGGTTTCGTCTTCCACATGAAGCTCCTTTCAATATCTGATGCAGGGCAAAAAGGCGACGTTGTGCGGCCTGGCCTCGTTGCCACCCGAGGCGCCAATGGTGACGGCGTGTGTGTGAGCGCCAGCCGAGGCGGTGCTCAGCGCGCCCTTGCCGTAGTAGTCCTCGTCGCCGAATACGGCATTGCCGTCACCTGCAGGCGACCGGTCGAGGTTGACGCCCAGGGTGTGGGCGTGTGCACCGGCGGATGCCGTCGTCCCGCTATGGGTGTGACGAGCGTTCTGGTCGGTTTGCGTCGAACCGAACACGCGGTTGCTGTCCAGTCCTCGCTGCTCATCCCAGCCCCGATCAAAGCTGCCACGCGAGTCGGGAAGGTTGAACGTGGTGGAGCCGTCGCCGGCACCGTAGATCGTGCCGATACGGGCGAACAGGGCCGCATAGGTGGTTCGTGAGACCGCCGCGCCGTTGCGCCGCAGATAACCTGCAGGAGGCGAGGCCATGGCAAAATGCACGCACATTCCCGCCTTGTTTGCCTCGGCGGCGTGGACGCTCGAGCGAACGGAAGCCCATACCCACGCCGTGCACGGAATCTGCTCGCTGTCATCGGCAGGCCCTGGCCTTGGTGCTTTGGGAATCCCCGTGAGCGTCGGCGAGTGTTTGGGCGCCTTGCTTGCCAACTGGTTGTTGACCGACGCGGCGAAGTTCGGATCGTTACCCAAAGCTGCGGCCAGCTCGCTGAGCGTATCCAGCGCTTCGGGTGAGGACGAAACGAGGGCCGCAACGGCGTCAGCCACCTTCCTCGAGGTCTCGTCCTTGGTGAACACATCCGCCCGGGCATAGGTTTCGCCCTTCGAAAACACCTGCGATTTCGTGTAGACGTCGGTCAGCCCGTACTGAGCCACCGTGGTCGGATTGGTGGCCGACACCACCCGTCCATATTGATCGACCGTCACGCTTCGATAGCTGCCTGGGGCGATGCCCGTGCGACCGAACGCCATACCGAAGGCCAGGGCGGTGACGCCCAGGGTGATTGCCCCGTCGGTGAGCAACTGCCACCCGCTATCGCCGTACAGTACGCCTTGCTCGATGAGCACCAGCATTCCCGGTGTGACCTTGTCATGGGTGTTCGCATCGCTGGTACGCGTCCACGCACCCACAGCAGTGAGGTAGAGACCGTTGTTCCTGGCCTCGGTCTGCGCTCTGACCAGTACCCGCTTGCCCGCCGGTACGGCAGCACCGTCAATCGTCTGCAGACCGGCCAGGTTGATATTGGCGGTCGTAGCGACCCAGGCCGAGTGCTTGAAGTCTTGCTTGGCCAGCTCTTCTGTCACGAACTCCTTGGTGGCCAACACCACGCTGGGGTCGATCTTGAGCTCCACGTTTGCCGCGCTGCTCACGACCATGTTCATGCGCACGACCTGGGTCTTGCCCGAGCCCTGCGAGAGGAGCGGCTTGAACGACGGCGCGCAATTGGCGACCGCGACCAGGTCGCCGTCTGCATCGTAGAGTCCGATCTCGCGGATCCATCGGCCACCCACGTCGGCCGGAATGACTTGTTCGGCAATGATGATGCTGGGGTTGGCAGGATCGACCTTGAGCGCGTTCAGCGGTGCACGGCGCCACTCGTTGATCAGGGCACGTTGGCCCGCATCGGGTATCGGATCCGTGAGGTTGGCGTCGCCCACGCCCATCTGCGTGATCTTCCAGGCGATGCCCAGGGCATCGGCGTTCGCCTGCTTGGCGGTGCCCACGTTCGTCAGGATGGCGAAGAACTGCGAGGTATGATCGATCATGAGTAGACATCCACGGTTTCGAGGGTGTGTTCACGTCCGCCACGGCCGATGACGCCAGACACGTCGATGTCTCGCGGTTGCGGTGGGTAGACGTCTATTTCATCGCCTTCCTGGAGGACGGTGCTTATGTAAAGCCGGCCTACCGTCTCCATGCTGATGGCCAGGCCGGTCAGGTGGCGGGCAACGGGCTTGGCATCGTCGATCAGCCACGTCAGCTCCTGGTACATCTCTTCGGTGATGCCGGTTTCCAGTACCCCCACCTGCAGCGCGAAGGTGCCAGGCACCCCGTGGGGTTCGGTTTCCCACCACTCGACCACCTCGATGAGGTAGCCCAGTGGCTCGACGACGCGGCGCAGGGCGCCAATCGTGCCCTTGCGCGCGTGGATGAAGTAGGAAGACTTGATGACCTGGCGCTTGATGGTTTCTGACCACGTGCTGTCCCAGCGGTCCACAGACAAGGCCCAGGCCAGGTACGGCAACAGGTCGACCGGGCAGCGATCCGGGTTGACCAGGTCGCGGATACGCACGGGCACGCGCTGGATCTGCGCGGCGGCCTCGGCCGCGAGCCGTTCCAGGGTGAGTGCGTTGGGGGGCAGCAGCGCGGTCACGTCAGCACCCCGCGCGTCAGCGTGTAGTGGGTGCAGTACGCGGCCTGGGCTTGGGTTGGATTGAGGTCGGTCCAGCCCTGCAGCTGCACCTTGCGCACGCCTTCGACGTGCAGCGCCGCATGCAGGGCCGAAGTCGACACCTCCACACCCAACCGCCGCCGCTTGGCCAGAAACGCGTTCAAACTGGCCTCGGCCGCCGCCATCACCGGGTCGGCCTCCGGGCCCACCGTCGCCAGATAGAGCACGGCTTTGATCACATAGGGCAGGATCTGCGCGCCTTGCACCACCAAACGGTCGGCGACCGGGCGCCGATCGTCGTCGCTCAGGTACGCGTACACCGCGTCCACCACCGACTGATCCACACTGCCATCGCCCAAGGCGCCCTGCACCGTGACCACGACCGTCGCCGGCGAGGGGCTCTCGGCAGTGGCATCCGCCACTCGGCCATCGGCGCTGCGCGCGTGCAGGATGTAACTGTTGCGTGGGCCGGCCGTGGACAGGCCTTCCCAGGCCAACTGGGCACGCTCGCGCAGGCTGTCGTCGGCTTCCATGATCGCCGCTACCGGCGGCACCGCCTGCCGATCCGCAGGCCGTACCACCAGGCGCGCCACGTTCACATTCGCTGCCACCTGGTCCAGGTCCTTGCCTTGCGCCTTGGCCAGCAGTGTCGCCAGCGCCGCCTCGTTGACCCGCTGGCGCCAAAGCATTTCGCGGTAGGCGTTCTCCTGCAGCAGCTTGGTCAGCGGTTCGGACTCCAGCGCCAGCGTCGCCGCCACCTCGGCGCGCTGCTCGGCGGGCCACAGGTTCACCGCGTACGCCTTGCGCTCGGCGAGGATCCGCTCGAAGTCGACCTGCTCGACAAAGGTCGGGTCCGGCAACTGGCCCAGGTCGATTGGAGTGAACGCCTTCATACGTGTGCCCCCAACGCCAGCGGCACGCGCAGGCTCAGCGGTTCATGGGTGTCGACCTTGGTGCCCTCGATGTCCAACTGCGCCTGGCCGCTGAGGCCGTCCATCTGCAGCTGCACACGGCTGAGACGAATCCGCGGCTCCCAGCGCATCAGCGCCATGGCCGTCGCGGCATAGGCCAGCAGGCGAGTGCCGTCGTTCACCGGCCAGTCGACCAGATCAGCCAACTGGCTGCCGTAGTCGCGCCGCATCACCCGCGAACCGATCGGCGTGATGAGGATGTCGGCAATGGACTGGCGCAAGTGCGCATCGCCGCTCAGCGCGCGGCCGGTGACGGCGTTCATGCCGATCATGGGACAGGCCCGTCGGAGATGCTGGTGCCCCGTTGGATGCCAGCGGTTTTGTGGGTGGTGAGGCTGATCTTCTGCTCGCCGGCGATCACGTCTTTGGTGGCAGTGATCAGCCCGTCGACCTCGAGGTCACCGATCAGCCGCATGCCGCCCGGCGCAGTGGCCACGATCTGACCGCCGGCCGGGAGGGTGGCGGTGAGGGTGTGGGTGGCAGTGTCGTAGTCAACGACGGCCCCGTCGCGGTACCGGCGGCGGTGGCGGGTCGGGCTGTTGTCCGGCGCGGGGTAGCGATCGCTGTACAGGCCGATGAGGACGAAGCCGGTTTCCGGGTTGCCGGAGGGGGAGAGGATCAGGCATTGCTCGTCGAGGCTGGGCGGGTGCCAGGTGGAGTCCTCGCCGGCGTTGAGGGTGAAAAAGGGAAGCCAGGTGGTAAGCAGGTTGCCGGTTTGCACGCGGCAACGGGCGGTGGCCGGATCGAGCGCGGCGACGGTGCCGGGGCGGATCAGGTTTTCTAGGCGGCGGTGGAGGGTGGGGAGGGTAGGCATGGGGGGATGGTGCAGGGCGACTGTCCGTGCCGCATCTACAGTCTGGTGTAGCAAAGGAAAATACATTCGTAGGCGCCTGCCTGCTCGCAGACGTTGCTATCGTGGCGCGCTCGGCCTGTCAGCACGTAGCAAGCGGACAAACAAGCTGTACTACTTAGGTTTGGATGAGCTGGCCTGATAGCTTTTGACGATTCGGAAAAGGTTTCGGAGCTGGTTCCGGAGCTCGTTTCGCCGCTACCAACTGCGAACCTTTCGTCGTAAACCAGGCTGCAACGTACGTTAACAACCTACGAAACTATGTTTTTCGCTTGTCAGGTTACAAGAAATGATAATAGTATACGGCCTTGAGCTGGTGCGGCATTTGCCGCTACCTGAATCAGAAATGCAACCTAGAGATTTCACCTCCGAAAGAAATGGAGGCACCTAAATGAGCCAGAATATATTTGAGCTGTTCACGGACGATCCCGTGGAATACAACATGAAGCATCTGAAGACCCAGCTCTTCATGACGCTGATCACCCTCATCCGCCAAAAAGGTTGGAGTCAAGCTACCGCAGCCAACGAGCTATGCGTCAGCGCTCCGCGTATGAGCAACCTGTTCAAGGGGTATCTGGAGAAATTCTCCATCGATACGCTCTTGGAAATGCTGGTGCGTATAGGCTACAAACTGGATGCAGATTTCGACCCTGAAAATAGCGCCCAGCCCCTCGTAATGAACCTAAAAAAGGCGATGCTGTAAAAGCCATCGCCAATTCACAGCCTATTTCTTCCCGCCGACCTTGAGCTGATCCCTCAGGGTCTTTAGGCGTAGCTCCACTACGTTGGCGATCTGACTATCGCGTCCGTTGGTGGTTTTTTCCGTGACGTGCAGTACTACAATCTTGCCGGTGATGCCTGTGTAGTAGATGCAGCGCCAAGCTGGCCTTATATTGATCTTGAGCTCATAGACATTCCTTCCCAGGCTACCCAGTGGGCTCACCTCGGACATAGGTTTCAGTCCTTTAGACATCAAAACTAGGTCAGCCGCAAACACGTCACTAACCCGTGCTTTGGGAGCTTTATTGAGCTCTCTACGTACGGCTCCTTCAGGATGGAGCTCTACTACGCGAACTTTACTTTCGGTGTCGCTGGTGTCGCTGTGTTTCTGGTTCATTAGTACCTCCAGGTAGTCTATAAGGGAGTCGGAAATTATTCATTTCAAGGCCTCTATTGAGTTAGGGCGTCCTCGATATGAGAGACGCCGGAGTGGTACCCTTAGGGTAAGCTCCAGGTGCCGGAGACGGATCTCCGGCAACTGGAGCTTACAAGAATTGATAATAATGTCAATTACATGTACGGTTTTAATTGGCTGACTGTCCCAGCCGATCGGTGTCGCCGCACGGGAGTGGCGAATCCAGAGCGAACGCTCCAATAGGGGGGACCACCATAAACGGCTAAGCAGACTTTCTAGATCTCAAGCAGCCGAAGGATCGAATCCAAAGCAACCTTCCTATCCTCGCCCTCCAGCCCCAACAATCGCCGACGAGGCAAATCACTCCCACCCACCCCCCGCCCCAACTGATGCGCCCGCGCAATCCTCGCCACCCGCCCCACAAACCCCACAGCCACCCCCGCAGCATCCACCTCCGTCCGCATCCACCGCGCCGTCCGCAGCTTCACAAACATCTGCGACCTGATCCGTCCCCGCTTCCCCCTCAACCCCCCACGCGGCCGCTTACGCGGCGCATACGCCCTCCCATCCGGCGCCTTCTGCGCCGCAATCCGCCGCTGCTGATTCCGCCGCAGATCCCGCGCCACCTGCCCCAACAACTTCCGCCGCTCCCCCGGCTCAAGCTTCGCCAGCAACGCCCCGGCCCACTCCTCGAGCACCTCCAGCTCATCGCTCATATGCCACTCCACGTCGCCAGCAACTCACCTTTCAAATACAGCTCCAACGACCGCAACGTAAACGGATCCAGGTCCACCACCGGCTCGGCCGGGTGATCCACCGACAGCGACCCATCCTCCCGCGTCTGCACCACCACGCGCTCGGTCAGCGGCAGCTTGATCGACAGGTCGACCTTGCTGTTATCCAGCACGTCCGCCTCGAAGCCGATCGCCTCCTTGCCGCGCACCAGGTTCTCCATCAGCTCGCGCTGGTTGACCTGGACCCAGGCGAACAGGGGAATGGCCACCGCATCCGGATGGCCGGCGTAGTCGGTGAGGATGATGTTCAGGGTGTAGCTGTACTCGAACGACAGCCCGTGGGCCACGGTGCTGCGAAGGGTGCCGTTGTCGATGAAGATCATCAGCCGGTCGGGGTTGTGTTTGAGTTCGGGGATCAAGCGCAAGAAATGTTCGCGCAGCGAGCCGGGTTTGTTCATGGGGTGGCGGCCTGTTGGTGGCGAAAGATCATGTCGACCTGGGCGGCGCAGTCGGCCCAGGCGGCTTCGAGGCTGTCCTGGTCGCGCAGCAGCTCGCCGTTATGGCGCGGGGCTGTCGCTGGCAGGGTGCAGGGGGTCACGGCCGGACAGCCACTGACGATAAGCGTCGGCGCCGGTGAGGGCGGGGCGCTGGCGCAGCCGAGCAGCAGCGTCAGGCAAAGGCTGGTCAGCCCAATGGCGAAGTGCGGTGTTTTCACGGGTGAGGGTCTCAAGCTGTCGTTGGCGCGCAGCCAAAGCGGTGCGCAGGTCGTTTTGCATCAGGCGCAGGCTCACTTGGGAGGCACGTTCATCGCGCAGCACATCCCGCAGTCCGATCACCTCGGCCGCGGCGCGGTCGGCTTCGGTACGGGCGGAGGCCGCTGCCTGCAGGGCGACTTCCAAGCGGCCCTCCGAAACCGCGATGCGCAGGCTCTGTGTCCACACCAGCAGGGCCAGCGCCGCGAGCAATCCCGCGCCGAGCAGCACTTGGCGCAGCAGACTCATGCGGGCACCAGGCACCCAGCCGCGTGCCGTTCATAGGCGCGTTCAAGCTTGGTGTCATACAGATTTCGCTGATACGCCGGGCCGTTGTAGCCCTTGGCGAACACCGCCCATTTGCGCGCCTTGAGCGCCTTGTGCAGGGCAGGGTCCGCTTCAATGAAGCGCACGAAGGCTTCGAACTGTTCGTTCTCGTTCAGGGCCATGCGCTGAGTGAATTCCTGAACGCTGGCATAGCCCAGGCGCTCGGCGTGGTACCCCATGATCTGGAAGGCGCCCCAACTGGTGGACTCCAGCGCGCAGCCGTCGTCGATGAGCCGCGCGTTGGCCAGGCGCTGGTGCTCGGCGCTGCCGCCGGCATAACCACCCGGGCGCGGGTTGACCAGGTTGGGGTGGCTGACCAGGAGCGCGGCCACCTCATCGTCCGGGCGGCGGGCTATGCCCAGGCGGCGGTGCATGACATGGCGCTCGAACAGGATCGACGGCTTGCCGTTAGCCAGAAAGCCCTCGCCCTGGCTTTCCACCTCGTTAACGGCCATCACGGTGGCCAGGTCCACGCCCAAGCGCTTGGCGGCGGCGAGTAGCGAGCGCTGCTGCAGCAGGTGGGCACAGTGCCCGCCGCCGAGGGCGGCGAGGGTCTTGGGCCCAGCGATGCCATCGGTGACCAGGCCGACCTTGCCCTGGAACACGCGCACGGCGTCCTCGGTGGCATCGCCGAACAGGCCGTCCGCATACAGATCGGCACCGCGCTGGTTGAGGCGCTGCTGCAGCAACAGCACCGCCTGGCTGCGTTCGCCGTGGCGTAATAGGGTCATGGTTGTTCCGCCTTGCGTTTGAAGAATTGGCCGGCCAGCGCGCGGGTGCCTTCGACACCCAGCAGGCCGATGACGCCGCCAAAGAAGGGGCCGGTGCTGCTGGGAATTCCCACCAGCGTCAGCCCATGGCTGGCCGCCAGTGCCAGGGCGCCGCACAACGGCGCTTCCAGGGCCACACGACGCCAGTTGCCGCCGCCGTAGACGACTCGCAAAGCGGCAATGAACGCCGCCAGTGCGCCGGCGTACAGGCCGGGCCAGTTGTGTTCCAGCCAGGTCGCGAGCCAGGCCAGGTTGTCCGGTTTGTCAGGCATCTTGTTCATTCCGCTGTCCGGTGGTGGGGGTGGAGGCCGCTGGGGTCAGTCCCATAGGTTCACCATTGAACGGTGCTCGGCCTGGGGCGGGGCATCCGGAAGGGTGACCGGGGTGCCGTGGGGCAGCACCGGGCCCCGATCCGCCAGCCCTGGGTTGGCCTGCAGCACGGCTTCGGTCACGCCCGCCGTGCGTCCGTAGAAGCGCCAGCAAATCAGGTCGACCGTGTCGCCTTGCCGAGCGAGCTGGACGGCCATCAGATCAGCTCGATGGTCGAGTGCGCCGCGCCCAACAGGTTGCGGATGGCAAACCGCGCATCGCGGCGGAACTCGTCCACGGACGGGGTCAGGTCATCGGCTTTTTTGTGGCCTTCACCGGTGCTGTCGAAGCTGCGATAGCGCTCGGCCAACTCGGCGCCGACCGTGCAATACACGGCACGTTTGTACTGCCAGACCCACTGGCTCTGCGCCTGGATCTGTGGCGCAGGCACGGCGGCCAGGGTGCGGTGGCCGTCAGCCAAATGAATGGCCTTCAACGTCTGCAACTCGGCATTGATCTCGATCAGCGCATTGACCGTGGCCACCTCCAGGCGCGCGTCGGTGACGCTGCCGTCCAGGCGGATCGAGGCGCGTAGTAGGGCGCCATCGATGTCCGGCCAGAAACCGTCGTTGGTAATCGGGAAGGGCTGGGTCGGCGTGCCACCAGCAATGAATCCGCTCATGTTTGATACCTCAGTCGGCGGTGGCCGGAGCGTTGCAGTGCAGCGATCAGGTCACTGGCTGCTCGGCTCCGGGCCGCCGGGCTTGCGGGGTACGCTCGGTCAGCTCCCGGTTGAGGGAGCAATCTTTTTCAGCAGGCGCTCGGCGCCTTCCAGGTCCTTCTTGCCGCCGCAGCTGGTGTTCAGCGCGATGGCGCGTTTGAGCAGCTCGATGGCGGCGCTGACCTGGCCCGGTTGGCCAGGTTGTTCAGGCGTCAGGCCCGCCAGCGTGGCGCGGCCGGTGGCCAGGTACAGCTTGGCGCGGGCCTCGTCGGGCATGTCGTGGTCGGTGGTCAGCTCAACCGTGCGGTGCAGAATGGCCAGGTCGAACGAACCACCGGCCTTGTGCGCCAGCAACGCCGCTTCGGCCACTTCTTCAGCGATCAGGCAGCCCGTGGTGCGTTCGAAACGGTCGGGCATCAGCAGGCCGTGTTCCAGCACGTAGGCAGCCAGGTCGAGCGCGCCGGCGAAGTCGCCGGCATCGACGCGCCAGAGCATGACCGTGGTCAGCACCTCGTCCTGGGCGCCACGGCCGGCCTCGATCACGCCCTGCACGTAGGGTTCGTACGCTGGCAGCAACTGGCGCTTGAGCGCGCATTTGCCCTCGGTGGACTGGATTTGCTTGAGGCGCAGGCGGTCCTGCAGCAGCTGGGCCATCTGCAGTTCGTAGGCGTTGGCGCCTTCCATGCTCTGCTCGGGGCCCACGGCTTCGGCGGCGGCCAGTGCCGCAGTGGTGCGCTGGAAGTGGCGACGGCAGGGGTTGCTCATGTCATCGCCTCACTTGCCAACCAGGTCGATATTCTCGGCCAGCGCGGCGCAGCCCAGGTCTTCGATCACATAGGCTTCGTTGACCGACTCGAAATTCTCCACGCGATCGCGCTTGGCGTTGTCGACCACCGTGCGGCGGCGGGTGCCTTCCTGCCAATACACCGACAGGTTGTCCAGGCGCGTGACCATCAGCCCGTTGGCCGGGAAGTAGGGCACACGCACGGCGGGCAGGTTGCCGATGCGTTTCTGGCTGGTGACGATGTCGGCGGCCAGCATCTCGGTGGGGTCGAGCTTCTGGTTGATGATCGGGAAGTACTTGTCGGCCAGCAGCTGCCGTCCGCACACCACCACCAGTTCGGGGTCTTCCTGGTACCAGGGCTCGATGAACTCGGCGACCATGCTGAACACCAGGGCGTCGAGGTTGGCGAAGTCCTTGCCATCGCCGATGACGATCTTGCCGCTGTCGGGCTCGACTTCCTTGATCACTCGCGCCGCGTTTTCCAGGCGCATCTTCTGCAGCCAGCCGACGTTGACGTCCTGCAGCAGCGGGTTGGTCGCGGCATTGGAGCTGTCGGCACGGCTGGTACCGTTCCAGCCGATCATGATCCGGCTCAGCGCCATCAGCTTGATGATCGCGTCACGGATGCGCGCCTGAAAGTCCGGAAACTTGGCCCAGGCGTCGAGCTTGGCGTAGCGCAGGTGGGTGTCGAAGTTGGTCTGCGTACACAGGTAGCCACGGTCGTCGAGGGTGCTGGGGTCGCGGGTTTCGCGGTCCTTGGCGGTGGTGTCGGTGGTCCCGGCGATGGGGCCGGAAATGCCCAGACCGATCTTCTCGCCCATCTGCTCGTCGACGCCGTAGATGTTGATGCGGCGCAGGAATTCGCTGGACTCCTGAATACGGGTTTCCAGCTTCTGGGTCACGGACGGCGCCGTGGCGAACTTGGTGGTGACGTCGGGCACGCCGTGCAGCTGGGCGAGCTGCTGCAGGTAGGCGTTGTACAGGCGGCGGGTTTCGTTGCGCATGGGTTGCTCCGTGGCGATAGGGGTTTCAGCAGTCGGTGAGCTGCTCGCCGCGGCCACCCGTGGCCGGTGGGCGCTGGGTGTGGTGCGGGTTGGCGGTGGTGCTGAGGGTGTTTTTCAGCGCCTCGAAGTCAGCGCTGAATTGACGCTGCTGGTGGGCCAGCTCGGCCAGCTTGCCTTGCTCGGTCGCAAGGGTTTCGCCTTGCTCCTGGACGTGTTCGGCGAGCGCCGTCACGGCCTCGCCAAACTGCGCAAACTCGGCATCGACCTGCACATCCTTGCCCTTGATCAGCTCCCTGACCTTGGCGAACAGCGCAGCGCCGGCAGAGGGCTTCTGCTCGTATTCCTCGAACTCCAGCGTGACCTCGATGGCGGCCGTGAACAGATTGTCCGGATGCTGCTTGCGGGCGCTGTACGGGTTGCTTTGCGGATGCTGAGCGGCGAACGACAGCACCTCGGTGCCCAGGCTGGCCGGGCTGTCGGTGACGCCCAGGCCGATCAGGTAGGCGCGGCCGGTGTCGGCGAACTTCTCTGCAATCTCCACGCTGGTGTAGATCTTCTGCTTGGCCTTGGTCATGGAGATCAGGTCGGAAGTCGGCTCGATCTGCGCGAACAGCGCCCAGCGCCGCTCGCCGTCGACCTCGACTTCCTCGGCCTTCACCGCAGTGACATCGCCATAGGCACGGAACGGGCTGTCGGCCAGGGTGCCGCGAATATGCTCCATCCAGATGCGCGCGCCATACAGCGTGGGGCTGTAGCTGGCGGCCATTTCCTGGATCCAGGTGGGTTCGATCTTGCGGCCGTCGGAGGTCGCGCCGGCCGTGGCGACGCGGAACCACTTGGAGCGGAATTTCTTCATTCGGGATGTCCTCGGTGCAGGGCAGTGCGTTGAGGTGCATCGTCGGCAGTGCGCGGCCGAGCGGCAATGTGCGCCGGTTGTAGTCCGGTTTCCTACACCCGACCCCGCTACGCCCCACGCGCGCGCGGCGTCAGCATCGCCGCCATGACTGCCGCGTTGCCCGCACCCCTCCGCGATAACCGCCGCCAGGCCAAATTCCACTACTGGACCGGCCTGCGCATCTGCGCGATCGCTGAAATGCTCGAGGAAAACGAGAAGACCGTGCACGCCTGGAAGACCCGCGACGAGTGGGACCGGGCCGACAACGTCGAGCGCATCGGCGGTGCCCTGGAAGCGCGCCTGGTGCAGCTGATCCTCAAGGAGGGCAAGACCGGCGGCGACTTCAAGGAGATCGACCTGCTGCACCGCCAGCTCGAACGCCAGGCGCGCATCGAGCGCTTCAAGGGCGGCGGTACCGAGACGGACCTGAACCCCAAACTGGCGGCGCGCAACGCCGGGCCGAAGAAGAAGGCGGCGCGCAACGAGTTCGATGAAGGGCAGATCGAGCTGCTCACCGAGGCTTTCCGCGATGGCTGTTTTGGTTACCAGCTGGACTGGTACCGGGCAGGCAACCAGCGCACCCGGGCGATCCTCAAAAGCCGCCAGATCGGCGCGACCTACTACTTCGCCCGCGAGGCGTTTCTCGACGCGCTGGTGACCGGGCGCAACCAGATATTCCTGTCGGCCTCGAAGAACCAGGCGCATATCTTCAAAACGTACATCCAGAGCTTCGCTCGCGAAGTGTGCGGGGTTGAATTGACGGGCGACCCGATCATTCTGTCCAACGGCGCAGAGCTCCATTTTCTCGGAACGAATGCCCGCACTGCCATGGGATACCACGGCAATTTCTACTTCGACGAATTCTTCTGGACCTACAAATTCAACGAACTGAACAAGCTCGCCAGCGGCATGGCGATGCAGAAGCAATACCGTCGTACCTACTTTTCTACACCTTCGAGCATGGCGCACGAGGCCTACACCTTTTGGACCGGCGAGCGCTTCAACAAGGGCAAACCGGCGGCGCAACGGCTCAAGCTGGACGTGTCCCATGACGCCCTGCAGCAGGGGCGGCTGTGCGAAGACAGGATCTGGCGGCAGATCGTCACCCTCTTGGACGCTTCCGAACGAGGCTGTGACCTGTTCGACCTCGAAGAGCTGCGCCTGGAATACAACGCCGAGGCCTTCGCCAACCTGCTGATGTGCCAGTTCGTCGACGACGGCGCGAGCATCTTCCCGCTCAACGTCCTGCAGCCGTGCATGGTCGACAGCTGGATCGAATGGGCCGAGGACTACAAACCCTTCGCCGCCCGGCCGTTCGCCAATCGGCAGGTGTGGGTGGGTTACGACCCCGCCGAAACCGGCGACAGCTCCGGGCTGGTCGTGGTCGCGCCACCGCTGGTGCCTGGCGGCAAGTTCCGCGTGCTCGAGCGCCACCAGTTCCGCGGAATGGACTTCGCCGCTCAGGCCGAGGCGATCCGCCAGATCACCCAACGCTACTGGGTCACCTATATCGGCATCGACGTCACCGGCATGGGCTCCGGCGTGGCGCAGCTGGTGCGTCAGTTCTTCCCCAACCTGACCACCTTCAGCTACTCGCCCGAAGTGAAAACCCGCCTGGTGCTCAAGGCCTACGACGTCATCCACAAAGGCCGGCTGGAGTTCGACGCCGGCTGGATCGACATGGCCCAGTCACTCATGGCCATCCGCAAGACCGTCACCGCCAGCGGCCGCCAGTTCACCTACACCGCCGGCCGCACCGACGAAACCGGTCACGCCGACCTGGCCTGGGCCCTTTTCCACGCCCTGCAGAACGAACCGCTGGAGGGGCAGACCGCCACCAACACCGGGTTCATGGAGATCTACTGATGAACGACAGCCCAGCCCCAATCCCAGCGCCCGCCGCCCGTATGGAGGCGTTCACCTTCGGCGACCCCACGCCGGTGCTCGATGACCGCGGCATCCTCGACTACCTGGAATGCTGGTCCAACGGCCGCTGGTACGAGCCGCCCCTCTCGTTCGACGGCCTGGCCAAGTCCTCCCGCGCCAGCGTGTTTCTGCAGTCCGGCCTCAACTTCAAACGCAATATGCTCGCCCGCACCTTCATCCCCCACCGCCTGCTGTCCCGCCAGACGTTCGAGCAATTCGCCCTGGACTGGCTCTGGCTGGGCAACGCCTACCTGGAAAAACAGCGCAACATGCTTGGCCAGTCACTGGGCCTGCAGCCGGTCCTGGCCAAGTATATCCGCCGCGGCATCGAGCCCGGCAGCTACTACCAGGTGCGCAACTGGAAAGATGAACATGAGTTTCTATCCGGCTCCATCTGCCACCTGCGCGAGGCCGACATCAACCAGGAAATCTACGGCCTCCCCGAATGGCTCCCTGCGCTGCAGAGCGCACTGCTCAATGAATCCGCGACCTTGTTCCGCCGCAAGTACTACAACAACGGCAGCCACGCCGGTTTCATCATGTACATGACCGACACCGCCCAGAACGAAACCGACGTGGCTGCGCTGCGCGCCGCCCTGAAGTCCGCCAAAGGCCCCGGCAACTTCCGCAACCTGTTCATGTACGCCCCAGGCGGAAAGAAGGACGGCATCCAACTGATTCCCGTATCCGAGGTGGCCGCAAAAGACGAATTCAGCTCGATCAAGAACATCAGCCGCGACGACATGCTCGCCGCCCTCCGGATCCCACCGCAGCTGATGGGCATCGTCCCGCAGAACGCTGGTGGGTTTGGGTCGATCAAGGAAGCGGCGGAGATCTGGGCGATGAATGAGCTGGAGCCGATTCAGGCGAGGTTAAAGCAGGTGAATGATTGGGTGGGGGAGGAGGTGGTGCGGTTTGCGCCTATCGGCCCCCTCGACACCCAGTAACCCATACCAGGCCTGGGCGGCAGTTGGCCGGGCCGTCGTATCGACGAACTGTTGTTATCAAGGATCTTGAATGTCAGCTCCGATTTTCCCCTGGATGGGCGGCAAACGCCGTATGGCCAAACACATCCTCCCCGAGTTTCCCGAACATGAATGCTACGTGGAACCCTTCTGCGGCGGTGCCGCCCTGTTCTTCATGAAAGAGCCCAGCCGAATTGAGGTGATCAACGACTTCGACGGCGAAGTCGTCAACCTGTACCGCGTGGTGGGTAACCACCTGGAAGAGTTCGTGCGCCAGTTCAAATGGTCACTGGTGAGCCGCACCATGTTCCAGTGGGCCAAAGACCAGGCGCCGCGCACCCTGACCGACATCCAGCGCGCCGCACGATTCTTCTACCTGCAGACCCTGTGCTTCGGCGGCAAACCCACGAGCCGCACCTTCGGCACCGCCGCCACCACACCCCCGAAGTTGAACCTGCTCCGGATCGAAGAAAAGCTCAGCGAGGCGCACTGGCGGCTGGCGCGGACCACCGTCGAGAACCTGGATTGGAAGGAATGTGTTCGACGGTACGACCGCCCGCACACGCTGTTCTACCTGGATCCGCCGTATTGGGAGACGGCTGGTTATGAGGCGGGTGCATTTCCGTTTGCTGAGTTTGAGGCGATGGCAGAGATGGCGCGGACGATACGAGGCCGGATGATCATCTCTGTAGGGGATCATCCCAGGATTCGGGAGGTTTTTGCGGGCCTGCGGGTTAAGGAGGTGCCGTTGAGGCATACGGTGGGAGGTAGCAATGGTGTGATGGCGAATGAGCTGATCTATTTCAGTTGGTCAGCTAGCAACTGAGAGTAACAATGATCGAAGGTGTAAATACGAAGCCGTTGCTAGCGCAAAGCCGTTGAACAGGTAACCAACGCTGGTAATGGAAACCAACGGTAGTTTTAAGGAAGGTTAGGGTTGAATCTGGGAATGAAGAGTTAACGAACATTTGGCCGAAGCGATCTGAGAAAGGAAAGTTAGCGGTTTCGAGTTTTCGCTATTTCGCGAAGTGTATTGTGGAAGAGCAAGCGGCCCGGGCGGATGGTGAGAGATTACCGTTCGTCGGGAATATTTAGGGCCCGGGTTCCGATTATCGGAACTTGTCTCTGGGAAAGTCGTTAATCCAATTTGATCAATGAGCCATGTATTACGGAGTTTGCCGGGGAACATCGGTAGCCCGGGCGGGGAGCCCGGGGCGTAGAAACGAAAAAGCCCGCACGAATGCGGGCTTCAAGGCCGGAATTTTAGCATTGCCGCAGGTGAGCGAACGCGTGTAACCTTTGCTCAACTGCTCCGACAGGCGCCTTACCTTAGATCGAGAAATCACAGGTTAGGTGCCTATGAATCTCCAGTCAACCGCCCTTTTCGGTCAAGTCTCGCATAGTTGGGGCTATAGATGGCTAATAGTGCTATTTAGGCATGTAAAGGTAGTTAAGCTGGGGGATTTACCTGACTTGAGAGTTTTTGTCAGGTTGAGAGCAGGAAACGCTGGTTAGTCTCGTTTACTAGCCGGTTAATCCTAACGTTCGAGGCTATTACCTATGAAACGGTTCCTACCCGACGAACTGATACGCGCACTTCAAGCGGCCTACTGGTCGATTCGACTTGTGCGTATCATTCAAGAGTTGTAACCACAACTCGCAACAGGGGCTTACGTCCCTGTTGTTCTTTGGCTCTCTTAGTGCAAATGTGCAGTTTTTCCTGATCGTACGCGGCTGCTATCAAACCTGACCAATTCAGCTGCCTACCAAGCTCTGCATCACCAGCCTCCTGCAAACCTTGAGTAAGGGCTGCGCTACAGTCCATCCTACGGTTGATAGCGCACTATGATTGCTCAGTCGCTTAATCAGCCGGCCTGCACCACCATGACTGTGCATACAATCGCCCGTCCTCAACCTCCAATCCGCTCAGAACCAGTCCGTTAGGCGCCATCCAGGACAAAACCACCTCATGCAGCGGTGGCAAGGACGACAGCCCAATCGGATTCACACCTCTCACGGTCGCAGTCTTCGAGTTTCTCCCGAGCTGCTCGCAGCGCTGATCGGTGATCTGGACATCCCCTACCAGCGGCTGAAGGGCACGAACCTCTGTCAGGTCAATCGGCTGGCCGCGCAGCATCCGTTTAGTGACTTGGTATCTCATAGCTGTCGATCGTGCGCGCGAACGCTGTGCGTTACTACGCCCCAAACTGAGAACTCATCGCCCTCCAGAATGTAGCGCAGTGGATAAGCGGGATTTGCCGAGCGGAGTACGTGCATTCTCCCGCAGCGATCAAGGAGCTTGACCATCGGCTCGTTGTTCACCACACCGATTACCACCCGCCCGGTCGATGGCTCAATGCCCTTGTCTACTACCAGCAAGTCTCCACTGTGGATTCCCACGCCGATCATACTGTCGCCAAGGCATCGCACTAGGTAAGTGCCTGGTGCATGGATGTTCAGGGCTTCATCCAGTGAAAGGGACACAGCATCTGTGGCGAAAGGGCTATCCATAAGCGAGGCTCGAATACTGTATATGCAAACAGTATTCTTGCACCGACTTGCGACTGTTGGCAATGCACGGCGGTCGGCTTGGTGTTGATCGTGGCGGGACATGAGGGAGAGCGGCCCGAGCTTACTGAGGTAGAGCGCTACCGGTGGATGTGAAAGGACCATCACCCAGCGCGCGCCGTCGTCCCCCCACCTCGCCTGGGGGCTAAATAGGTCGCTTTGGCTGCGCCCCCGCAGACCCCTTGCTGCCAGTAGCTCTGTGGGTTGGGTTCGTGATTTGAGCGGTTACCGGACCCTGCAGAAGCCTGCGCCGAGCAGGGTTATCAACCGATGCCTGTGGCGTTCGATTGGATGACGATAGGGGGCGAAGGCTCGAAAAAGAGTAATTTCAGTAATCAGCACCTATGGAAGATCTGGAAGCCACGTCTTCCGCGGATTTCGTGATTACAGAAAGAGGTAACAAACCTGTAACCTGAAACGTAATATTTTCATAAGTATATGATCTGTATAGATTTCTTATCTAGTGAAAAAAAACGCTTATGGAGAGTAATCAGATTACTTCAATATCACTCAAATGTTACTCTTTGTATTTTTCGAAAAAGCTATATATTTCAATGATTTAAAGGCTTTTTTATCGGGAGTGTTACCGAAGTTACTCTTTTTTTGCCCCCTCCCAAACCATGAAGCCATCTCTCGTCCGCGCAATGCAAAGCCGAGTCAACGGCATTGGTTTGGTTCGGTATTGGGCGAAAGAGGGGACCGCTGATGGATCGAGGAGACAGCCACGCGCGATATGAGCCGATCGATATGATGGTAAGCCCAGCACAGAAGCTGGCCTCAGACGGTGGTGGTACAAAAGTGGTACGGGAAGATAGGAGGGCGGCTGCAGGCCACGTATTACGAGGCCTGTGGCGTTAGCAGGTCCAATCCATCATGGGTGCCACGCTAAAGCGGCGGGAGGGCTCCAGGCTAGGCGTGGCGGGCGTTTCAGCTACATTCTGTACCATTTTACTCTGCGCGTTTTGTACCGGTTTTCGGGCGTTTTCGGACGTTTTCGTGGGGTGGGTGGTAAGTTTTACCACTGTGAGAATGACCTTAACCACTTTCGCCGGGGCCACTATTCGAGGACGAAAAAGGGCTGGCGAGGTGTTTGCTATGCGGGTCGGTTCCGTACGAAACGTGACGGGAGACAAGTCTACCAAGACACTAGGTCGTTCGTGCGAAAACAGGTCGCTTATCAAGCGCTGCAGGATGACCTTGAGGATCTGCGTTCTGAACGCCTGGCCATCGAACGTCTGTCTGGCATAGACACTGACTTGACCTTGAGCCTGGAAGAAATGAGCGCCCGGTTCAAATAGGCATGTGTGCCGTACACCTGTGTTCTTCGTTTCCAGTGCGCGACAGATACAAAGCCCAATCTACCAGGCGAACCTGATACTAACCAAAGAGGCTGGTCGACGTGTCAATGATCAGCCCTTACCAGCGATAGTTGACCGAACCGACCAGCGCTCGCTCGTCGCCGTAGCGGCACGAGACGTTGCAGAACAGGTACTTCTCGTTGGCGACGTTTTGCGCCATCATGGCCACGGTCCAGTTCTTGTCGACTTCATAGGTGACTTTCGCGTCGAACAGGGTGTAGGCGGAGACCTTCTCGTTGGCGTCCGAGCTGGACGTACGGCTGGTGCCCAGGTAGCGGGCGCCGCCGCCGACCACTACCTGAGGCAGGCCCAAGGCAGTCAAGCGGTAGTCGGCCCACAGGTTGGCCATGTGATACGGCACGCCGTCGATGCGCGTACCTATGCGGGTCGACACCGCATCGTCGGTGATCTTCGCGTCGATGTAGGTGTACGACGCAGTGGCGCTCAGGTTCGCGGTGATCTCCGCTTTCGCCTCAAGCTCCACACCGCGTGAGCGGGTTTCACCGAACTGCACGGTGTTGCCGGTGAGGTCGGTGCTCAGGGAGTTTTTCTGCTTGAGGTCGTAGACCGCGGCGCTCAGCAGCGCTGTGGTACCGGGCGGGGTGTAACGTACGCCGATCTCGTACTGCTCGCCCTCGGTCGGATCGAACGAGGTGTTGGCGTTGGCGTTGAAGACGTTGGCCGGCAGGAACGACTGGCTCCAGCTGACATAAGGCGCCAGCCCGTTGTCCGCCTGGTAGACCAGGCCGATACGACCGGTGGCTTTCTTGTCATCGCGCGGCGTGCGAGCGCCAGTGGCGAAGCTGTAGGTTCGGCTTTCGGCCCAATCCTGACGACCGCCCAGCAGTAGAATCCACTTGTCGTCGAACTTGATCTGGTCTTGCAGGTAGACGCCGGTCTGAGCGCTGTGCAGGTCCGAGCCGGTGTTGGCAGTTGTGACGTTGGTCGCAGCCCCGTACACCGGATTGGCCGGGCTGAACATGGAGTTGGCGCCAGCGAAGCGATGAGAGTCGTAGGTCTTGTGGTAGTAGTCCACGCCCGCCAGCAGGGTGTGCTGCCAGCGGCCGCTGTCGAGGGTCCATTGCATGTTGTTGTCGCTGGTCCAGCCTTCTGAGCGCTCGCGGCGGATGCTAGGTCGGCGCGCCAGCTGGCCTCGGCTGCGCAGGGCGCCGCTGCCGGTATCAGCGATCTGCATGTAGTCCCAGCTCAGGTCCGCCTCGAAGTGGCGTAGCGAATGGCGGATTTTCAAGTCGGGTGTGAAATCGTGGTCGAACAGGTAGCCCAGACTGGTCGAGTAGTTGTTGTAGTGATCGAAGCCGCGCTCGCCGGTGAACAGGTCGCGGTCGACCTTGGGGTAGCGAGTGCTGGACGAGGTGGTCAGGTCGAAATCCAGCGGTGGTGCAAAGCCGGTACGGGTTTCCTGGTAGTTGGCCAGGACCGTCAGCGAGGTGCTCTCGTTCGGGCGCCAGGTGAAGGCGGGTGCGATGTAGCGGCGGTCGTCGTCGGTATCGGTGGTCTGGGTGCCACTGTCGCGCCAAAGGCCGGTCAGGCGATAGGAGAACTGTCCGGCGTCGTCGATCGGGCCGCCCAGGTCGAAGCTGTACTGTTTGCGCGCATGGCTGCCGTATTCGACATTGACTTCATGCAGGGGCGTGTCGATCGGGCGCTTGGTGATGGTGTTGAGCAGACCGCCCGGCGACAGTTGGCCGTACAACACAGAAGAAGCACCCTTGACCACTTCCACGCGCTCCAGGCCGTAGGGCTCGATGCCTCCGTCATACACGCTGCCTTGCAGTTTCATCCCGTCGCGCAGGATGCCGCCGGTGCCTGAGCCGACGTTGAAGCCACGGATCACGAAGTCGTCGGCTACACGGCTGAACCCGCCTGGCTGCGCGATCACGCCTGGCGTGTAGCTCAAGGCCTCGGCCAAGGTGTCGGTCTTGCGGTTGTCCATCTCGTCGCGGGTGATGACCGAAATCGACTGAGGAATATCCTTGATCGCCGAGTCGGTCTTGCTTGCGCTGGTGCTGCGAGTCGCCACAGGTCCACGGATCCGGCCAGTCGGGTTTTCCAGGGCCTGGGCATCGATGGTGGTTTCCTGCAGCTCCAGGGTGGCGTTGGATATGGCAGCGCTGGCGCTGTCGGCGGCGTAGGCGGTGCTCAGTGGCAGGCCACTAAGTAGCATCGCCAGTGTCAGCGGGTGATAGGCAAAGATTTTTTTTGCCGGCATGGGGACTCCTGTGCGTTAAACGTTGTTTGCCTGAAGGACGAAATCAGGCCGCGCCTCCGTCTCGACGATCAGCACAAGCAGAACTGTAACAAATAGGAATGGTTATTATTCATATTTTGTTGCGAATATCTGTTGGAAAGCTACACCCCTTAGATGCTCGACCCGAGAGCAGGGCGCCTCGCATTGCCCCTCTTGAACTGTCACTACAAGCGCTAGTGGCGATCATGACCGTCAAGTCCGCCACGCCAGAGGGGCCTGACGATCACTGTCTAAGCTTATGTTTATTCAGTATTAATTGGATTGAAAACGGTCGATTACACTCAGCAACCGCAAGCCAGACGCAGGCGCTTTCCGATGTTCGCTTTATCTCTTTCAACACGTCTGGAGGTCAACCGATGACCTTCGACTACGCGTTCGCGTTGTCCACGCTTCCTGCTTTTGCACGCGCCGTAGGGGTCACTTTGCAAGTCGGCTTGATCGCCATCCTGAGCTCACTCGCCGTCGCGGTGCTCAACGCGGCCATCGCCACGTTCCGGGTCCCGGTGCTGCATCGGCTCGTGCCGCTGTACGTCGAGCTTGCGCGGAATACGCCGCTGCTGATTCAGCTGTTCTTCATCTACTTCGCCTTACCCGCTCTGGGCGTGCGGATTTCCGGTTTCGCGGCGGCGGTCATTGCCATGACGTTCATGGGAGGTGCGTACCTGACCGAAATACTGCGCGCGGGCATCGAAGCGGTGCCCAAGTCGCAGATCGAGTCTGGCCTGTCCATCGGTCTGTCGCGCTGGCAGCTGTTGCGCCATGTAGTGCTGCCCCAGGCAGGCATTCTCAGCTTGCCGGCGCTGTTCGCCAACTTCGTGTTCCTGCTCAAGGAGACCACGGTGGTGTCGGCCGTTGCCGTGCCGGAAATTCTCTACACCACCAAGAGTTACATCGCTCTGTATTACAAGACCTACGAGATGCTGGCAGTGATGACCGGGTTGTGCGTGCTGTTGTTCTTGCCGCTGTCGCTGCTGCTGGGCCTGCTGGAAAGGAGGCTCCAACATGGCCAGTTCGGGTCTTGAGCTGCTCTGGGTATCGGCACCTCAACTGCTGACCGGGGCCGGTCGCACCTTGGGTATTTCCGCGCTTGCGATCCTGTTCAGCAGTGTCGGCGGCCTGTTCTATGGCGTGCTGCGCAGCCTGGGCAAGCGCTGGCTGGACGTGCCGCTGAGGGTCTACCTGGAGCTGTTTCGCGCCATTCCGGTACTGGTCTGGTTGTACCTGTTCTTCTTTGGCCTGCCGATCTTCTTCGGCGTCAGCCTGCCTGCGTTCTGGTGCGCGGTGCTGGTGTTGTCGCTGTGGGGCGCCAGCGAGATTGGCGAAGTCGTGCGTGGCGCGCTGCGCTCCATACCCCGCGGGCAGCGCGAGGCAGGACTGGCCATCGGCCTGGGCCTGGGCCAGTTGTACGGTCGGGTATTGCTGCCCCAGGCGCTCAAGCGCCTCACGCCGCCGGTCATCAACGTCTGCACCCGTTTGCTCAAAACCAGTTCGCTGGCGGTGCTGATCGGCGTTGTCGACATCACCAAGGTGGGCCAGCAGATCATCGAGCGCACCTACGAGTCGGTGCTGATCTACGGCTTTCTGTTTGTCTTCTTTTTTATCGTCTGTTATCCGCTGTCGGCCGCTTCCCGCGTGCTTGAACGGCGCTGGAATCACGCATGAGCGCATTGATCGAACTCGCAAGCTTCAGCAAGAAATTCGCCGATACACCGGTGCTGACTGACATCGATCTGCGGGTGACCGAAGGCGAGGTGGTGGTGATCCTGGGCCCCAGCGGCTGCGGCAAGAGCACATTGCTGCGCTGCCTGAACGGCCTGGAACTGGGCCACAGTGGTACCTTCACTTTCGATGGGCAGTTGCTGCCTGCCAATGCCGACTGGCGCCGCGTGCGTCAGCAGATCGGCATGGTGTTTCAGAGCTATCACCTGTTTCCTCACATGACCGTGCTGCAGAACGTGCTGCTGGGGCCGCTGCAAGTGCAGAAGCGCGATGCCCAGGAAGCGCGGCAGCAGGCCGAGGCGCTGCTGGCTCGGGTTGGCCTGGCCGAACGCGCCAACGCCTACCCCCGCGAGCTGTCGGGCGGCCAGCAGCAACGGATCGCCATTGTGCGGGCACTGTGCATGAACCCCAAGGTCATGCTGTTCGACGAAGTCACCGCTGCGCTGGATCCGGAAATGGTCAAGGAAGTCCTCGAGGTGATCCTCGACCTGGCGCAGGGCGGCATGACCATGCTCATCGTTACCCACGAAATGGCCTTCGCCCGCGCGGTGGCCGACCGCATTTTGTTCATGGACCGCGGCCGTATCGCGGAACAGAACGATCCCGAAACCTTCTTCAGCGCCCCGCAGACCGCACGCGCGCAGCAGTTCCTGGAAAGGTTTTCCTACGTAGAAAACATGCCGAAAAGGAAAGCATCGTGAACTTCAAAACTGCCCTGGTTCTACCCGTACTCGCTCTTGGATTGCTGGCCGGTTGCGATAAACCGGCCGAACCCAAGGCCGCCACCCCAGCCGCGACGGCGAAACCTGCCACCAGCTACCTGGAAACCATCAAGGCCCGCGACAAGCTGATCGTCGGGGTGTTCAGCGACAAACCGCCCTTTGGTTTCGTCAATGAGCAGGGCGAATACGTCGGGTTCGACACCGACCTGGGCAAGCGCTTCGCCAAGGACCTGCTGGGTGACGAGAAGAAAATCGAGTTCGTCAGCGTCGAGCCGGCCAGCCGCATCCCGTTTCTGCAGAGCGACAAGGTCGACCTGATCCTGGCCAACATGACCGTGACACCCGAGCGTAGCCAGGCGGTGGACTTCACCAACCCGAACCTGCGTGTCGCCGTGCAGGCGTTGGTGGCGGACGGCAGCAGCGTACAGAAGCTCGATGACCTGGCCGACAAGACCACCATCGTCACCACCGGTACCACGGCCGATCTGTGGTTGACCAAGAATCACCCTGACTGGAAGCTGCTCAAGTTCGAAAAGAACTCCGAATCACTGCAAGCCCTGGCCAGCGGCCGCGGCGACGCCTATGCCCAGGACAACCTCGTGCTGTTCAACTGGGCCAAACAGAACCCCGGTTACCGCGTACTCGCCCAGAAGCTGGGCGATGAGGCGCCTATCGCACCGGCCGTGAAGAAAGGCAACACCGAGCTGCGCGATTGGGTGAATGACGAATTGGCCAAGCTGGGTGAAGAGAAAGCCCTGCTCAAGCTTTATGACCAGTACGTGCGCAAGGACTTGCCAGCGGACACCGACCCTAATCTGGTCATCGTGGAGGGTGGTCGCTGGAAGCCGTGAAGGCGGACGATCTCGCGGATCAGTTCTGCCCCAGCTTGAAATGGAAATTCTTCATGAAATTCCACGAGTAGGAGGGCGGCGGAGAATAGCAGCCAGGTTGATTGGCGGGCGTGGCGTCACAGCGCACTGTGTAGCCCTTGCTGCCGATCTCGCGACCGCCTTCGCCGGTGCCTTGATCGCTGTAGGAGGCACAGCCGCTCAGTACGCCCAAGATCAATAGTGCAGACAGTGTTTTCATTCCAGACTCCTTCCGTAGAGCGCGCAGCTTAGCCTCGATCCGTTTTCAAAAGCTATCCACCTGCGAACATGCCTCCACCGCCGCGCGCCTGATGTGATCAGGCGCGCGGTAGCTTTCAGGTGTCATTGCGCGCTGCCATCAATTGCCGCATTTCCTCGCCGCGCAGCGGCGGGCTGAGCAGGTAACCCTGGACGAACGGGCAGCCCAATGCCTGCAGTCGGTCCAGCTGGTCCTGGGTTTCCACGCCTTCGGCGACGATGTCGACATCCAGCGCGCTGCCCAGCGACAGGATGCTGGTGACGATGGCGATGGTGCGTCTGTGGGTCATCATGCGCGTGACGAACGAGCGGTCGATCTTGATCGAGTCGATCGGGTAGCGGTCGATGTAGCCCAGCGAGCTGTAGCCGGTACCGAAGTCATCCAGCGCAATGTGCACGCCCAGCTCGCGCAGGCCGGCGAGGGCGATGGCCACGGTTTCCGGTTCGTTGAGGAAGACCGACTCGGTAATTTCGATCTGCAGGTTGCGGGGGCTGAAGGCGGTGCTCTGCAGTATTTCCGCGACCTTCGCTACGAAGCCTACGTGGTTGAGTTCGGCACCGGAGACATTGACGTTGAGCTTCAGCGTGCAGGCCGCGCTGGCGTTCCAGCGCTTGAGCTCGGCACAGGCGGTCTGCATGACCCAGCGGCCCATTTCATGAATGATGCCGATGTCTTCCGCCACTGCGATGAACACGTCGGGCGGCACGTTGCCGAGCACGGGGTGCTGCCAGCGGACCAGTGCCTCGACGCCTTCGATGCGGCGTGAGCGGGCGGCGAAGATGGGCTGGTAGACCAGGTAGAACTCTTCTCGCGCCAAGGCGTGCTTGAGCGCGTTGCGCATCAGCAACAAATCGACCGCCGCTTGGCGCATGGACAGGTCGAACAGGGTCCATTTGCCTTGGCCTTGTTTCTTTGCCGCGTACATGGCGACGTCGGCATCGCGGACGAGGTCTTCGGCGCTGGTGTGCGCGGCATCGAGTGTGACGATGCCGACGCTGCACGAAGTGAAGATCGCCTGGCCCTCGACGTCGACGGCGACGCCGAGCGCCTGGATGACCCGTTGCGCGGTATCGATGGCAGCATGCTTGGAGCCATTGCCGGTGTGGAGGATGGCGAACTCGTCACCGCCGATGCGCGCCAGCACGGCGTTGCCGTTCAGGCAGGACTCCAGCCGCTGCGCCACGATCTGCAGGAGGATGTCACCGGCACGGTGGCCCATGCCGTCGTTGATGTATTTGAAGCGATCCAGGTCCATGTACAGCACTGCCGCTTCGCGCTCGGCATGGTCAAGGTTGAACACTTCCTGAATCTTGGCCATGAAGTAGGCGCGGTTCTTCAGCCGGGTCAGGTCGTCGTGGAAGGCGGCGTAGGTCAGCTCTTCCTGGATTCGTTCACGCTCCACCAGGCGCGAGCGCAGCGCTACCTGTTCCTCGCGGTCGATCTGCGCCTGCTTGAGGCTTTCTTCGGCTTCCTTGCGCTCAGTGATGTCACGCTGCACGGACACCCAATGGGTGAACCAGCCTTTTTCGTTGGCCACCGGCACGATGCTCAGCTGCACCCAGAAGCGGGTACCGTCACGGCGCGTGTTGATCAGTTCGACTTCGATCGGCTGCCACGTGGACAGGGCGCTGCGGATCTGATCCAGGGTGCCGCGATCGGTTTCCTCGCACTGCAGGATGCGCGGCGTCTTGCCGAAGATTTCTTCCAGGCTGAAACCGGTGGTCGCCAGGAACGCCGGGTTGCAGTAGACGATCCGCGGGCCGGGTTGGTCGATCGGCTCGGCCTCGGTGATCAGGATCGCATCCTTGGCGTGGACCACCACTGATTCGAGCAGGCGTAGACGCTCGATCACTCCGGCAGGACCGGTACTGGCGGCAACCGGCAAGGACGGCGCCGAGTGGTAGAGAGCAACGGAGTGAGTCTTGAGTGCGTAGATCTGGGCGGCGCTGAGCAACTTGAACGGTGGCGTCAGCGCCAACAGAACGATGCCGACGAGCGCGTCGCTGTGGTCTTTGACGGCGATGCACACGCGGTAGGTGTCCGCCAGCGAACCGAGGAAATCCGGGATCGAGTGGATGAAAGGCGAGCCGTCGCCGATGTCGACCACGTCGCCGTAGGACATCAGCATGCGTAGCCAGGACTCGGTGGCGGCGTCTACGGGCACTTCGCGCGTTGTGCCAAAGGCGGCAGTCACGCGCCAGGCGCTGGGTGCGCCTTCGATGAGCAGGCCGCCGCAACAGGGGGTGATGGCCGCCGCCGCCTGAACCAGACCTTTAAGAGCGGTGTGCTTTGTATCTTTTTCAGGGACGACTGCGAGCATGTAAAAGACCCAGACAAGGACGGGAAAAGGCGACCTCCTGTCGCTCGATGTCATTTTGACATCATTGTGATAGTGATACCACGCCTTCCGGTCGGACTGCCCCTGAGCCCTTAAAGTGCATCTGTACGCTTCAATATCTGCGCAAGAGAGCAGGGTAGCGATCAACGGTCGTCTACCCGGTTCAGGCGGTAACACAGGCGCGATTCAAGCTCGCTCAGAAGTACTTCAGCCAGCCGATGTCGCGTCGACGCTGCTTGAGTTGCGCGAACCAGCGGGTGGGAAAGTACAGGGCTACGGCCAGTACGGCGGTCCACAGCCAGATTCCGGCCAGACTATCGAAGCCGTAGTACTTGCCTTGGTTCAAGCCCCAGATCTGCACCGCGAGCAGGTACATCGCCTTGAGCACCAGCAAGTGCAGCACGTAGAAGAACATCGGTGCGCCACCGTAGCGCGACAACACCTCGAGCACTTTCCGGCCTTCGAGGCGCTGGAACAATGCAAGCAGCAGCAAGCCTGCGCCCATGGTCGGCATCAGGTACAGCAGCGACGGCGGGTATTTGGTCAGCGACATGAAGCTCATGAAAGTACGCACGTTGTCGTCCAGCACGCTCCAGGGTTTTTCGCCGTAGCCATTGAGATAGCGAATGGCGATGAAGCCCAGGATCAGGCCAATCCCCCAATTGAGCAGCAGGCGCTGGCGTCGTGCCGGGTCGGCGCCGCGGGCGAACCAAGGGCCGGCGCAGTAGCCCAGGGCGATCAAGCCGATCCACGGCAGGATCGGGTAGGTGGTGCGGGCGCGGGTGTATTCGGTGATTTCCAGGAACGCGCGCTGGTGCAGGATCGACCAGATCTCGAAGAACGGCGAGTCGGCGGTCAGGACGATGCCGTCCAGCAGATTGTGTCCGGCGACGATGACCGCGCCCACGATCGCCAGTGCGGTGCGCGGCATGTGAATGAGTGCCGCCAGTGCGATCATGCTCAGGCCGATGGCCCAGATCACTTGCAGCCACAGGGTGGTCGGAACCAGTGTCGCGTTCCAGGCAAAGTTGACCAGGGTGAGTTCGAGGAAAACCAGGAACAGGCCGCGTTTCAACAGGAAAATCGACACTTCCCGAGGGCTGTGAGACTGCCCGTACAGCCAGGCAGAGAGGCCGGTGAGGAAGACGAACACGGGCGCGCAGACCATGCTGCTGATACGGGTGAAGAACAGTTCGGGAGGGGTGTTCAGCGGGTCCATGGGGTCGCTGACTTGCACGTGGAGGAAGAAGGTTTCCCGGACATGGTCGACGAGCATGAAAAGCATGACCAGTCCACGCAATGCGTCGATCGCGAGCATGCGGGTGCGTGACACCGCCTGGGTCGAGGCAGTGGAAAGCGAGCCGGGGAAGGGTGGTGAAGCGGCGGCGTCGGCCATGGGCATGCATCCAAAAATAAATCGGGATGCTAATGTTACGATATAACGTGAATATTGGAAATCGTTATGGCGAGGTGCGTCTAACCGCCTCAAATGCAAGTAAGGCGCAGTGGTGCGTCAGATAGACCGTGTAAAGCTTCGCGGGCAGAGTCCGCTCCCACAGGGGATGAGCCCGTGTGTGGGAGCGGGCTCTGCCCGCGAAAAGAACAACGCTGGGTATCGAGAATGCTCCAATCAGGCGCTTTCTTCCTGTTGCAGGCGCTTGATCAGCGCCTGGGCGGCGGCTTCGGAAGACGCAGGGTTCTGGCCAGTGATCAGGTGACCGTCTTCGACCACATAGCTGCCCCAGTCCGGACCTTTGGAGTACTCGCCGCCATTGGCCTTGAGCATGTCTTCGACCAGGAACGGCACGACATCCGTCAGCCCGACCGCCTCTTCTTCGGAGTTGGTGAAGCCGGTGACCTTCTTGCCCTTGACGATGAAATCGCCGTCCGGCGACTTGACGTTCTTGAACACCCCAGGTGCATGGCACACAGCTGCAACGGGTTTGTTGGCGGCGTAGAAGGCTTCGATGATGGTCTTCGAGTCGGTGTCTTCGGCCAGGTCCCACAGTGGCCCGTGGCCGCCTGGGTAGAACACGGCATCGAAGTCGTACGGGTCAGCCTCGCCAAGGGGAAAGGTATCCGCCAGGACTTTTTGAGCCTGCGTATCCTGAGCGAAGCGGCGGGTAGCGTCGGTCTGCGCATCCGGCTCGTCGCTCTTGGGGTCCAGCGGTGGCTGGCCACCCTTGGGCGAGACCAGGGTCACTTCGGCGCCTGCATCGATGAAGGCATAGTAGGGTGCGGCGAATTCTTCCAGCCAGAAGCCGGTTTTCTTGCCGGTATCGCCCAGTTGATCGTGGGACGTCAAAACCATCAAGATCTTCATGCAAACTTCTCCAGCAGGTATAGGGACGCAACGCATCGCATTGCCCGGTTCTGTTTTCAGAAAGCACTTGGCCGCAGACGTTCAAGACAATCCGCGTCTGGTACGCTTTGGGTCGGATGGAACGCTGGCGCATCACCCCAGTCATTTCCTTCAGGACCGACCCTTTGCGGCCTTCCAGAACGGGCTCGCGCCCACCATCGAGAGGATTTGGCCAATGGCAACTGCAACCGTGCGATACCTGTTCAACGGCGCCCCGCGCAGCTGGACCCCACCGGACGAGGTCGAACAGAGTCTTCACAGTATCGTGATGCATCTGTTGCAATTGCATTTCGGCGACGGCGAAAACAGCTTGGTGATGCCCACTGCAGAGGACACCGACGAGCAGGTTCTCGAGCAGGCGGCGCGCATGGGGCTGACCGACATCGAAGTGACCGAAGGCGTCGTGCGCTAGGCCCTCACGGCCCGATACAGAGCGCGGATCAGATCGGATTGGGTGATGATGCCGACCAGATGGCGTTCGCTGTCGATGATGGGGATGTGCCGATGGCCATTTTCCGAGAACACCGGCACCAGCTCGGTCAGCAGGCGGTCCGCGCTGGCTACGCGCACTGAACGCGTCATGATCTGCCCGACGATGCTCGTCGTCGGCTGATTCCGGCGGGGTCGCAGAAGGGCGCGCAGGTGCCAGGCCACACCGTCATGGGCATCCAGATCCAGTTGCTGCATGAAATCGGCCACTGTGACAATGCCCAGCAGATGACGCTGTCGGTCGATGACCGGCAGTGCCTTGATCTTGTGTTTGCGCATCAGCGCCCAGGCATCGCGCAGCGGCATTTCCTGGCGTGCGGTGATCGGTTCGCGGCTCATGACTTCGGCGCAGCGCAGCTCACCCATGTTGCGCTGGTACGCCGATGCCTCGGCGTGCTCGAGCAGTGCCTGCAGATCGTTGCGATCGACGTCCAGCACTTGGTTGTAGTGCACCAGTGCGGCGTCCAGGTCAGCATGGCTGAAACGGCTGGGGCCGGACGGCGTGCTGGTGGCGGGTACATGGGGCCATGGCCGCCGCGTCAGGTTGTTGTAGATCAGGCCGGCGGCGACCAGCAGCAGCGAATCGATCAGCACCGGATTCACCGCGTAGGTGAACTGCTCGCAGCCCATCACCACCATGAGCAGCGCCGCCGCGCCGCCGGGTGGATGCAGGCAGCGGGCCGCGAGCATCAGTGCGATCGCCAGGCCGACTGCAAGGGCCGCAGCGAACGTGGGATCGGGGATCCACTTGACGCAAGCAACGCCCACCAGCGCGCTCAGGGTGTTGCCGCCCGCCACCGACCAAGGCTGTGCCAGCGGGCTTGCGGGAAGGGCAAACACCAGCACCGCGCTGGCGCCGATGGGCGCCACGATGGCCAGTCCCAGTGCGCCGTGTTCGGCAGCCCAGTGTCCTTGCAGGCCCAGCGCCGCTATGGTGCAGACCACCAGCACGCCCAGTGCCGCGCCAATGCAGGCGCGCCATTTTTCTCGAGCGTTGATCGGCTGGCGGCTGGGCCAGAGTGCGCGCAGTCGAAGCACTGTCAATGCGGGGCGCGGCGGATGGTCTTCATCAGGTCCTGTGGGCTGATCTGACCGACCACATGGACTCCGCTACCCGGCAACGGCAGGTCGAGGATATGCCCCTTCATCTTGCCGATCACGTGCATCTCGCATGGCTTGCAGTCGAACTTGAGCGTCAACACTTCATCGCCGTGAATCAGCTGCATGGGCGCGACCTTGGTTTTCACGCCTGTCACCCCCTTGGCCTGCTTGGGGCACAGGTTGAACGAGAAACGCAGGCAGTGTTTGGTGATCATCACCGGCACTTCGCCCAGTTCTTCATGGGCCTCGTACGCGGCATCGATCAGCTCGACCCCGTGCCGAAGGTAGAAGTCGCGGGCCTTCTGGTTGTACACGTTGGCCAGGAACGACAGGTGCGATTCCGGATAAACCGGCGGCGGTGCCGTTTCGGCCTTGCGGCTGCCACGAGGATGGGCCTGGACACGCGCGGCCGTCAGCGCCTCGATGGCCTCGCGGCGCAACGCCTTGAGCTGCGAGTTGGGAATGAAGAACGCCTGCGGCGCATCCAGTTCGATGGCCGTCGCATGGTACTGGGTGGTGCCCAGTTGACCCAGCAGGTCATGCAACTGCTCCAGGGCCTGCTCAGGTTTGTTGGCCGGGCCGAACGGGCCTTCCAGCGTGACGTCCACGCGCACGCCTTCCTCGCTGGTAGCGGTTAGTTGCAGGCGCTGCTCGGTCAGCTGAGCGAGCCAGGCCAGGCCGACGCGTCGCTCGGCGGACGTCTTCTGCAGTGCCTGCTGCCAGTTGTGGTCCAGGTTGCGGTTGAGCGGGTGGTTGGGCCTTAGCTGGAACAACCCTGCAGGCATCTCATTGGGCTCGACCCGATAGCGGTAGCGCTTGTGGCCGTCCTCTTCGAACTCGCCCTTGAGCTCGGCGATGTTGGCGCGAAAGCCCACGACTTCGCGCTTGACCAGCACGTTCAGACCATCGCCGTTGGACAGTGGCTGCTCGCTGACCACCAGCATGTCGCGCTTGCCGACTTTCTCCACCAGCCCCACCGGCAGGCCGGTGAAGGTCGGCGAGTCGAACGCGCCGATGTCGATCTTGCGTTCGCTGACGAAATAATCGGTGCTGCCGCGGTGAAAAGTCTTGTCCGGGTCTGGTACGAAAAAGTGTGCAGTGCGGCCGCTGGAGGCGCGTGCCAGGTCCGGGCGGTCTTCCAATACGTCGTCGAGGCGCTGGCGGTAGTAGGCAGTGATGTTCTTCACATAGCCCATGTCCTTGTAGCGGCCCTCGATCTTGAACGAACGCACGCCGGCGTCGACCAGCGCACGAATGTTGGCGCTCTGGTTGTTGTCCTTCATGGACAGCAGGTGTTTCTCGTAGGCCACCACGCGACCCTGGTCATCCTTGAGGGTGTAGGGCAGGCGGCAGGCCTGGGAGCAGTCGCCACGGTTGGCGCTGCGCCCGGTGTGTGCATGGGAGATGTTGCATTGACCAGAGAAGGCCACGCACAGGGCACCGTGAATGAAGAACTCGATGGCCGCGTCGGTTTCTGCGGCGATCGCGCGGATTTCGCTCAGGTCCAGTTCGCGTGCCAGCACCAGTTGGGAGAACCCGGCCTGGTCGAGAAACCTGGCCCGAGCCAGGGTACGGATGTCGGTCTGGGTGCTGGCGTGCAGCTCGATTGGCGGGATGTCCAGTTCCATGACGCCCAGGTCCTGCACGATCAAGGCGTCCACGCCGGCGTCGTACAGCTGGTGGATCAGCTTGCGGGCCGGCTCCAGTTCGTTGTCGTGCAGGATGGTGTTGAGCGTGGTGAACACTCGCGCGTGATAGCGGCGAGCGAAGGTCACCAACTCGGCGATGTCGCTCAGCTCGTTGCTGGCGTTGTGACGCGCGCCGAAGCTGGGGCCGCCTATGTAGATGGCATCGGCGCCGTGCAGGATGGCTTCGCGGGCGATAGCGACGTCGCGTGCAGGGCTGAGCAGTTCGAGGTGGTGCTTGGGCAGGGACATGTTTTTCTGGTCTGAGTCATCACGGTCAAGGCCGCCATTGTAGCGGCGAATGAGCGGGACGGCACGGTCCGCGCGTCGCTGCGCCGTCCGCCCATGCAGGCCAATCGAACCGGCGGTCTGGGGTGGCGTCTACCGGGCAGCGCCCGTGCCGCTGGCAATGGAGGATACTGCCGATGAGCAAGCACATCACCGCCCAGGCTCTGGGCATCGACATTCGCGACGACAACGGTCTGTTCAAATGGCTGCTGGCCAGCTTTCTGATGGGCAAGCGGATCCAGGCGGACATTGCCGTGGAGGCCTATCGGGTGCTGGTCGACAAACATAACCGCGACACGCCCCGCAAGCTGAGCAATTGCACGCACCGCGAATTGGTGGCCATGCTGGGCGAGGCGCATTACGTGCGCTATGACGAAAGTACCGCAACGCGCTTGAGCGCCTTGGCGAAAAAACTGCAAGCCGAGTATGACGGTACGATCGGTGGGATGCGCGCAGCAAGCACGGATCGCCGTGACTTCGAACGCAAGCTGGAAGCGTTCGAGGGTGTCGGGCCCAAAACCGTCGAGATTTTCATGCGCGAGGCGGGCGGGGTGCTGTTTTGAACAGTCACTCCATACGGGTGGGCTGCGCGGGCTGGAGCCTGTCACGCGAACATGCCGAGCGCTTCGCGGCTGACGGTACCCATCTGCAGCGCTACGCGTCGAAGTTGAGCTGTGTCGAGATCAACAGCTCGTTCTACCGTCCGCACCGGCCGCAGACTTATGCGCGATGGGCGGCTTCGGTGCCCGATGAATTCCGTTTCTCGGTCAAGGTACCCAAACAGATCACTCATGTTCAGCGGCTTGAAGAGTGCGCTGTGGCCTTGGACGAATTCCAGGCGCAGTGCGGACAGCTTGGCGACAAGCTCGGTTGCCTGCTGGTGCAGTTGCCGCCTTCGCTGGTGTTCGACGCTCAGGTTGCCGAGGACTTTTTCAGTTGCCTGCGCGAGCGATTTGTCGGGCCGGTGGTGGTCGAGCCTCGTCACCTTTCCTGGGTCGAGGCCGAGCCGCTGCTGCAGGCGCAGCGTATTGCGCAGGCGGCTGTCGATCCTTCCCGTATAGCCACCGATCCCAACCCCGGTGGCTGGCGTGGCTTCCGATATTGGCGGCTGCATGGCTCGCCGCGCATTTACCACGACGCGTACGACGCCGAATATCTCTCACGCTTGCGCGTGATTCTGGCTGAGGCCACCGCAGACGCCGAGGTCTGGTGTGTGTTCGACAACACCGCCTCGGGCGCCGCGCTCGCCAATGCATTGGATATACGATATCCGCCCCGGCGGTGCTGTGGTGTGCCTGGGTGAATGGGTTGAAGCCGGACGCGGCTTGCGCCGCTGCTACAGGGGGTGCGTTGGGTGCGGATACGGCTGCTGTGCGTGTAGCTGCTGTGCGAGCCGCGTCGGCGGTGCCTGCGGTGTGTCTGGGTGAACGCGTCGAGGCCGGACGCGGCTTGCGCCGCTGCTACAGGGGGTGCGTCGGGTGCGGATGCGGCTGCTGTGCGTGTAGCAGCGGCGCGAGCCGCGTCGGCGGTACCTGCGGTGTGTCTGGGTGAATGGGTTGAAGCCGGACGCGGCTCGCGCCGCTGCTACAGGGGGTGCGTCGGGTGCGGATGCGGCTGCTGTGCGTGTAGCTGCTGTGCGAGCCGCGTCGGCGGTGCCTGCGGTGTGTCTGGGTGAACGCGTCGAGGCCGGACGCGGCTTGCGCCGCTGCTACAAGGGGCGGTTTTGCAGGCTGCGTTCGATGCGGGTGAGGCCTTCGGTCAGCAGCGAGCGCGGGCAGCCGAAATTTAGCCGCACGAACTGTTCCAGGCCTGCACCGAAATCCGTGCCGGCGCTCAACCCCACGCGTGCCTGCTGAAGGAAAAAGCGCTGCGGGTTTTCCAGGCCCAGGGCCGAGCAGTCCAGCCAGGCCAGGTAGGTACTTTGCGGCGCATGGACGACGATGCCCGGCAGGCGCGCGCGAATCGTTTCCAGCAGATAGTCGCGGTTACCCTGCAGGTAGATTTTCAACTGCTGCAGCCACTCGCCTGGCTGCGCATACGCGGCGTGGGTAGCCTCCATGCCCAGCGGGTTGACGCTGTCGACCATGCCCACCCGCGCAGCATCGAAGCGCGCGCGCAACTCAACATTCTGAATCACTGCGAAGGCCGTCTTCAACCCAGCCACGTTGTAGGTCTTGCTGGCTGACATGAGGGTGATGGTGCGCTCGGCGACCTCAGGCGACAGCGAGGCAATCGGGACATGACGGCGGCCGTCGAACTGCAGGTCGGCATGGATCTCGTCGCTGATGATCAACACATCCTGCGCTACACAGGTGTAGGCAATGGCCTGCAGCTCGCCGCGCGAATAAGTCTTGCCCAGCGGATTGTGTGGGTTGCTGAGGATGAACGCTGCGCTGTCGCCGAGCGCCTGTTGCAGGCGGTGCGGGTCGCAGGACCATTCACTTTGCGCATTGGCGGTCAGCGGAACTTCGATGCTGCGCATCTTCCAGTGCCCGGCCGCCTCGCGCAGCGGTGGGTAGTTTGGCGTATGCACCACCACGCCGGCGCCTTCGGCCACCAGGCCATGCAGGGCCATGTTGACCCCGGGCACCACGCCGGGCAGGACCACGATATCCTGCGTCTGCACCTGCCAGTCATAGTGATCGCGCAGGTAATCGACCAGCACCTGACGCAGCGCTTCGGACGGCATGCTGTAACCCAGAACGGGGTGCGCCAGCCGCGCCTGCAGTCGTTCGATGACTGCCGGTGGCGCAGCAAAATCCATGTCGGCCACCCACATGGGCAGTACGTCTTCCGGGTAGCGGCTCCATTTGGTGCTGCTGGTGCCGGTGCGGTCGAACAGCGTGTCCAGGTCTGTGCTCATCATGTGCTCGGGGCTGCAATACGTGAAAATTGAAGGGCTTGTAGCGGCATACTACTCAGCGCAAAGGTGACAGGCTACCGATGGCGGACGATATGGCACATTCGTACGTAAAAAGATATTCAGGGTTTTTTTCAAACTTTTTCACTTGCGCCTGGGTCATTGCAGTAAGCGGGTGCTCGTACCCGCTCTGCCATTGACCCCAAGGACTACCATCATGATCCGCGATGACCGTATCGCTCCAGACGGCTACACCACCCCGGTCTACCATGACCACGCCACGACCGCGCCGTTGCTCAAGCGAATTTCGTGGAGTGCCATTCTGGCCGGTGTGGTACTGGCCATGGTTGTTTCGCTGTTGTTGAACCTGCTGGGCACGGCCATCGGTACGGCCACCATCGATCCGATGCAGGAAGCCAATCCGCTGTCCGGGATTGGCACCGGTGCCGGCATCTGGGTGGTCGTCAGCGCCGTCATTTCGCTGTTCGTAGGTGGTTGGGCTGCGGGTCGTCTGGCACAGCGCGAAGGCGCGTTCCACGGTCTGCTGGTATGGGCAAGCGTTTCGCTGATCACCGTCTACCTGGTGTCCAGTGCAGTCACCGGTGTCGTCCGTGGCGGCCTGAACCTGGCCGGCAGCGGCATGTCGGCGCTGGGCAGCGGTATCGCCCAGGTGGCTCCAGCGCTGGGCGACAAGATCCAGGATCAACTGCGCGCACAGGGCATCGACTTCAACCTGGACGATATCCAGGGTGAAATTGAGTTGGCCATGCGTCAGACCGGCAAAGCCGAACTGAACCCGGACAACGTCAAGCAGGAAGCTCAGGCTACTCAGCAGGATGCTCAGAACACTGCTCAGCGCAGCGCCGAGAATCCTCAGCAAGCCGACAACCAGTTGGGTGGTCTGATGGACCGCATCAAGGCCAAGGGTGACCAGGCTTGGGATGCTGCCGACCGTCAAGCACTGGTCAACCTGATCAAGGCTCGTGGCAACAAGACCGACGCCGAAGCCAACCAGATCGTCGATCAGGCTCAGGCCAGCTATCGTCAGGCTTACGCCAAGTATCAAGAGCTGAAGGCTCAGGCCGAGCAGAAAGCCCGTGAAGCTGCCGAAGTGGCTGCCAAGCGTGTTTCGCAAGGCGCCTGGATCCTGCTGATCACCCTGGTGATCTCGGGTCTGGTATCGGCCGGTGCCGGTGTACTGGGTCGTCGCACTCAGCCGCCTGCCAAGGTTGTTGCTGNTGGTCAGCGTGGGCTTTTTCTTGGGCTACGAATATGCGATTCGAAGCCAGTAACATTCGACTGAAGAAACGCTAGCCTAGTAGGCTTTCGTAGGGAATGTTCATCCCGACATGCAGGCGCTTGATCATCGCAAGACTCAAGGAGCGTTTGGCGTTCAATACCTCAGACACACGCCCACTCGAGCCGATGAAGGGCTCCAGATCGCGCATACTCAGGCCTTGCTGGTCCATTCGAAATTTTATCGCTTCGATAGGATTGGACGGGCCGATAGGGTAATGCTGGTCCTCGTATTTCTCGATAAGTATCGCGAGGACTTCCAATTCGTCGGCACTGGCAGTACCGGGCTGCGCACCCCACAGCTCCTCCATGCGAACAAATGCCTTCTGAAGGTCTGTCTCGTTACGGATGGGTTTGAGATTCATCAGATGGTCTCCACGTTGATCTGGTCATACTGGGCATGAGTGCCAACGAATTTTAACCATGCAATCTGGTGGTTGTAGTCGATTGCTACGACCAGGCGATATTTGTTGCCTGCTATGTTGAAAACAACCCTGCCTGCTTTGATGATGCTCCCTGTGCCGATCTCAGCTTTTAGCGCCTGAGGGGTAAGCCAGTTGGCGTTGATTATGAGATTGTGCCACTCAATCAACGGCCGTTGCGCGTCACCGTGTCCGTTCCGCTCCCAGAATTCCCGCAATGTTCGCTTGGCAATGACTCTCATGATAAATGCGGATCTCCCTTTTTGGGAGGATTTTCTGGATCAATTGCATGAGGGTCAAGTGTTGTTCTGGTGCCGCATGTGTACCGACCGATCCCTTTGCACCGCCGGTACTGTCGCTGAGCCAACAGCAGAAGTACAGGTTGCACGATAACGATCGCTGCGCTGCTATCGCGAGCCCAGCCTATGGGGTTTTACCTTTGGCACGATAGCTGCTGAAGCCCCCTGCGAGCGCGACTATACGAATAGAGGCTCCTTCTCTTTTCGTAGCGTTCAGGAGCTTCATCCATGGGTTCAACATCGGGCCGCAAGCCCAGTGGTTCATATCGCGCTTTTGTATCGAGCAGCGTGGCATTGTTCACCGCCACCAGTTTGGGTCTGGCCCACGCGGAGGATACGCAGCTGTCCACGGTGGTGGTGACGGGCGCGGCGCGCAGCGAGGCGCAAAAGGCCAAGGTCGAACTGGACAAGACTCCCGGTACCACCGCAGTCGTCGACATGAAAGAGGTCGAGAAAGGCCGTGCCTCCAATGCCGAAGACGTACTTGCGCTACAACCGGGGGTGTTCGCGCAGGCCACCAGCGGCACCGGTGCCAACAAGATTTCGATTCGCGGTTCGGGTTTGAATACCTTCTATCAGGGGTATGCCCTGGGCATCAAATTTCTCTACGACGGACTGCCGATCACCGGGCCGGGCGGGACTCAGGAAGACCTGCTGAACATGGCCGCAGTCGATCACACCGAAGTGCTGTACGGCGCCAACGCCTTCAAGCACACGGCGCTGTCGCTGGGTGGCGCGATCAACTTCGTCAGCCGTACCGGACGCACGTCCCCAGGCAACTACGCACGGTTCGAAGTCGGCAGTTTCGGCTACCGCAAGCAGCAACTGAGTACCGGTGGCGTGGTCGGCGACAGCGACTACTACGTCAGCGTGCTGCACAACGAACGCGACGGCTATCAAGACAATACGGCCAACAAGGGCCGCGACCTGATCGCCAACTTCGGCCATGTGTTCAGCCCCAAACTGGAAACGCGTTTCTTCCTGCGCTACCGCGAAGAACAGCTCACCAATGGCAACACCCTGACCCGAGCCCAGCTCAAGCACGATCCGCGCAGCAATGACGTCCCCACTGGTCGCAAGAAGGATGGCACGACTTTGCTGGGCAGCAACACCACCTACAGATTCGACGACGACTCGACCCTGGAAGTGGGCCTGGGTTACAACGACTACCCGTTGCTCAACGGCTGGCGGTATTCGGTCTCGCCGCAGGACTGGCGCTCGAAGGACACCAGCGTAGTGCTGCGCTATCGCCGCGCCCATGATGAGCTGTTCGGCCTGCCCAGCGACAGCAGCATCACCTTCAGCAATACCCTGGCCTACCTGGGCGATGTCAAATCCCACAGCCGCAGCACCGGGCAACTGTTGCAGTACACAAAGTACACCGGCTCGCGCGACAGCGTGCTGGCGCTGGGCAACGAGTTGCAGCTCAACGACAGAACCTGGCTGTCCACGGGGCTTTCGTTCATCAACATCAAGCGCAAGGCCGAGATCGAATACACCACCGGGGTGAACACCAGCGAGTTTCCCGATGGCGTGAACTACTCCGAATGGGACACCGCGCCGCGGCTGGGCCTGCGGTATGAACTGACGCCGGACATCCAGCTGTTCGGTAACGTCAGCCGCTCCATCGACCCGCCCGTGACCTGGCAGTTGGGCAGCACCGGCTCGCCGTTCATACGCAACGTGAAACCCCAGAAGGCCACCACCGCCGAGCTGGGCGTACGTGCCAGTGCCGGGATTTTCGATGGCAGTCTGACGTTCTATCGCTCCTGGATCGATGACGAGATTCTGTCCGTGGTGGTGCGTCAGGCCTCGGCCAATCAAGACCAACTGGTGGCTTCGTCCAACGCCAGCCCAACCATTCACCAAGGCGTCGAGGCGGGCTTGAATGCACTGCTGTGGGAAGGCGACAACGGCGATACGCTGAACCTGCGCCAAGCCTACACCTTCAACGATTTCTACTATCGCCACGACAACACCTTCGGCGGCAACGAGCTGCCCAGCCTGCCACGCCACGTGTACCAGGCCGAGCTTCAGTACCAACAGGCCGGAGGCTTTTACGCCCAGCTCAACCTGCGTTCGGCCTCCAGTTACTTCGTCGACTACGCCAACAGTTTCAGCGCACCGTCCTACACCATTCTGGGCGCCCGCGTAGGCTTCGAAGCCCCGAGCAAACGCTGGGACGTGTTCCTGGACATGCGCAACCTGACCGACGAACGCTACGCCACCGCGGCCAACACCACCTACGACGCCCGCGGGCAGGATTCCGCCAACTTCTATCCGGGGGATGCGTTCAACGTCACGACTGGCGTTGCGTTTCGGTTTTGATAGGGCCCTGCTTTGACGATGCATGAGGGACTCGAATGAAGGCTTGCCCGGTGGTCATCCGCTATAGAGAAGGCTTGGAGGTTCTCGCCTTCGAGCACCCTCTAGCAGGGCTGCAGTTGGTGAAAGGGACCGTAGAGGAGGGTGAGACTTCGGCCGCGGCGGCTGGTCGCGAATTGTTCGAAGAGGCGGGCATTCGAGCAAGGGTGGTGCTTGATTTGGGTACTTGGCAGTACACAGGCACCGGTGAGATATGGATGTTTCATCAATGCGAAGCCATTGGTGAACTTGCGGATCACTGGGTGCATTATTGTCAGGACGACCAAGGACATCGTTTTCGTTTTTTCTGGCACCGGCTTGCCAGCCAGCCCGATGAGCGATGGCATAAGACTTTCAGAGACGCACTGCATTTCTTGCGTAGCCGGTTGGCGGTCGAAACCAGTCGCGAATGATTTCTGGGATCTGTAGGCTCAGCACACACCGTCTGCAGGATTTAACGCAGTTACAGCAGAGAGAGAGGATGACATGCGAGAGCGCAAGGCAGCGCGCTGGTTGGTGATAGATCCAGAAGGGAGGGTTCTTCTTTTCAGGTTTCACCATACGGCCGGACCGTTGGCGGGGCAGGACTATTGGGCCACGCCAGGCGGTGGCGTCGAGGAAGGTGAATCCTTCGCGTCGGCGGCAATACGGGAGCTACACGAGGAAACCGGAATTCACGTTGTGACGGCAGGTCCTGTTGTCGCCGAGCGGGATTTTGTGATGCAGATGCCTGATGGAGAATATGTACTTGGCTTGGAGCAGTATTTTGCCGTACGCGTCCTACTGCAGGAGCTGTCTCGTGAAGGGTGGACCCCGCAGGAAGTCGAAGTCGTCGCCGAGTGTCGCTGGTGGTCTGCTGACGAACTCCAGTCTACGCAAGAAACCGTGTGGCCCGAGAACCTGAAAAAGTTGCTTTCGAAGTCCGACAGCGCTGCCTCGCCCGTGGTGATTCGCGTTGCCGCCAGCACGGATGCGCGCGCCTTATCCAGCGTTCATCTGGCCGCCTGGCAGGCGGCCTACCAAGACCTTCTTTCACCGTCCTACCTGCTGGCGCTTGAAGACAAGCTGGAGCAGCGGGCAAACGTGCTACGCGAGGCGATCGTTCAGCGGACAATGTCGTTGTGGGTGATCGAGCGAAGCGGGCAAGTCCTGGGTTGGGCCTCTTTCGGGCCCAGCAGGGATGCTGAGGCGGGTTCGGCTACGGCCGAACTGCGCGCGATCAATCTGCTGCCCGAGGTCTGGTCGCAAGGTCTGGGTCGCCAGTTGTGGGAGGTCATCCAGGAAAACCTCACGCGCGACGGCTACACCGACGTGACCGCGTGGGTATTGGCGGGGAACGAGCGGGCAATCGGGTTCTATCAGGCCATTGGGTTCGTCCGCGAACCTGGCAGCGAGCGAACGGTGGTTGAGGATGGGGAATCTCTGTCACTGGTGCGTTATCGCACCCAGTTGATCCCGCCTCTGGTGCAGACGCCGCTGCTGACGCCACGTCTTGAAATAGTCGCCCCGAATGTTGCCCTGGCACAGCTCTTGGCGGATGCCTTGAACGCGAGTTACGAAACCCATCGTCTGTTTCTGGTTTGGAGCCGGCCCCGCTGGGAGCTGACGGATACGCTGGACACCCTGCAGCGAGCGCAGAGCGATTTCGTCCGCCACGATGCGGAGAAAAAGTTCTTCCTGCTGACTCGCGAGCACCCGCAGCAACTGGTGGGGTGTATCGGCTTCACCCCCAAGGCCGATGGCTCCCACGAAATAGGCTATTGGGCGAACCAATCATTTCAGGGCCGGGGTTTGATGCGCGAAGCATTGACGGCACTGATTGCCCAGTTGCCTGGAACACGTGTGTACCTGACGACGTCTTCAGCCAACGCCGCCAGCCGCCGGCTCGCGGAGTCGGCCGGGTTTCGCCTGGTTCGCACCCTGGTCGGTGATCGTCGATCGGATGTCTTCGGGGTGTGTGACACGCTGGTGTTCAACTGGCCCGTAGTGCGGCCTGCAGCATTCGAAGATGCGGCGCAGATCGCCGATGTGCATATCCGCAGTTGGCAGCAGGCGTATCGTAGTTTGATGGATCAAGCTTATCTGCACGGACTGGACCAGACCTTGCTGCAGAGACAGGCAAACTGGGAACAGAGCATCACGGGGCACGATTCGCAAGTGCAGGTCGCCTCGTTGGCGGACGCTGTCGTTGGCTGGATATCGTTCGGGCCCAGCCGCGACCACGATGCAGACCCTCAACAGGTAGGCGAAGTGATGGCCTTGTATGTGCTCGCCGAGCATTGGGGCTCAGGAGTGGGGCGGCGGTTATGGCTGGCAGCCCTGGCCTGGCTGGCCGAGCAGGGCTATGAAAAAGTCACGCTGTGGGTACTGGTCGAAAACGTACGGGCGATCAGGTTTTATCAAGCTGCTGGACTTGCAGAGGAGCCGGAAACACGACGAACGCTCGAACGCGGCGGGACGAAATTGCAAGAAGTCCGGTACAGCGGCCGTCTTTGACTGAGCGAGGTAGGTTTCATGCAGTTGTATGTCGTTCGTCATGGCGAAACATAGGCCAATGCCGAGCATCGGTATGGAGTACACGCCGTTGCAACTTGACGACCAGGAACATCACTGGCTGGAAGCATCCTCCTGAACCCCATCAATGGTCAGCAGTTGCTCCAGTATCTGCTTGGCCTGCGCGCCTGAAGTGCGTTTGAGTTCGATGGTGATGCTGTCGGTGTCGTCACGGTTGCCTTTTTCGACGATGAACTGCCTGACCTTGCCCGCGCGGTTGCCCATCACCTCGTTGACCTTTTTCAGGGACAGGGTCTGCGATGGCGCGATGAGTTTAATGACGTGGACTTGCACGCGGTTGCGGTAGACCCGTTCCATGGGTTTTATGGCGATCAGGATCACCAGAATGATAAAGGTGGCGGCGGTGCTGACCACGTACAGCCCACCGCCTACCGACAGGCCGATGGCGGCGACCGTCCAGAGGCTGGCCGCCGTGGTGAGTCCGCGAATCACTTCGCCGCGCAGCAGGATCGAGCCGGCGCCCAGGAAACCGATACCTGAAACCACCTGCGCCGCCACCCGCGAGGGGTCGAGTTCGGTGTGCGCCATGGCCAGGGCATCCTGAAAGCCGAACGACGATACGATCATGAGCAGGCACGAGCCCACGCACACCAGCATGTGAGTACGCAGGCCTGCGGCCCACAGCAGCCGCTCGCGTTCGAGTCCGATCAGGCTGCCGAGCAGAGCAGCCAACAGCAGGCGGATACACATTTCCCAATCGGTGAGCATGGTTGATCTCCTTGATAAGGGTGAAGCCCGCCGTCGATGGCGTCGGGTTCCAAATTGACGATAGGTATGCTGACGACTCCAGGCGCTTATTGTTCACGATAAATAGGTGAAGAATTCTTCGCGGACGATGATCACGCCCACGGATGAGTGCGATTGTATTTTTTTTTAGGAGCGGTCCCCGGCCGCGAAAGGATCGCTGCGGTATGTCAGGTAAGTTGCGGTAAAGCCTTCGCGGCTGATGACCGCTCCCACGGATGAGTACGATTGTATTTTTTGTAGGAGCGGTCCGCGGCCGCGAAAGGATCGCTGCGGTGTGTCAGGCAAGTTGCGGTAAAGCCTTCGCGGCCGATGACCGCTCCCACGGATGATTGATATCAGGTGTTTGTTGACAGGGCTGTAGTGAAGTTTCAAGTGTTCGAATCGAGGCAGTCGTTCATCACCAAGTGTGTGCTGGCGGCCACTTGGCCGCTCTAATGTACGGTTTTAACGAGTTTCAGCCGCCCAATAGCTGGCACGCTCTCTGCTATCACCCTGTTGCCAATAAATAAGCACCGTCTTTTTTCAGGGCGGTGTTATATGAGTCAGCAGGAGCAGGGAATGAACGGGGAAGTCATTGCAACAACCACGGCACGCAGTCGCTTGCCGTCGGCGCTGGGCGCTGGGGCGACATTGCTGTTTATCGGCCAACTTCATGCCGCACAAGTCAGCGAATCGGCCGAGCAGAAGCCGACCAGTCAACTGAGTACCGTAGTTGTTCAGGGTGCCAGACAGGACGAGAACCAACGCGCCGAAACGGCTTTGAAGGAAGTGGCAGGCGGGGTCAACTATGTCGATTCCGCGACCGTTGAAAAGGGGCGCGTGTCGACCAGTACCGATATCTTCGCGCTGCAGCCCGGTGTAATCGCCACCCAGGGCGGCGGCAGCAACGACGGCACACGGATTTCCATTCGCGGGTCGGGTATCAACAAGGGCGTGGGTTATTTCCGCGCCGGCATCTTCTACCTGTTCGACGGCCTGCCGGTGTCCGGGCCCGGCGGTACCCCCTACGAACTGTTCGAGCCGCTGGGCCTGAGTCATACCGAAGTGCTGCGCGGCGGCAATGCTTTCGATATCGGCTCGTTGTATCTGGGGGGTGCAATCAACTACGTGACCAAGACCGGCTACAATTCCGCGCCCTTGCAAGTGCGCTATGAGGCCGGTAGTTACGGCTATCAAAAGCGTCAGATCAGTTCAGGGCAAGTGCTGGGCCCGCTCGACTATTACGTCAGCCTCACCGACTCGGCGTCGGACGGCTTTCAGGATCAGACCCAAGGCAAGAGCGCCGGGTTTGTCGGCAACGTCGGCTATCAGTTTTCGCCGCAGTTGAAATCCCGTCTGTACTATCGCTACCGAACCACCGACAACGAGACGCCGGGTTATATCACTCGCGCGCAACTCAAGGACGATCCCGAGCAGGCCAACCCGGCCAGTGTGAACGTGCGCGCCCATCGCAAACAGCCAGGTTCGACCTGGGTAGCGAGCAAGACCCAGTACACCTTCGATGACGATTCCAACCTGGAAGTAGGATTGGTCTAACACGACTATCCAATCGACGCGCGACAGGGTGTCAATCGCACGGCCTGGGGCTTCAGCGATTACTCCGCCAGTTTGAAGTACGACCGTCTGGACACTTTGTTCGGCAAGAACAGCATCACCCGATTCAACGCGCTGCGGACCGAGCATTTGAATGCCTATGCCAAGACCAAGGTGCGGATTCCTTCCGGTATCACCGCCAACCTGCCGTCCGGCGCGTTGGTGCGCAAGGCTGAGTACGAAGGCTCCGATACCGTGTTGAGCGCAAGCAACGAAACCGAGTGGATCGACAACACATTGTGGTTGAGTGCAGGACTTTCCGCCGTGGAGTTCCAGCGCAAGGCCAAGGTGTCGTATCCGGTGGGTGGCGAGGCCGACAACCCCAACAACCCCATCGAAAAGAACGACTGGGAGTTTGCGCCCAGGCTGGGGGTGCGTTATCAGATCAACCCCAACTGGCAGCTGTTCGGTAACCTTAGTCGCACGGTCGAGGCGCAGCAGTCGTGGGCTTATGTGTCCGGTGCGCAGGTGTTCACTTCGGGGCCGGCCACCGGGCTCAATTCCGGTGGGCAGAAGCTCGAGCCGCAGATCGCCGATACGTTGGAGTTCGGTACCCGTGGGCAGTTGGGCAACAACACTTGGGACCTGACGTTCTATCGCTCCCATGTGCAGGATGAACTGCTCTCGGTGATCATCAGGGAGGCGACTTCCAGCGCCGATGCATTGACCTCCGAATACAACGCCAGCAAGACCATTCATCAGGGTGTGGAGCTGGGTCTGGATTCTCTGCTGTACCAGAACGACGGCGATGCGTTGCACCTGCGTCAGTCCTATACCTACAGCGACTTCTTCTACCGCGACGACGAGCAGTTCGGCAGCAATCGGTTGCCGGGTATTCCCAAGCACAACTATCAGGCTGAACTGCGTTATGACTTCAGCAATGGCGTGTATGTGGGGGTGAACACCTACTACGCTTCCAAGACACCGATGGACTTTGCCAATACCAAGGATGCCGGCTCCTACAATCTGTGGGGCGCGATCCTGGGATGGGACTCGCCGAAGAAGGATTGGAATGTCTATCTGGACCTGCGCAACCTGACGGACGAGAAGTACGCCGCGTCCATCAGTCCGGCGTTCAATGCCGGCGGCAATGATGTGCGGGCAATCATCCCAGGGGATGGGTTCGGCGCGTATGCAGGGGTGCAGTACAGTTTCCGGTGATTCGATGCCTGCGTAGGAGCGGTCATCGGCCGCGAAAAAGGCGCTGCGGTGTGTCTGGTGTATTGCGGGACATTCTTCGCGGGCGGAGCCCGCTCCCACAACGGTGATAAGTGTTGCTGGAACAGCAGTCATTAAGCAGTTGCAGCCATTTCAAACATCCAGCCGCTACCTGATATCAATGAAGTTCCCTGTTCAGGGCACTTGGCGATTGGCACGAACACTGCAATCTACAACGTTATCGATGACGTCGCAGACCTCATCACTCGAGTCCGACTATACCAATAGAAGCTCGCCTTATATTCATTGGGTGGGAGCAACACATTTGAAGTTACATGCCTATACGCCGTCGTTGAACAGTCGGCGCAGTACCGCCTATCGCTATACCGAATTCGCTTCAGGCCTGAGTGCCTGCCTGTTGTTCACTGTCGCTCCTGCCTTCGCCGATACACCAGAGCAACGCTTGCAAACGGTCACTGTGCAGGCCGCCAAGGCGACGCCGGTCGAGCTGTCCCGTGCCCAGCTCAAGGAAGTACCTGGGGGCACCAGCCTGGTCGAGCAGGCCGAGGTCGACAAAGGGCGCTCCGCCAGCCTCGAAGACACCCTGGCTTACCAGCCAGGGGTGTACGCGCAGTCGGCCGGTGGCAACGACGCGGTCAAGATTTCCATCCGCGGCTCCGGCGCCAATGCATCACCGGGCTACTTCCGCGAGGGCACCAAGTTCCTCTTCGACGGATTGGCATTGACCGGCGCCGGCGGTACGCCGTACGAGCTGCTGGACGGGCAGGGCTTGCAGTACACCGAGATCCTGCGTGGCGCCAATGCCTTCGAGTACGGCGCCTTGTCTCTGGGTGGCGGCATCAATTTCATCACCCATACCGGCTACAGCGCGCCGGGCAGCCAGATCAAACTGGAAGGTGGCAGTTTCGGTTGGCAGAAACAGACCCTTCGCACCGGCGGTGTGGTCGGTGATGCAGACTATTTCGTCAGCGTCGACAACGCTCGACGCGATGGTTATCAGGATTACACCTTCAGCAAGTCCAAGGGAGTCGTGGGTAACTTCGGCTACCGGTTCAATCCGAAACTTCAGACGCGTCTGATCGTGCGCTACCGCGAGGAATTTCACGAGAACGCCGGTGCGCTGACGCGCGCCCAGCTCAAGCACGACAGCACCCAGACCAACGCGGCCACGCGCGCCAGCCGCGGCGACTCGACCAAACGCGGCTCTACCTGGGTAGCCAGCAAGACCACCTACACCTTCGACGACGACGCCACCCTGGAATTCGGCGTTGGGTACCACGACTATCCGCAGATCTTGAACCGTCGCAGCACGGTCAACCCCAACTACTGGGACTGGAGCGACATCAACGCATCGCTCAAATACACCCGCTACGACCAACTGTTCGGCCTCGACAGCACCACCACCCTGGGCTTCACCAGCACCGAGCACTTGAACGCAGGCGCCAAGACCTATCGCGGCGACAAGGACCTTGGGCTCCTGCAGAAAAACGTCAAGTACGACGGCTCCTTCGACCATGTGTTCACCGTCGGCAACGACCTGGGCCTGACCGATCGGTTGTACCTGACCACCGGCGTCTCGGCGATCCAGATCAAGCGCGACATCGACGTGTCTTTCAGCGATCGGCCCAACACCAGCGGCTTTCCCACGCGCTACGACTACGCCGACTGGTCCCTGGCACCGCGTGCGGGGCTGCGTTTTGAACTGACCCCAAACTTGCAAGTGTTCGGCAACGTCAGCCGCTCCATCGATCCGCCCAGTTCGTGGTCGATCTCCAACTCCGGGGTAACCAACAACTACATCAAGCCGCTGGTACCACAAACCGCGAACACCGTGGAATTCGGTGTCCGCGGCCAGTCCGAGCGTTTCGACGGCAGCCTGGTGCTGTACCGCTCCTGGGTCAAGAACGAGTTGCTGACCACCCAGATTGCCGCCGCCACCGGCACCAGCGCGGCGATTGTCTCGACATCCAATGCCACCCCGACCATCCACCAAGGTATCGAAGCGGGCCTGACCACCCAGCTCTGGCAGGGCAGCAACGGTGATGTACTCAGCTGGCGCCAGGCCTACACCCTCAACGACTTTTACTACCGCCACGACCCTGCCTTCAGCAAGAACGAGTTACCGGGCCTGCCCAAGCATATCTACCAGGCCGAACTGCAATACCAGTACGCCAATGGTTTCTACGCCGGCGTCAACGTGCGCTCCGCGTCGAGTACGGCGGTGGACTACGCCAACACGTTCAACGCACCGTCGTACACGATCTTCGGCGCACGGCTGGGATACGACGCGCCGAGCAAGAAGTGGCAGGCCTACGTGGACCTGAAAAACCTCGGCGACAAGGATTACGTGACCGCCATCGTACCGGGCTACAACGCTCAGGGGCAGGACACTGCAGCGCTGTATCCGGGGGACGGCTTCGGTGCGTTCACCGGCGTGACCTACAACTTCTGATGGCTGCCCGACCCATGACCTCGACCTTCTTCGGCTGCGCCTTGATCGGCGTGCTGTTCACGCTCTCGGCCTGTTCGCCCGCTGCCGATGCGCCAGCCACACCGGTGGCGCAGGCACCGAGCACCGACGGCATCGTCAATGGCGATCTGATCAGCTACCCCGCTTCCGACTACCACGAAGAGGAACCCGGCAAGCGCGGCGGGACGCTGCGCGTGACCACGGCCGCCGACACCGGCACCTTCGACGTCCATTCGATTTCCCATGGCAACGTGCAGTGGTTGGGGCGAGTGCTGTACGACTGCCTGGTTTACCAGGACGAGGAGGGCAGGGTCTCGCCCTGGCTGGCAAAATCCTGGGAAGTGTCCGAAGACGGCAGGACCTACACCTTTCACCTGCGCGAGGGCGTGACCTTCAGCGACGGGGAGAAATTCAATGCCCAGGCGGTGAAGATCAACCTGGAACACATGCGCGATCCCGCGACCAAGTCGCCCTTGGCGGCAGCCTATATCGCACCGTATGACCAGGGTCGGGTGATCGACGAGTACACCTTCCAGGCGACTTTGCGCGAACCCTATTCGCCGTTTCTCGACGTGCTGGCGCAGTCCTGGCTGGGGATGATTTCGCCGAAGCAGATCCTCGAAGCACCCAAGTCGATCGCCGAGCACCCCGTCGGCTCCGGGCCGTTCGTGCTGCAGAGCTATACCCGCGACCAGGGTGCGGTGTTCACCCGTCGCCCCGGCTACGACTGGTCGCCACCGGTGACTCGCCATCGAGGCGAGGCCTACCTGGATCGCATCGAGCTCAGCTTCGTGCCCGAGGCGATGATCCGCTTCACCTCACTCCAGGCTGGGCAGTCGGACCTGACGCTGGATGCGCCGCCGCAGAACGCCAAGGCCATTCGCGCCTCCACCGACCTGACCCTGCGCAGCCGCATTCGCAAGGGCAACCCGTTTCGCAGCCTGACGTTCAACGTCGAAAAGGCGCCGTTCGATGACGTGTGGGTACGTCGCGCGGTAGCCAAGGGCATCGACCGCGAGGGCCTGGCCTGGATCATCGGGTTCGGCGAATACCGGGTGAAGGCGGATTTTCTCGCCGCCAACACGCGCTACTACGACCCCACGTACAAGGATGTGCTGGCCTACGACGTCAAGGCCGCCAACGCCTTGCTCGACGCCGCCGGCTGGACCGCACGCGACGAGCAGGGCTATCGCACCCGCAACGGCGAGCGGCTGGGCGCGGCCCTGTTGGCAACCGAAAGCGCGAGCTTCTCCAGCAGTGTTGCGGTGGCGATTCAGGCAGACCTGAAGAAGCTCGGTTTCGCTTTGCGCATCGAGCTGCTGCCGCTGGCCCAGGTTACCGACCGCCGTTATGCCGGCAACTTCCAGGTCATGGGCGGTGGTTACTGGCACACCAACACCCCGGACGGTCTGTACATCCTGTACCACAGCGATTCCATCACTTCGGAAAAACGCATCGGCCAGAACGGCGGGCGTTTTCGCGATGCCGAACTGGATCGACTGTTGGCCGCAGCCCGACGCAGCCACGACCCGGCTCGTCTCGAACGATTGTACAGCAAGGCCCAGCAGCGCCTGGCCGAACAAGTGCCGGTGGTGCCTTCGTTCGAGAGCCATGTGCTGGTCGCCTACTCGAACCGCCTTGCCGGGGTGATTTTCGACACCTCGCACAACACGGTCTTTCTGCCCAGCCTGTGGCTACAAACGGAGGCGAAATGAACACTGCTCTGCGCAAGGTGCTCTGGCGCCTGCTGGCTGGTATCGGCGTCCTCTGGGGAGCCGCGACCCTGACTTTTCTGGCCATCAACCTAAGTGCCGGTGACCCTGCACTGGCCATTCTCGGCGGTCCGGAATCCATGCCGACCCCAGAGATGATCGTGCGGGTACGCGCCGAATACGGCCTCGATCAGCCGCTGATCGTGCAGTACGGCCACTACATCGCGCGCCTCGCCCAGGGCGATCTGGGCGAGTCCTACCGTCTGCGCATTCCGGTCACCCGGGCTATCGGCGCACAGATCGGCGCCACCGTGCAGCTGTCGATCTGCGCGGCACTGGTAGCCGTGATCCTGTCGGTCATCAGTGCGATCACCACGGCCAAGCGCAGCCCATGGGTGCGCTCGCTGGTATCGGGATCTGAGCTGGTGTTGTCGTCGGCGCCCTCGTTCGTCATCGGCATTCTCCTGCTGCTGGTGTTCGCCTTTCACTGGCACGTGCTGCCACCTTCGGGGTCGGGTAGCTGGCAGTCGTTGATCCTGCCGACCCTGGCGCTGGCCCTGCCGATTGCCGCCGTACTGACCCAGGTGTTGCGCCAGGAGCTGGAAGACATTCTCGACCAGCCTTTCATTGCCATGGCCCGCGCCCGCGGCATGTCCGAGACCGGTGTGCGCCTGCGCCACGCCCTGCGCCATGCCCTGGTGCCGCTGGTGACCCTGGCCGGTTTCGTCTTCGCCAGCCTGCTCGGCGGGGCGGTGGTGGTGGAGCTGCTGTTCTCCCGCCAAGGCATCGGCCGGCTGATGCTCGATGCGGCCAATGCCAAGGACGTGCCCATGGTGCTGGGCATCACCCTGTTGGCAGCGGCGATCTATGTGGCGGTGAACCTGGTGGTGGACCTGGTGAACCACTGGATCGACCCGCGAGTGAAGTCCGCATGACCCGAATTTTCACGGCTGCCAGGCGGCCCGATGACGCAAGGAAAAGACCATGAGTGTTGAACAGCGTACCGGCGGTTTCCCGCTGGCCCCCGACTATGCCCGCCTGCGGGCCCCCTTTGCGCCAATCTTCACGCGCATAGAGGAGACTGCACTGGCCCGCGAACAGCAGCGCGAACTGGCCTTCGAAGCGGTGAGCTGGCTGCGCGAGGCCGGTTTTGGTGCCTTGCGTGTGCCAAGCGAGCAGGGCGGCGCGGGCGCCACCCTGCCGCAGTTGTTCGAGCTATTGATCGAGCTGGCCGAGGCGGACTCCAACCTGCCGCATATCCTGCGCGCGCATTTCGGCTTCGTCGAAGGCCGCCTGTCCCGCGATGAAGCCGAGTCGCAGGCGTACTGGCTGGCCAAGGTGGTGGCCGGTGACCTGTGGGGCGCGGCCATGGCCGAGCGCACCGACACCAGCAAACAGAGCGTGACCCTGACGGCCGACAGTGAGCAGAGCTGGCGCCTGGACGGCAAGAAGTTCTACTGCACCGGCACCCTGTACGCCGACTGGATCGCCGTGTCGGCGCTGACCGGTGAAGACTTCGTCAGCGTCTCGGTGCCCACCACCGCGCCAGGCGTGAGCCGCGACGACGATTGGGACGGTTTCGGCCAGCGCCTGTCGGGCAGCGGCACCACGCGTTTCGACAATGTCCCGGTGCCGTCCGAGTACGTGTTGCGTCGCTATGCGGCCGGCGAGCAGCGTCCCGAGTCCTATATTTCTGCCTTCTATCAGCTGTTTCACCTGGCGACATTGGCCGGCATTGCCCGCGCGGTGCTGCGCGACGCCAGCGAGTTCGTCCAGGGCCGGACCCGTGCCTTCGGTGTGCCGGGCCAGTCCAGTCCCAAGGACGATCCACTGGTGCAGCGTGTCGTCGGCCGCCTGTCGAGCCTGGCCTATGCCGCGCAGACCCAGGTACTGGCGGTGGCGCAGGTGCTGCAGAACGTCCACGAAGCCGAACGCGCCGGGCAGGCCAGTGAAGCCCACTACACCGAGGCCGAGGTGCGCGCCTTTCAGGCTCAGCAGATCGTTCTGGAGCAGGTACTGGAAGCCACCACGTTGTTGTTCGAGGTGGGCGGTGCATCGGCCACCAGCCAGTCGCGGCGCCTGGACCGGCACTGGCGCAACGCGCGCACGCTGGCCTCGCACAACCCGGCGATCTACCGCGAACGGGCGCTGGGCAACTACTACCTCAACGGCATCAGCCCGAATGCCGCCTGGCGCGCCTCGCAGGCCGAGCACGCCGCCGCCCGATCCGAACCGGTCGCTGCTCTGCACGACGAAGCCAGCGCCGTCTGAACCGCCTTCAAGGAACCGCCATGAGCCCCAAACCGCAAATGAGCATCGGCATGAACATCCTCGGCTTCGGCTCGCACTCCGCCGCCTGGCGAATGGGCGAGGTGCCGGCCAATGCCTACCTGGATGCCGAGTACTACTGCAACATCGCGCGCATCTCCGAGCGTGGCACGCTGGACGCGATCTTCCTCGCCGACGGTCCGGCATTGGGCGGCGACGTGGCGCAGCACCCGGCCGGGCGCCTCGAGCCCACGGTGCTGCTGACGGCCGTGGCCCTGGCTACGCAACGCATCGGCGTGATTGCCACGGCATCGACCACCTATAACGACCCGTTCAACCTGGCCCGGCGTTTCTCTTCGCTGGACCATATCAGCGGCGGCCGAGCGGCGTGGAACGTGGTGACCAACGCTGGCGATGCCGCCGCGCAGAACTTTGGCCTGGCCGGTGCGCCGCTGCACGTGGACCGCTATGCACGCGCCGACGAGTTCATCGACATCACCCTCAAGCTGTGGGACAGCTGGGAGGACGACGCCATCATCGGCGATGCCGTCAGCGGCCGTTTCGCCGATCCGGCCAAGGTGCACACGCCCGATTTCGTCGGCAAACACTTTTCGGTCAAGGGGCCGCTCAACCTGCCGCGCTCGCCCCAGGGCCGGCCGGTGTTGGTGCAGGCCGGCTCGTCCGAAGGTGGCAAGGCGCTGGGCTCGCGTTATGCCGATGCGATCTTCACCACCCAGACCACCCTGGAAGACGGCCAGGGCTTCTATCAGGAGATGAAACACCGCGCCCGGCAATGGGGGCGCAACCCGGCGCACCTGAAGATCATGCCAGGGCTGTCGACGGTGATCGGCAGCACCGAGGCCGAAGCCCATGCACGTTTCGATCGCCTCAACGATTTCTACGGCGAAGAAGGGCTGCTGTATCAGGTGGCCGCGCGGGTGGGGTTGAGCGTCGCCGAGTTGGACCCCGATGCGCCGTTGCCCTGGGACAGGATCGGCCCGGTGGCATCCTTCGAGCGCGGCTCGCACGGGTTTCTCGAAGCCCAGCTGAACCTGGCGCGCCGGGAAAACCTGAGCATTCGCCAATTGTCGCGGCGCATTCTGGTCGGCCACCGCTTGCTGGTGGGCACCCCGGAGCAGGTCGCCGACACCCTCGAGCACTGGTTCCTGGCCGGTGCTGCCGACGGCTTCAACATCATGCCGGACATGTTTCCGTCCGGCGTCGAAATCTTCGTCGATGAGGTGGTGCCGCTGCTGCGCCAGCGCGGTGTTTTCCGCCACGAGTACAGCGGCCACACCCTGCGTGATCACCTGGGCCTGCCGTATCCGGCCAGCCAGTACGCACTCAGCGCCTGAACCTTTTCATGCCCGCAACGGACCGATTCGAACCATGAAATATCGCACTCTTGGCAATACCGATCTCAACGTCAGCCTGCTGGGCCTGGGCACCATGACCTGGGGGCATCAGAACAGCGAGCAGGACGCCCATCGGCAACTGGACCTGGCCCTGGCGCACGGCGTCAATCTGATCGACACCGCAGAGATGTACCCCACCCCGACCCATGCCGAGACCTGGGGCAGCACCGAGCGCTTCATCGGCACCTGGCTGCAGCGCAGCGGGCGCCGCGCCGACATCGTGCTGGCCAGCAAGATCATCGGCCCACCGCGCCAGCCGGGCACCGGCGGGCATATCCGCGACGGCCTGACCCGCCACGACCGTGCCAACATCACCGCAGCACTGGACGGCAGTCTCAAGCGCCTGCAGACCGATTATCTGGACCTCTACCAACTGCATTGGCCCGATCGCACCACCAACATCTTCGGCCAGCGTGAATACCCGTACGTCGAGGACAATGGCAGCGTCGCCATCGAAGAGACCCTGGAGGTGCTCGGCGAACTGGTCAAGGCCGGCAAGATCCGTCACATCGGTGTCTCCAACGAGACCCCTTGGGGCGTTGCGCGCTTTCTGCAGCAGGCCGAGCAGCGCGGGCTGCCGCGCATCGCCAGCGTGCAGAACCCCTACAGCCTGTTGAATCGGCTGTACGAAGGCGGGCTGTCGGAGTTCAGCCATCGCGAAGGGGTAGGGCTGCTGGCCTATTCGCCGCTGGCGTTCGGCACGCTTACCGGCAAATACCTGAACGGCGCGCGACCCCAGGGCTCGCGGCTGACTTCGGTGTACCGCACCTTCAACCGCTACGACAGCGACTCGGCCAGCCGCGCCATCACTGCCTACGTGCAGTTGGCCAATGACTATGGCTACACCCCCGCGCAATTGGCGCTGGGCTTCGTCGCCCGGCAGCCGTTCGTCAGCAGCGTGCTGACCGGGCAGACCAGCGAAGCGCAGTTGCAGGACAACTTCAGTGCGCTGGACATCGAGTTCACCCCGACCCTGCTGGACAAGATCGCCGAGATCCATCGCGCGACCCCCAACCCGGCGCCTTGATCGGTACCTGCCCTACGGAGAATCGCCATGGCAATCAGCTCATCACTCACGGTGCTGGGTCCGGTACCCGCAGGCACGCTGGACGCAGGCATCGATCGCCCTCGGGCGCGCACCCGGCTGCGGCCGGGACTGGTGCTGGCCGGCGCGTTCGTTCTGCTGCTGATCGTGGCAGCCATCGCCCCAGGCCTGCTGACCACGGTCGATCCACTCGACGCTGTGGCACGCCATGCGTACCGAGCGCCCGACGCCGTGCACTGGTTGGGCACCGACGAAAACGGCCGCGACGTGCTCAGCCGCCTGATCCATGGCGTGCGTCCGTCGCTGCTGCTGGGCTTGGCGGCCACGGCCATGGGTTTGGCGCTGGGCACCTTGCTTGGCCTGGTTGCAGGCCTGGGGCCGCGCTGGCTCGACGCCGCAGTGATGCGTGCGGTGGACGTGCTGCTGGCATTTCCGGATCTGTTGCTGGCCTTGGTGATCATCACCTTTTTCGGTCAAGGCACGTTGAACCTGATCATCGCCGTCGGCATCGCCAGCGTGCCGCGCTACGCCCGCCTGGTGCGTGCGCAAACCCAGGTGGTGCGTGGCGCCGGCTACGTGGAAGCGGCGACGACGCTGGGCCTGGGTCGTGCGGCGGTGATCTGGCGACACGTGCTGCCCAATGCGATCAAACCGATTCTGATCCTGGCCACCATCGGTATTGGCGGCAACATCACGGCCGGCGCGGCGTTGAGCTTCCTGGGTTTCGGCGCGCCGCCGCCCGCGCCGGAGTGGGGCACCATGCTCGCCATCGGCCGCAACTTTCTCGCCAACGCATGGTGGCTGGTGGCCTGGCCGGCGCTGGCGATCACCTTCACCGTCATCTCCATCACTGCCATTGGCCGTGAACTGCTGCGTCGCAGCGAAGGAAAGCGCTTATGAATGCCATCGTCCATCCGCCGCAGCCGCTGCTCGACGTGCAAGACCTGCACGTGGCGTTCAGCGCCCATGCGCAACCGGTGATCCGCGGCATCAGTTTTCAGCTGGCCGCCGGCGAATGCCTGGCGCTGGTGGGCGAGTCCGGCTCGGGCAAGAGCGTCACCTCGCGTACCTTGGCCGGACTTACCGGCGCGCATTCCGAAGTCCAGGCCCGGCGCTTGTCGTTCGCCGGGCGTGATCTGCGCACGTTTCGCGAAAAGGACTGGCTGCAGTTGCGCGGCGCCCAGTTGGGTTTCGTCATGCAGGATGCGTTGGGGGCGCTTGACCCGCTGCGGCGAGTCGGTCAGGAAATCGCCGAGCCGTTGCGCCTGCACACCGAGATGAAGCGCCGGCAGCGCGAGTTGCGTGTCATCGAGCTGTTGCGTTCGGTCGGCGTTCCCGAGCCCGAACTGCGCGCACGCCAGCATCCGGGCCAGTTGTCGGGAGGGCTGCGCCAGCGCGCGTTGATTGCCTCGGCCATCGCCTGCAACCCCCGCTTGCTGATCGCCGACGAACCCACCACGGCGCTGGACGCGACCGTTCAGGCGCAGGTCATGAGCCTGCTCGAATCGCTGCGCGGTGAGGACACCGCCATGCTCATCGTCAGCCATGACCTGGCGGTAGTCGCGCGCCTGGCCACCCGCATAGCAGTGATGTACCGCGGGGTGATCGTGGAGCAGGGCAGCGTCGATCAGATTCTGCGCGACCCTCGCCATCCCTATACCCAGAGCCTGTTGGCAGCCGGTACCGCGGTGCATTTCCGCCGCGCCTACGGCGACTCGGCCGCGGCCGCTGCGACGTCTGCAGCCGGTGAAGTCCTGCTGCGAGCCGAGCACCTGAGCAAGTCTTTCCAAGGCCCGGACGGGCGTGTGCGCACGGTGGTGGCAGATGTTTCGCTGCGCCTGGAGCGCGGCCGCACGCTGGGTATCGTCGGCGAGTCCGGTTCGGGCAAGACCACCCTGACGCGGATGATCCTGGGGCTGGAGCGTCCCGACAGCGGCGACGTGTGGATCGACGGCCAGCGCTGGTCCGATCTGGACAACGCCCAGCAAGCTCGGGTCCGGCACAGCATTCAGGTGGTGTTCCAGGATCCGCTCGGCTCGTTCGATCCGCGCTATACCGTGCAACGGGTCTTGTTCGAAGCGCTGCAAGTGGCGGGGCATCCACGGGCGACCTGGGACGCTCGGGCCGAGCGCTTGCTGGCGCTGGTGAAAATGGATGCTGCGGTGCTCGATCGGCGGCCCATGGAATTGTCCGGCGGGCAGCGTCAACGCGTTGCGATCGCCCGCGCGCTGGCGGCCGAGCCACAGATTCTGGTGTGCGACGAGCCGGTGTCGGCGCTGGATGTGTCGGTGCAGGCGCAGATTCTGCAATTGCTCGACGATCTCAAACACCGGCTGGGTCTGGCGTGCCTGTTCATTTCCCATGATCTGGGGGTGATCAACCACGTCAGCGACCATGTGCTGGTGATGAAGGACGGCGAAGTGGTGGAGGCGGGCGCAGTGCGCCAGGTCCTCGACCGGCCGCAACACCCTTACACCCAAGCCCTGCTCAGCGCCGTACCGACCTTGCAGACCGGCGCCTTGCGCGCGCTCACCTATCTGCCCCTGGCGATCTGAACGAACACCCCGGACGCGGCTCGCGCCGCTGCTACACGGTTTGCGCGTTCCTCTGTAGCAGCGGCGCAAGCCGCGTCGGCGGCATACGCGGTGCACCAGTAGAAACGCAACATCCCGGACGCGGCTCGCGCCGCTGACACTTGGAGACTATCGTTTGAAACCCTCGTACAAGGATCGTCAACACGCCCTGCGCAGCTGGAACATCCAGTCGCTGCCGGACACGCCCTTTGCCTTTGCCCGCTTCTTCGTCGGCCATTTCCGCGGTTGGTACCTGGCGATTCTCCTTTTGCAGGTCGTGGCGGTCACCTGCACGGTGCTGGTGCCCTGGGTGCTGGGGCAGATCACCCGGGTGGTGAGCCACGCCAGCGCGGCGACCCTCGACTGGCAGACATTGAGCCAACCTCTGCTGCTGTTCGCCGGCCTGTTGCTGCTGGAAATGCTGTGCACCCGTGGCGCCACCGGTGCGCACATCCGGGTGCTGCCGCTGCAGCGACGCACCGTGACCCATGCGGTTTACGCTTACCTGCAGCGTCACTCCCATCGCTTCGTCAGCAGCGAATTCGCCGGCGCCCTGGCGCACAAGATCTCCGAAGTCTCCATGGGCGTAGGCCAGGCGCTGGCGCTGTTGCTGTTCGACCTGATTCCGTTGCTGGTCACCCTGACGCTCGCCGTGGCGGTACTGGCCACGGCCTCGGTCTGGCTGGCGCTGTTCATGTTCGGCTGGTCGGTGGCGTTCATTGCCGTGTGCTATTTCCTGGCCAAGCGCAGCCATCCGTTGTCCCAGCAATACTCGGCGGCGCGCAGTACCAGCAACGGCAAGGTGGTGGATGCGGTGTCCAACCTGACCAACATTCGCCTGTTCGCCCGGCACTCGTTCGAGCATCGCTACCTGGGCGATTACCTGGACCGCGAGCTGAAAGCCGCAGGCCGTTCGTTTGGCTACATGGAGAAGATTCGCTGGTTCCAGTCGATCTGCGGGTTGTCGCTGAAGGTCGGCATGCTGCTGATCGCCCTGTACCTGTGGCGCCTGGGCAGCATCGACATCGCGACCTTCGTGATGGCTACCAGCCTGTCGCTGTTGATCATCACCGACGTGGCCAACCTGTCGCGGCGTTTCCTGGACTTCTTCGAGGCCACCGGCAATATCGCCAACGGCGTGCGCACCCTGATCCGCCCCCATGAAGTGGTGGATGAGCCCGATGCACAGCCGCTCGCCGCCGTGCGCGGCGCCATCGAGTTCCGCGATGTGAGCTTCGGCTATTCGCCGCAGAAACCGGTGTTCGAACACCTGCAGTTGTCGATCCCGGCGGGACAGCGGGTGGGTTTGGTCGGCACGTCCGGTTCGGGCAAGTCGTCGCTGCTCAATCTGCTGTTGCGTCTGTACGACGTCAACCAGGGCCAGGTGTTGATCGACGGCCAGGATGTGCGCAGCGTGACCCAGCATTCGCTGCATCAGCAGATCGGCCTGATTCCTCAGGAGCCGGGCCTGTTTCACCGCAGCATCGCCGAAAACATCAACTACGGTCGTCTGGATGCCAGCCCGCAGGAACTGGCACAAGCCATCCACCGCGCCGGCGCCAGCGCGTTCATCGATGGTATGGACCAAGGCGCTGATTCGCTGGTCGGCGAACGCGGTGTGAAGCTTTCCGGCGGCCAGCGCCAACGGATCGCCATCGCCCGCGTGCTGCTCAAGAACGCACCAATCCTGGTGATGGACGAGGCGACCTCGGCGCTGGACTCGATCACCGAGCGTTTCATTCAGGAGAAACTCGACGAAATCATGCAGGACAAGACCGTGATCGTCGTGGCCCACCGGCTCTCGACCGTCGCCCACCTGGACCGCATCCTGGTGTTCGAGGACGGCCGTATCATCGAAGACGGCTCCCACGATGACCTGCTGGCAAAGCAGGGCCAGTACTTCCGCCTATGGAGCCGCCAGGCACAGAACGCGTACGACGAAGAAGTCGCATCGGCTTAGCCTGATCGTGATTCGCCGCAGAATAGCGGTGTGTGGGGCGAGTTATGTGCCTGCTGAAGCTATTGCACAGCGAGGGCATTCAGGATTGCCCTCGCTGTGCAATAGCTTCAGCGAGGGCATTCAGGATTGCCCTCGCCAAGGTCGTGCACGTCACCAGTTGGAGCGTGGCCGCTGCCTTGTGTGGAAGATCCCGAGGATCTGCAGGCGATCGCCACAAATCCGGTACGGAATCAGATAGGACCAGTTCGGAACCGCCCACTCGCGTGTGTGTTTGACCCGACCCTCGCGTCCCATCGTAGGAAACTGCGCGAGTTTATCAACACTTGCGAAGATTGCATCTGCGAAATCATCTGCAGCTTTCGGATTTTCCAACGCAATGTAGTTGGCTTCGTCCTCTAGGTTCTTGAGGGCCTTTTCCAGCCATTCAACCCTCATTCCGACTCCAACGCCGGGCACGCATGGCCGCTACTCGTTCCTCATCGGCAAATTTGCCGTTGTCGGCTTCCTTTACCGCCTGCTCGATTTGCGCTGTCAGTGTTTTTTCATGTTCGATGTAGTCGCGAAGGACGTCCATGGCTAGATAGCTCGCGCTCTGGCCATGGCTCTTGGCAAGGTCCGAAAGAGAGTTGGACAGATCTTCCGGAAGGTTCAGCGATATACCGGTCATGGCAACCTCGGCGTTGAGTGGTGGTGAATATATTACACCGCAAAACCCCTTGAGCATTGGCGGGTTGTCGCGAGGTATGTATGAAGCCGCTCGCGACAGCGGCTTTTTCCGACGGTAGTCAAATCAAATAATCCAGCACTCCAAAGGCTCCGGCACAGCAACTGTCTGCCAGGCAACACCCATTCAACAAAATGCCTCGTCCCTTCATTCACACAACGCTGGAAAGCCCCGCAACAACGGGGCGGAGCAGTCGGCATGGCTTGTGCAATCACCCCTTGTGAGCTTCAGCATCGACACAAGGCGCAGCCCGACCCATGCCAGACATTCATTCGCGTTCCCCCGCAACACCCCCCGCAGGCATCGCGTGGGCCAGCCTGTTGGCCGTCAGCTTGCTGCTGGGCGGTTGCGACAACCATCTCACCAATGCCGCACGCACCGACACCCCCGTCAGCGGCGGCACGTTGATCTATGCCACCGACCGCGAGCCGACCTGCCTGGACCCACATGTAGCCGGCGACATGCCGCAAGTGTTTCTCGCCCAGCAAGTCCTCGATTCACTGGTGTCGATGGATGCCGAAGGTCATATCGGGCCATGGCTGGCGAAAAGCTGGGAGATCTCTCCCGACGGCCTGACCTACACCTTCCACCTGCGCGACGACGTGCGCTTCACCGACGGCACGCCGTTCAACGCCGCGGCGGTGAAGGCCAATCTCGACCACATGGCCAACCCCAAGACCCAGTCGAGCACCGCGGGCGGCTACATCCGTCAATACCAGCGCACCGATGTCCTCGACAGCTACACCGCCCAAGTGCACCTGGCCACACCCTACGCGGCATTCCTGGAAGTGCTGGCGCAAGGTTTTCTCGGCATCGAATCCCCCGAAGCGCTACTGCGCTCGCGTGATGTGAACTGCGAAAGCCCGGTAGGCACCGGCCCCTTCAAGGTGGTGCGCTGGGACCGTCAAAGCCAGGTCGTGCTTGAACGCAACCCGCAGTACAACTCGGCGCCGCCCACGGCCCGGCACCAGGGGCCCGCGTATCTGGAGCGCATCGTCTGGAAGTTCATCCAGGAGCCGTCCGTGCGTTTCGCGTCGCTGCAGGCCGGTGAAGTGGACGTGATCGAAGCGCTGCCACCCGAATCCCACGAAGCGGCGCGGCGCAACCCGGACCTGCAACTGATCATTGCCCAGCGCCCCGGCAACCCCACCAACGGCACCCTGAACATCCGCCGTGCGCCGTTCAACGATATCAAGGTGCGCGAGGCCTTCGTGCGCAGCGCCGACATCGAAGGTGCCTTGAAAAGCGTCTACTTCGGCGAGTTTCCCCGCGCCGGTGGTCCGCTGAGCAACGCCACGCGCTTCTACAGCCCCGACTTCGAACACGCCCAGGATTACCATCCGGCACGTGCGGCACAACTGCTCGACGAAGCCGGCTGGACCGGTCGCGACGAGGACGGCTATCGCCTCAAGGACGGCAAGCGCCTGCAGGTGAGGGTGATCCTCGGCAACCGCACGCCGCCATCGGAATTCACCTTGTGGGAGCAGGTTCAGGCCACCACGCGGCAGGCCGGCATCGAACTGATCATGGAGCAGATGAGCGATGTGCAGGCGACCAAGCGCCAGGCCGATTGGGATTACGACATCCGCGTCGGCTACTGGAATACCAACACCGCCGACGTGCTGCGGATCATCTTCAGCAGCGCGTTCATCCAACCTGCGGGTGTCGGCGGCTATCACCAGAACACCGCAGGCTTCAGCGATCCGCAGTTCGACGATCTGGTGCAACAGGCACTGGCCACTCAGGACGCCAGCCAACGCCAGGCGTTGTACCGCCAGGCGCAAGCCGTTGCCTCCAGCCACTACCTGCAACTGACCACCTACCCGCAAAGCACTCGGCTGGGCATCTACAAGACGACCCAGGGGGTTCGTCTGGAACCCTCGCTGGCCGTGACCTACCTCTATGACGCCTGGGTGAACAAATGACCACGACACGCGTAACCGTCGCGCCGCCGGACCCGCGCCGCCAGCGTTTGCTTCGCCTGGGCCGCCGCGCGGCCGTGCGCCTGGGCGGTGGACTGCTGGTGTTATGGGCGGTCGCGACGCTGACCTTCTTCGCCCTGCGGCTGATGCCGGGCGATCCAGTGCAAGCCATTCTGGGTGGACCCAGCGGCAACCCGACCCCGGAAACCATCGCCGAGGTCACCCGCGAGTACGGCCTGGACCGGCCCCTGGCGGTCCAGTACGGGCTGTATCTGCTGCGCCTGGTGCAGGGCGACCTGGGCGTTTCCTACTCCCAGCACCTGCCGGTCACGCGGGTACTGGCCGAGCAGGCCGGGGCAACCCTGGAACTGACGCTCAGCGCGCTGCTGCTGGCGTGGCTGCTGGTGCTGGCCCTGACCGTGTTCAGCGCAGGTCGCCGCAGCTGGGTCGGGCGCCTGGCGTCCCTGGCTGAAACCCTGTGCGCCGCCCTACCGCATTTCTGGCTGGGCATCGTGCTGCTGGCGGTGTTCGCCTTCGGCCTGCGCCTGTTCCCACCGGCAGGCAGCGACGGCTGGCGGACCCTGGTGCTGCCGACGATCGCACTGGCGGTACCGCTGGCCGGGTTCATCGGCCAGGTCACCCGCGAATCCCTCGAGCTGACCCTGGAGCAACCTTTCGTGCTGACCGCGCGCACCCGTGGCCTGAGCGACGCGGCAGTGCGCTTCAAGCACGCGCTGCGCCATGCCGTCTTGCCGGGGGTGTCACTGTCGGGCTGGGCGATCGGCGCGCTGATCAGCGGTGCCGTGGTGATCGAAGTGATCTTCTCGCGCAGGGGGCTGGGCCGTCAGTTGTATCAGGCGGTGCAGCTTCAAGACTTGCCGTTGACCATCGGCATCAGCCTGGTGGTAGCCGCCGGTTACGTGCTGGCCAACATTCTCGTCGACCTGGTGTACCAGTGGATCGACCCCCGGCAGAAGGAGACCCTGGCATGAGCGATCTGACCCTCGAGAGCCCGGCGCTGCCGCTGCGCAGCCAACGTCGACCTCTACGAATCCGCTGGGGCGCAAGTCTAGCCATCGCCTTCCTAGCGCTGGTGATCGTGGCCGCGCTGGTACCGCAGCTGTTCGCTCACGGCGACCCGCTGGCCATCGTCCCGCGCGACGCCTTTCATCCACCTGGGTGGGCGCATTGGTTCGGTACCGACCAATCCGGTCGCGACATCTATTCACGGGTGATCCACGGCGCGCGCCTGTCGCTGTTCGTTGGCCTGGCCGCGACGGCCCTGGCGATGAGCATCGCCATTGTCCTCGGTCTGCTGGGCGGCCTGGGCGGGCTGCGCACCGACCGCGGCGTGGGCTGGTTGCTGGAAGTACTGTTCGCCTTTCCCAGCCTGGTGCTGGCGTTGCTGTTCGTGGCCATCTTCGGCAGCGGTATCGGCCCGCTGATCATCGCCACTGGCCTGGGCGCGGCGCCCGGGTATGCGCGGATGGTCCGTGGCCAGGTGCTGGCGGTGCGCAACGCCGGCTACATCGAAGCGGCGCGCGCCCTGGGCCACCCGACTCGCCGCATCATCCGGCGACAGCTGCTGCCCAACGCCATGCGCCCACTGATCGTGACCCTGACCATGGGCGTCGGTCAGGCCATCGTCTGGGCCTCGGCGTTGAGCTTCCTCGGCCTGGGCGCGCGGCCGCCGACGCCGGAGTGGGGCACCATGCTGTCGATGGGCCGCGACTTCATTGCCAATGCCTGGTGGCTGACGTTTTTCCCCGGGCTTTTCATCGTTCTCACCACCTTGTCGACCACCGTTGCCGGTCGCTATCTGCAACAACGCCTGGAGGGTCGCCTGACATGAGCCACAAGACGCTGATCGTCGAAGGCCTGAGCGTCGAGTTCGCCGGGCAGAGTGTGGTGCGTAACCTGTCGTTCACCTTGCCGCCGGGCAAGACTCTGGCTCTGGTCGGCGAATCCGGATCGGGCAAGAGCGTCACCGCGCGCAGCCTGATCGGCCTGGCCGGGGAGGGCGCGCAGGTGCGGGCACGGCGCCTGCAATACGGCGATCTCGACCTGCTGGCCTTGAGCGACCGCCAGTGGCGTCGGGTGCGCGGCAAGGACATCGGCTTCGTGCTGCAGGATGCCTTGGTTTCGCTCGACCCGCTGCGGCCGGTCGGCAAGGAAATTCTCGAAGTATTGCAGACCCATGGTTGGGGCGACCGTGCCTCCCGTGCCGCGCGGGTACTGCAACTGCTGGAACGGGTCGGCGTACCGGAACCGGCCCTGCGTGCCCGCCAGCGCTCCGGCGAGTTGTCCGGCGGCCTGCGCCAGCGTGCGTTGATCGCCAGCGCCCTGGCCCTGGATCCCGGGCTGGTGATCGCCGACGAGCCGACCACCGCACTGGATGCTACCGTCCAGGCGCAGATTCTCGGGGTACTGCAGGAGATCAAAGCCCAAGGCAGTTCGTTGTTGATCATCAGTCACGATCTGGCGGTGGTGGCGCAATTGGCCGACGAGGTACTGGTGCTGCAGCACGGTGAAGTGGTGGAGCAGGGCAGCATGCATCAGGTGCTGACCGCGCCGCGCCATCCCTACACGCGCAGCCTGCTCGATGCGGTGCCGGCCGAGCATGCGCGTGGCACTCGGCTCAGCCCAGGTGAGCGTACCGCTGCGACCGCCCGCACGCCGTGCCTCGATCAGCCGGTGCTGTTACACGCCCGTGGCTTGGGCAAGCGCTACGCAGGGCCTGATCAACAGGTACGCCAGGTGGTCGACGGCGTCGATTTCGAACTGCGTGCCGGCCAGACCCTGGGCATTGTCGGCGAATCCGGTTCGGGCAAGACCACCGTGGCGCGCATGGCCCTGGGGCTGCTCGAGACAGACGATGGCCAGGTGCGTTTCCTCGATCAGCCGTGGAACGGCAGCGCCGACGCACGGGTCGCCGAAAGCCAGCGCCGAGCGCTGCGGCGTGACATCAGCGTGATCTATCAGGACCCGCTCAGTTCGTTCGACCCGCGCTGGAACGTCGGGCAGATTCTTGCCGATGCGCTGGACGTGGCCGGCGTCGTCACCGCCGAACAAGCGCCGCACATCCGCCGCCTGCTGCAACAGGTGCGCCTGCCCGCCGAGCTGGCCGCGCGTCGGCCCCTGCAGTTGTCCGGTGGCCAGCGCCAGCGGGTGGCGATTGCCCGCGCCATTGCCAGCAACCCCAAGGTCATCGTCTGCGACGAGCCGGTATCGGCACTGGATGTCTCGGTCCAGGCCCAGGTGCTGGATCTGCTCGCTGATCTGCAAGCCGAGCTGGGCCTGGCCTACCTGTTCATTTCCCATGATCTGGGCGTCATCCGCCATGTCAGCGACGAGGTGCTGGTGATGCGTCATGGCCAGGTGGTCGAGCACGCGCCGGTCGAGCAATTGTTCGAGTCGCCACAGCACCCGTATACGCAACGCTTGCTGGGAGCGGTGCCACGGCTGCCCAGTGCCGGCGTGCCGTTGCAGGTGCCCCCACTGGAACCGGAAAACGCCGTGCTGCTGTTCGATGAATCCCGCTTGTGGAAGATCGCCATCTGAAGGCGTCGCGCTGCTCCTTACACCCATTTCAAGACAGGAACCGTTCATGACTCAAGCTGCCAAAGTCACCCCTTCCACTGCACCCGAAGCGCCGCTGAGCGTGGCACAGTTGCTGGCACGCGCGGAGCAACTGCTGCCGGACATCGCTGCCGGCGCCGCGGCGCGCGAACGTGATCGTCAACTGCCTTACGAGGCCGTCGCGCAGATTGCCCAGGCGTTGCTCTATACCCTGCGTATTCCCGCTCGTTACGGCGGCCCTGGCGGCTCGGTCAAGGACGTCATCGGCCTGCTGGTGCGCATCGCTTCGGCAGATTCCAATGTGGCTCAAGCGCTGCGGCCAGGTTTCGCTTTCATCGAAGGGCTGCTGGTGTCCCGAGCCGAAGGCGCCGAGCAGGAACGTCAGCTCTGGTTCGCCCGTTACCTGCAAGGGGCAGTGCTGGGCAATGCCGGATGGGAGGTAGGCGGTGTCAACGGCGCGATCAGTGCGCGCATCGTGCGCGAAGGCGACCACTACCGCGCCAACGGCAGCAAGTTCTACAGCACCGGGTCGCTGTACGCCGACTGGATCAGCGCGGTGGCATTGGACGAGCACGACCAGCCCGTGTCGTTCATCCTGCCCCGTGACCGCGAAGGGTTGGTGCTGCTGGATGACTTCGATGCCATGGGCCAACGCTTGACCGCCAGTGGCACGACGCGCCTGGACAACGTGCAGGTGTATGCCCATGAAGTACGCGCACGCACGGTGGAAGAGGGCAAGCGTACGCTGGTGACGCCGTTCCTGCAGTTGTTCCTGGCCTCGGTGCAGGCCGGGATCGCCCGCAATGCGCTGAACGATGCAGTGACATTTGCGCGCAATCATGCGCGTCCGATCAAGCACAGCAGTGCCGCTCGATCGGTGGATGATCCGTATGTTGCGTTGAGTGTGGGCGAGATTTCAGCGCGCGCCTATACCGCCGAGGCGTTGGTGCTCAAGGCTGCCGAAGCGATCGATCGCGCCTGGGGGGCCGGGCTCGACCCGGCGGCGGTGGATGAGGCGGCGATCGAGGTCGCGCAGGCGCAATACATCGCCGCCGAATGTGCGCTCAAGGCGGCGGAACGGGTATTCGATGTGGGCGGTGCCTCCACCACAGGGCGTGGTCACAACCTTGACCGGCATTGGCGCAATGCCCGCACGGTGGCCAACCACAACCCTCGCGACTGGAAGGCCGCAGCGGTGGGCACCTGGCAGCTCAAGGGCACGCCACCGCCAACCTCGGGATTGTTCTGAAAGACAGTCGACCCGACATCCACCGTAGGAGCGGTCAGCGGCCGCGAAGGCTTCACCGCGCAGTGCCTGCTACACCGCAACGTCCTTTTCGCGGCCGATGACCGCTCCTACGGTTTTCTCTGTATGCAGGAACGGTCAGCGGCCGCGAGTGGCTGGTTCAGATTGACAGCCTGAACACCCGAGCATCGGGCTGATCGGAAACAGCACGCCTTTTGTTCACCGCCAGTTCGCCCATTTTGATCAGCCTGGTGCGGGTCACGTTGCGGCTCAGGCCCAGCAGGTTGGCGGTGTGCACCTGGTTGCAATGGCTGAAGCGATAGGCCGAGCGCAGCAGGGCCTCCTCGACTTTCTCGTGCAGGTCACCGACCTGCTCGTCGAACAGCCGCTGGAACAGCCGATCCAGTGAAGCCTCCACCGAATCGTCCACTGCCGGGCTGTCATCGGCGCGTTCGATGCGCATGTTCGACAGGCGCAGGTCGTCGCGCTCGATCACGCCGTTGCGGCAGATCAGCAAGGTGTGGTGAATGACGTTCTCGAGTTCGCGAATATTGCCTGGCCAGCTGTAGTGCAGCAGCTTGTGCTCAGCCTCGGGTGACAGCGTCGCCTGTTTGTAGCCCAGACGCTTGCAGTACACATCGAGGAAGTGCCGGGTCAACGCGATGATATCGCCGGGCCGTTCGCGCAGTGGCACCAGCTCCAGGCTGACCACGTCCAGCCGGTAATAAAGATCCTCGCGAAAGTTGCCGGCATTGATGGCTTTTTCCAGCAGCACATTGGTCGCCGCCAATACCCGAACATCAATGGGGATGCTCTTGCGCGAACCCAGGCGTACCACTTCGCGCTCTTGCAGTACGCGCAGCAATTTGACCTGGATGGGCATCGGCAGGTCGCCGATTTCATCGAGAAACAGCGTCCCACCGTTGGCCTCCTCGAACCATCCGGCTTTGGCTGTCAGCGCGCCGGTAAACGCGCCTTTTTCGTGACCGAACAGCTCGGCTTCCACCAGCGACTCGGAAAACGCTCCGCAGTTGACGGCCACGAACGGCTTGTTACGCCGCCCACTGAGGTTGTGGATATGGCGCGCGACCAACTCTTTGCCGGTGCCGGTTTCACCGATGATCAGCACGCTCGCCTCGCTGGGCGCGACTTGCTCCAGATGCGCCAGCAAGGCCCTGGACTTCGGGTCTTCGAACACCTGGGCAGTGGCGCGAATGGAGGTGGCGAGGGCGGGCGATGGGGGGAGTGTCAAAAGCTGCATGGCGACGCCTTCAAAGTGCAGAGTAAAAAGAATGAGTCGATCTAAAGCCACATCTGCGCTGCCTGGGCAGCCACTGCGACACTGAAGGGGATACTAAAGGATATAAAAAACGATCGTTAAATACCTTATGAGCATTAGCTTATGTCGTGACGTAAAAAACGTGACACTCCGTCGATGCACCTGCTCGGCTTGCAAGGTCGTTGTCGGTAGAGCGCAACTGGTTAATTCTGCTGGAGAAATGAATATTTCTCGAATCAACCCGTTGTTGCCTGCGCAACAGCTAAGTTGTTCAGCTGTTCTGCAGTCAACAGTGAGTTGCACGCGCTAAATCACAAACTTTCCCTTATGCCAGATAGGCAGTTTGGGATAACAAACAATTACTTTTCGAACCCGTCGAGTTTGACCATCATTCGCCCGCCGAAGAGGCCGATTGGACTTGTCTCTTCACGATCACCCGTCAACAGGAGTAACTGATGAATAACCTCAAGGCCGCCCTGGAGGTGCGGTGGCATCCGGTACCCGGCGATGTGCTCGACCTGGGCCGGGTGTTCCGCGAGCCCTTGGGCGAGCTGCGTCTGCAACGTGCGCCGAAGCGTATCCTCGGTCGTCGCGAGGGCGTGCTGCTGGGGGTGTTCGCGCTGGTGCTGCATGGGGCGGTGATCTATTGGATCAGTCAGACCCCGACACCGGCGCTGCCTACAGTGCCGCCGGAAATCCCACCCATGACGATCGAGTTTTCGCAGCCAGCGCCACCGCCGGTGGTGGAGACGCCGCCGCCGCCGCCCGAGCCGGTCGCACCGGTTGTCGAGCCGCCACCGCCTGTCGAGGATGAACTGGCGGCCAAGCCAGCACCGCCGCCGCCCAAGCCAAAGCCTCAGCCCGTGGTCAAGAAGCCGGTGCCAAAGCCTGCGCCCAAACCGGTCGTGCAACCGCCTGCGCCGCCGCAACCTGTGGCCGCACCGACGCCGCCCACGCCGCCTGCACCCCCTGCGCCGCAACCGGTGACACCGGCCTCGGCCAATGCTGGCTACCTGCACAATCCGGCGCCCGAGTATCCCGCCCTGGCCATGCGTCGCAACTGGGAAGGGACCGTGCTGTTGCGCGTTCACGTGCTGGCCAGCGGCAAGCCCAGCGAGGTTCAGGTACAGACCAGCAGTGGTCGCACCCAGTTGGACGACGCTGCGCTGGCAGCGGTGAAACGCTGGAGCTTCGTCCCGGCCAAACGGGGCTCCGACCCAGTCGACGGCTGGGTCAGTGTGCCAATCGATTTCAAACTGCGCTGAACAACTTTTCTTGCACCAAGCGGGCTACCTGACCAAAGGCGCGTCGCATTACCTATTGCCTTGCCACAGAGAGCCTCACCATGAATCTTCTGACAGAATCGCCTTTCACTTCCGTCGAGCACTCGGTCATCTGGCTGCTCATCCTGTTCTCCGTTGCCACCTGGGGCCTGGCCTTGCTCAAAGGGCTGCAGTTCGCCCGGCTCAAGGGCCAGGATCGCAAGTTTCACAAGCAGTTCTGGGCCGCTTCCAGCCTCGATTCGGCCGCCCACCTAGCGCAGGAACAACCCGGTGCAGCGGCCCGTGTCGCACAGTCGGGCTATGCCGCCATTCAGGTCAACGAGCAGGCGCACACCGATCTGAGCCAGGCCATCAATCATCAGGATCGGCTGGAGCGTGCCCTGCGTCAGCAAATCGTGCGTGAGCGGCGCTCGCTGGAGACTGGCCTTGCGGTACTGGCCAGCATCGGCAGTACCTCGCCTTTCATCGGCTTGTTCGGCACGGTGTGGGGGATCATGTCGGCGCTCAAGGGCATCAGCGCAGCCGGTTCGGCCAGTCTGGAAACCGTGGCAGGTCCCATCGGCGCAGCCTTGGTGGCGACCGGCGTGGGGATTGCCGTCGCGGTGCCGGCGGTGCTGGTCTACAACTATTTCCTGCGGCGCCTGAAGCTGACCGCGGCAGACCTCGATGACTTCGCCCATGACTTCTACAGCCTGGCGCAGAAGCATTCCTTCCGCGTACTGCAACATCCGGCGTTGGCTCGCAGTGGTACTGCGGCTTCCGGCCACAAAGTGAAGGAGGCATCCTGACATGGCCTTTTCGACTCAGGACACGGACGAAGTGCTCAGCGAGATCAACGTGACCCCGCTGGTGGATGTCATGCTGGTGTTGTTGGTGGTGTTCATCGTCACTGCGCCGTTGCTGACCAATTCGATCCCGATCAACCTGCCCAAGACCGAATCGGTGGCGCCTGCCGAGCAGAAGGACCCGCTGGTGGTCAGCATCGACGGGCAGGGGAAACTGTTCATCAACAAGGATGAAATCCAGCCGGACCTGCTTCAGGTCAACCTGCAGAACGCCCGGCAGAAGGATCCTGATGTGCGGGTACAGCTGCAGGCCGATGACGGCGTCAACTACGGCGAAGTGGCCCGGGCCATGGCCTCCATCGAAAAGGCGGGCATCACTAAATTGGCGGTGATCACAGCCAAGTAGCGTTATCGCCCTGTACCTGACCCACCGCAGCGTCTGTTCGCGGTCACTGACCGCTCCTACGGAGGTGTAGGATTTTCCCGTAGGAGCGGTCAGCGGCCGCGAAGGGCTGAATGCAGGATACCTGACACACCGCAGCGTCTGTTCGCGGCCACTGACCGCTCCTACAGAGGTATTGGGTCCCCCGTAGGAGCGGTCACCGGCCGCGAAGGGTTCACCGCTCAGTAGTGGCAGGATTGCGGTAGGTTTTGCGGTCGATGGATGATCTTGGGGGAACCTGCCCAGGTAGATCACAGTCCAGATCCGCACAGCTCACCCAGGATATCGACAGTGAAAGTAGGCATCATTTCCGACACGCACGGCCTGTTGCGGCCCGAAGCGGTGGCGGCACTGCAGGGCTGCGAGCGCATCGTTCATGCCGGCGACATCGGCAAGGGCGACATCGTCCAGCAACTCTCCGCGATTGCCCCGGTGCAAGTGGTGTCGGGCAACAACGACGTCGGCATGGCCTGGGCCGACTCGCTCGCCGAGGTACTGCATTTCGAGCTAGAAGGCTGGCCCACCTTGTTGGTACACGACATCGCCGATGTACCCGCGGCGCTGCGCGAAGATACACGCCTGGTCATCACCGGTCATTCGCACAAACCGCTGATCCAGTGGCGCGGCGAGTGCCTGTACATCAACCCCGGCAGTGCCGGCCGTCGCCGCTTCAAGCTGCCCGTCACGCTGGTGGTGCTCGACATACAGCCCGACGCGGTGCACCCGCAACTGGTCCACTTGCTGCCGCGATGCCTACCGCTCAACGCACCAGCGAATCCGAACCGATCTCGCTGATCGACTTGGCCCCGGTCAGCACCATGGCCACCCGCATCTCCTTCTCGATCAACCCCAGCAGATTGCTCACACCCGCGCCTCCGGCCACCGCCAGGGCGTAGATGAATGCCCGACCCAGCAGCACCGTGTCGGCCCCCAGCGCGATCATCCGTACCACGTCCAGCCCGCTGCGAATCCCCGAATCGGCCAGGATTGCCAGATCGCCCTTCACCGCATCGGCAATCGCCGGCAAGGCCCGTGCGCTGGACAGCACGCCGTCGAGCTGACGCCCGCCATGGTTGGACACCACGATACCGTCGGCACCGAAGCTCACGGCGTCGCGGGCGTCCTCGGGATCCAGAATGCCCTTGATGATCATCGGCCCGTCCCAGAACTCACGAATCCACTCCAGATCCTTCCAGGAAATCGACGGATCGAAGTTGCTCCCCAGCCAACCGATGTAGTCGGCAAGCCCGGTGGGATTGCCGCGGTAGGTGGAAATATTGCCCAGATCGTGCGGACGACCGTGCAGGCCAACGTCCCAGGCCCACGCCGGGTGCGTGACGGCCTGCCACATGCGCCGCATCGGCCCGTTGGCGCCGCTCATGCCCGAATGCGCATCGCGGTAGCGAGCGCCGGGCACCGGCATGTCCACGGTGAAGATCAGCGTCTTCACCCCGGCGGCGCGGGCGCGCTCCAGGGCGTTCTTCATGAAGCCGCGGTCCTTGAGCACATACAGCTGAAACCACATCGGCCGGGTAATGGCCGGTGCGACCTCTTCGATCGGGCAGACCGATACCGTCGACAGGGTGAACGGAATACCCTTGGCATCCGCCGCCTTGGCTGCCTGCACCTCGCCACGACGGGCAAACATACCGCACAGGCCGATTGGAGCGAGCGCCACCGGCATGGCCAGCGTCTCGCCGAACAGCTGGGTTTCCAGGCTCAGCTCGGACATGTTGCGCAGCACCCGCTGACGCAGGGCGATGTCCGCCAAGTCACTGACATTGCGTCGCAAGGTGTGCTCGGCGTAGGCGCCACCGTCGATGTAGTGGAACAGAAACGGCGGCAGGCGGCGCTGCGCCGCGGCGCGATAATCGGTAGAGGCAGAAATGATCATGGGCGCGCCATCTCCCGGACGTGAAGAACGGCGCAGGCAGGACTGTTCGTTGGCATGGGTCGGATTCCCTGATTGTTGTTGGAGATCTGCCGGGAGCAAGCTGAATTGGTAATACCAATTTACAATGTATTGGCTACAGATTAAGAGTGGCGCAGGGCGTCTGTCAATTTGTGCAGTCGCGTGCACGGTGGCGGGGAAGGAACGGCGCGCGTCGTTGTCTATCGGCTACCCATTGAATGCCAGGCTCCTATCCCAATGACCACTCCCCGCATCGGCTTCGCCTGCCAATACCGACACGCGATCCGCGCCCTGACCCTCGCCGAATTGAAGCTCATCGAGGGCGCCTACAACCCCCGCACCACCACCTTGCGCTGGATGAACAGCGTCGCCACGCAAGTGGCTCACGAAAAGCTTCAAGAGGTCGTCCGCCACAACCTGCAGGCGCAACTGCAACTGCTCGACTATGTGGCGCAACTGCCCGAAGCCATGCGCATGCTGCGTTTGAGCAGCGACCTGCTGCCGTTCTACAGCCACCCGCAGGTTGCGCCGTTCTACCAGCAGCCCGAGCGCCAGGCGTGGCTGGCCGAACGCTTCGCGGCCATGGGCCAGTTGGCGCGCGATTCAGGCATCCGCCTGTCTTTCCATCCCGGCCAGTTCTGCGTGCTGGGCTCGGACAAGCCACCGGTGGTGGAAAACAGCCTGGCGGAATTCGAGTACCACGCCGACATGATCCGCATGATGGGCTACGGTGTGCAGTACCAGGACTTCAAGTGCAACGTGCACATCGCCGGTCGCCTCGGCTCCGAAGGCATCCGCGCGATCTGGCCGCGCCTGTCCAGCGTGGCGCGCCACTGCATCACCTTCGAGAACGAAGAGAAAACCTACGGCGTCGACGACTGCCTGCAGCTCGCCGACCTGGCACCCGTGGTGCTGGATATCCACCACTGCTGGATCAACGAGAACGACTACATCGACCCGAACGATCCCCGCGTGGACCGCATCATCGACAGCTGGCGCGGCGTGCGCCCGGTGATGCATTACTCGCAGCCCCAGGAGCGCCTGCAGGAACTAGGCTTCAGCGCCGAGCAGAAGCTGGAGATGCCAGCGCTGCTGCAAGTGGTGTCCAAGCGCGACCTGTATGGCCACAGCGAGCTTATGTGGAACCACTGGACCAACCTCTACGCGCTGCAGTTTCTCGAGCGCTTCGACATCATGTTCGAGGCCAAGCACAAGAATCAGGCCACCCTGGAGTTCCATCGGCGTTACATGATGTAACCACTGCGCACCCCCCAAGAGGCCGAACCTAGAGCCTGTGCATGGGTCTGCATTGAGGACTATCGACGCCTGCACACTCGAGGAATCCTTGCATGACGCTTACGCCGGTTACCGCTCTCGCCCCGTTGCACGCTCGTGGGCAACGCCCATGAAGGATCGCCCGACCCATTCCCTGGTCTTCGACCATTTCGACCTCGACGACGAACAGCGCCGCGAAGCGCTGTTCACCCTGGCCAACGGCGTGATCTCATGGCGCGCCTGTTCGCCCGAGGCCTGCGCCGTGCCACGGCCCGAAGGGCATTACCCCGGCCTGTACCGGGCGGGCTGGTACGACGATGCCGCACGCCAGGTCAACGGCACCACCACCCATACCGCGGCGTTGGTCAACCTGCCAGACCCCTTCGGCTTGACGCTGTCGCTCAATCACCAGCCGTGGCTTGAGCTTGGGCCGGACACCCTGCAGTCCTATCACCAGCATGTCGACATGCAGCGCGGTGTTCTGACCCGTCGGCTGTCGTTGCTGCTGGACGATGTTCCGGTGGAACTCGTCGAGACCCGTTTCGTCAGCCTCGCCAATGCACAACTGGCGGTGCTGCGCTGGGAGCTGCATGCCCAGAAACCGCTGACCGGCCTGCGCGTGCGTACGACGCTGGACAACAGCCGTGGCAACTACCTGATCGAACGCGACCGCGACTACGAGGGGCGTCGTTTGCACAGCCATCGCTGGGAACACCTGGCGGATGGTCGGGCAGGGGTCGTGGCGACCCTCGATGACTCGTCGCGCAAGGTCGCCGTGGCCGTGCAGACCTGCGCCCCGTGCCAGTGGCAGGGGCAAGTGGCGGACGACCGTCTGGTGCAGGAAGCTGATGTCGAGTGGCCCGAGCACGGCCCGCTGGTACTGGAAAAGCGTGTCATCGTTCAAGTCGACGACGAGTTTCACGGACTGTCGAGCAGCATGGCGGCACTGCCCGACGCCAGCCATGCGCAATTGCTGGCTGCCCATGAGCAGGCGTGGCAGGACACGTGGGAATACGGGCGCATCCGCGTTGCCGATCCGGCTGTCGACCACCCCCTGCAGTTCGCCGGCTGGCATATCCAGCAGACGGTTTCTCCACTGAGCATGAGCCATGACCTGGGTTTTCCGGCGCGCGGCTGGCAGGAGGGCTACTTCGGCCAGGTGTTCTGGGACGAGCTGTTCGCCTTTCCGTTGTTCGCCACCCACCGTCCGCAGTTGGCCAGCTCGTTGCTCGACTACCGCCATGCGCGTCTGCCGGCAGCGCGGCGCCGAGCCGCTCGGCTGGGCTGTTCCGGCGCAATGTTTCCGTGGCGCAGCGCCCACGATGGCGAGGAACAGACCCCGCCGTTCCAGTACTACCCGCTTTCCGGCCATTGGGTGCCCGACCCAACGCACCTGCAGCGTCACATCGGCTCGGCCGTGGCCTACGACGCCTGGACGCTGTACCTGGCCACCGGTGACGAACAGCAACTGGCCGGAAAGATCGGCGACCTGATCATCGAGGTCGCGCGCTACTGGGCCAGCGTGGCGCGCTTCGATGAATCCCGGCAGCGCTACGTCATCGAAGGCGTGATCGGCCCCGACGAATACCACAACGCCTATCCCCATGCCGAGCAACCGGGGCTGGACAACAACGCCTACACCAACCTGATGGCGGTGTGGACGCTGTGCCGTGCACTGGACGTGCTGCAGCGATTGCCGACGGCGCTGCGCGAAGACCTCGTCGAACGCCTGGCACTGCGTCCCGACGAGGCATCGCACTGGGAACATGTCAGCCGCAACATGTTCTTGCCATTCACCGCCGACGGTGTGCTCGACCAATTCGAGGGCTTCGAACGATTGCAGCCCGCCCCGGATGAGTGGAAAAGCGAGGACAACCCACGCCTGGACTGGATGCTCGAAGCCCGCGGTGATCATTGCGACCACTATCAGGTCAGCAAGCAGGCCGACACCCTCATGCTGTTCTACCTATTGTCCAATGAGCAGTTGCACGCCCTGTTCGCTCGCTTGCGCTACCCGTTCGACGACGACATCGCACGGCGCACCATGGACTATCACCTGGGCCACGTCTTTCATGAGTCGAGCCTGTCGAAAACCGTTTGCGCCGGCGCCCTGGCCCACACCGACAGTGATGCCTCGTGGATGTACTACCAGCACTGCCTGCGCACCGATCTGGACGCCAAGCCCGACAGCGGCGTGCGTGAAGGGGTCCACCTGGCAGCCATGTCCGGCGCCCTGGACGTCATGCAGCGGCATTACCTGGGTGTGTGTCCGGCCGTGGAAGGGCTGCGGGTGTTCCCGGCGCCACCGTCCGGTCTGGGCGACGTCAGCCTGGCAGTGCAGTTTCATGGGCAGTGGGTAGATGTGACGCGTATCGATGAAGTGATCACCGTGCACTTGCGTGCAGTGTCGACCCGAGCAATCACCTTGATCCACGCGCTGGGCACGGAACAGCTCGAACCCGGCTCGTCGGTCAACGTCAGCGGCTGAGTTCAGCAGGCGGCGAGCGCGGCATCAGGACGCCTCATCAATGGGCGCAATCAGCTCCGCACCCTGGTTGCGCACATTGCCAACGGCCTTGCTCACCGTATGCCATCGGAAGTCGGCCACCGGCCGGCCTTCATGCTGGGCGATCTCCAGACTGCGCTCGGCACTCACGTCGGCTTCCAGCCATTCCCGCGCCTGCTCCGGTGCCAGCACTACGGGGCGGCGGTCGTGGATATCGACCATGCCTTCGTTGCTGGCATCGGTGATGATCACGAAGCCATCGCCTTCACCAGGCTCAAGCCCAGGCGTGACCTGCGCCAGGGCGGCGAAGAACATCGGTGTCTCGTCCGCAAGATGAATGAACCACGGCTGCTTCTTTTTCGGGTCGTCGGCATCCTTGACCCACTCGTACCAACCGTTGGCCGGCACCAACACACGCCCATTGGGCCACAGTTGCTTGAAGAACTTGCCGGTGGCCACGGTTTCGACCCGGGCGTTGATCGGGGCAGGGCGCTTGCCCTGAGCCCAGAACGGCGCCCAGCCCCATTTCACCGAATCGATCAGCAAGCCTTGCTCAGTACCCTGCAGCACCATGGCGCGCTGCGTCGGCGCAATGTTGTAGCGTGCCTGCGGCTGTGGGTCGACATAGCTGATGACCTGCTGACGCGGGGCCAACTCGCGCAGATAGACCTCCATCGCTTCGTACATCGAGTAGCGACCACACATGGTGTTCTCCGTCAGATTGTCGCGGTCTTTGGTTGACCTCGAGGTTCTTACAAAGTTAACTGTATATTCGTACAGTATCAATACCAGGCAATCCCATGATCACCATTCTTGGCCCGCTCGCCCAGGGCAGCACCGCGCATCCGCTGTATTCGTTCAAGGTCCCGGCCGGTTTTCCCTCGCCTGCGGCTGACCACATGGAACAGCGCATTTCGCTGGACGAGCTGCTGGAAATCCGCGCACCGCACATCTACCTGGTGCGCATCCAGGGCGACAGCATGCAGGGCGCCGGGATCTTCTGCGGTGACCTGGTGATCGTGGATCGCTCGATCGAGGCCGAGCATGGCCATGTAGTCATCGCCGCAGTGAACAGCGAACCGGTGTGCAAGCGCCTGCACAAGCGGGGGCGCGAGGTGATCCTCAAGTCGGCCAATCGCGATTACCCGCCGCGCTACATCATGGAAGGCGACGAGCTGCTGATCTGGGGCGTGGTGACCTTCAGCGTACGTGCCCATGAAAAGGAATGAGCCGGTCTTCGCGCTGATCGACTGCAACAGCTTCTACGCCAGTTGCGAGCGGGTGTTTCGCCCGGACCTGGCGAAGACCCCGATCGTGGTCCTGTCCAACAACGATGGCTGCGTGATCGCTCGATCCGCCGAAGCCAAGGCGCTGGTGAAAATGGCCTCGCCTTATTTCCAGATCAAGGACCTGCTGCGCCAGCATGGCATCGTGGCGTTTTCCTCCAATTACGCGCTATACGGTGATATCAGCGAACGGGTGATGTGCATCATCGAGTCCATGGTGCCGGCCCTTGAGGTCTACAGCATCGACGAAGCATTCGCCGACCTCACTGGCATGCACCAGGACCTGGATGCACTGGGCCGAGACATTCGCGAACAGGTCTACCGGCGCACTGGCATCCCCGTAGGCGTGGGTATCGCCGGCACCAAGACCCTGGCCAAGCTGGCCAATCATGCCGCGAAGAAATGGCATAAACAGCTGGGCGGCGTGCTCGACCTGCGCGAGGCGGGACGCCGCGATCGCCTGTTGAAAGTCACCCCGGTGAGTGATGTGTGGGGCATCGGGCGCAAGATGAGCGCACACCTGCAAGGCATGAACATCGCTACCGCCTGGGACCTGAGCTGCGCCGACCCTGCGCTGTTGCGCAGCCGGTTCAGCGTAGTGATCGAAAAGACCGCCCGTGAACTGGGCGGCACGCCCTGCCTGGCGCTTGAAGACCCCGATCCGCCCAAGCAGGAAATCTGCTGCAGCCGGATGTTCGGCAAGCGCCTGACCGAGATCGCCCCGATCCGCGAGGCGGTGGCCAGCTATGTGATGCGCGCTTCGGAAAAACTGCGGGCCCAGCATTCGTTGTGTCGGCAGCTGCGCGTGAGCGTGCGCACCGGCATGCTCAACCCGCTGGAAGCCAAGTACGCCAACGGCGTGGTGGTGCAGCTGCCATACCCGACCGACGATGTACGCCTGTTGACCAAGGCAGCGGTGCAGGGCCTGGAATTCATCTTTCGCAGCGGCTTCACCTACAGCAAGGCGGAAATACTCCTGCTGGGCCTGTGCCAGCGCGGCGAGTTCACCGACGATCTGTTCGCCAGCGCCCAACCGGCCGCCGCCGAGCGGCTGATGCAGGTGCTCGACCAGGTCAACGGTCGCTGGGGCAGGGGCACGCTGCGCCCAGCAGCGGTGCCGACCAACCCGGACTGGGGCATGCGTCGGGAGATGATGAGCCAGAGCTATACCACGCAGCTCGAGCAGTTGTGGACGGTCAGGGGGTGAGCGTTCCATCGCGCCTGTAGTTGGGCGCGGCAAACGATGAGGTGGCCGGTGTCGTTCCTAGACGCGCCGAACGCTGACACCCAGCCGAGCCGCAAGCCTTGCCAGATTGGCGCGATCCAGACCGAGGCTCTTGGCGGCAGCGGTGATATTGCCTTGATGCTGGATCAGTGCGTTTTCCAGAAGCTCTTTCTTGTAGTCATCAACGGCGGCCTTGTAGTCGAGGGGCATCGACCGAACGGAATCGCTTGAACGCGCGGGCTCGGTTTCCAGGACTCTGGCGGTGGTCGGAAGGTCGAAATCGTCTGCCAGCAGAACGAGCATGTCTTTACGGGCTGAACCGGAACCCCGCTTTTTCGCCTTCAACACGGCCCTAGCGATCTGGTGCTCCAGCTCGCGAACATTCCCCGGCCAGGCGTATTGCCCGAGCGCCTGTTTGGCTGGGGCGGCGAACCGCACTGGAGGCAGTGCCATTCGGTACCGATTTTCCTCGGCGAACGCGCCGGCCAGAAGAAGGATGTCCTCCTTGCGCTCTCGCAGTGGCGGCACGCGCAACGGGTACACGGTCAGACGATGATAGAGGTCGGCACGAAAGCGACCTGTCCGAACCTCTTCGGCCAAGTCGCGGTTGCTCGCTGCCAGCAAACGAATATCCACCACGTGTGAACGGTCGGAGCCCACGCGCTGCACATCACCGCCTTGCAGCACCCGCAGCAGCTTGGCCTGCACCGACAGCGGCAGCTCGCCGATTTCATCGAGGAAGAGCGTGCCCCCACTGGCCATCTCGAATTTGCCGAGGCGGTTTTCAACGGCGCCTGAAAATGCGCCTTTGACGTGGCCGAACAGTTCGCTTTCGACAAGGTGTTCCGGCAAGGCGGCGCAGTTGACGCTGATCATCGGCTTGTCGGCACGGTGAGAGTGGCTGTGGAGCCGACGCGCCACCAGCTCTTTGCCCACGCCCGTTTCACCGGTAATGAGTACCGTCAGCTCGCTGGGTGCGACCAGGTCGATTTCCCCCAGCAACTGTTTGAATGCCTCGCTGGTACCGATCATCCGTTGAGGTCCGCCTTGGTGGGCCAATCGGTAGGCATCGGCCCGCTTGCGTTCGCCGTCCAAGGTGCGCATCAGCTCGTCGAAATGCCCGGCGGCCACCACCGTAGCGGCAGCCAGGCGAGCGAACGTTTCCACGGTCTGCAGATCGTCCTCGGAAAATTGACCCACCTTCAGCGCGTCCAGGGTCAGAACACCCCAGATTTTTTCGTTGATGCGCAGGGCGCAGCCCATGCAGTCGTGCACAGGCAACGCGCTGGCGCCGATCAGGCCGTCATAGGGGTCCGGATAAGGACAGTCGGGCGCAAACAATATCGCTCCCGGTGCCTCGACGATCGCTTTCAAGCGCGGATGGCTGTCCACCGGGTACCGTCGCGCCATGGCATCCACCGCCAGCCCATGGGCGGCTTCGGGTATCAGAACGTGATCTTCGAGGCGCAGGATGGCGACGGCATCGGTGGGTACCAATTCGCGAAGCGCATCGAGCACACGCTGGTAACGGTGTTCTGCGCTGATCTCCGCAGTGAGGTCGCTCAGCAGTGGCAGAAGCGCTTGAAGAGCCCGTGATGACTGAGTCGGAATGACCTTGCCTTTCATATTTGGGTCTTTTTAACCGAGTCTAAAAGACTCTTAAAAATAGATGAAGGACTGATTTTATTGGATTTTCTGTATGGCATAGCGGTTGCTATGAGGATAGCACCCATCTGCATCCGGAGTTCACATGCTCACTCAAGCTCAGCGCGACATCATCAAAGCGACCATCCCCCTGCTGGAAACGGGGGGTGAGGCACTGGCTACGCATTTCTATAACATCATGCTGGATGGCCATCCAGAGGTCAGGCCTTTGTTCAATCAGGCGCATCAGGCAAACGGCTCGCAACCTCGGGCGCTCGCGAACGGTGTGCTGATGTACGCCCGCAACATCGATCGTCTGGAAAACCTGGGACCGCTGGCAAGCCAGATCGTCAACAAGCACGTCGCACTGCAGATCCTTCCCGAGCACTACCCGATCGTGGGTGCTTGCCTGTTGCGCGCGATTCGTGAAGTGCTGGGTGAAGAAATCGCCACCGATGAAGTGATAGCCGCGTGGGCGGCAGCCTATCAACAGCTCGCCGACCTGCTGATCGATGCCGAAGAACAGGTGTACGAAAGCGTCGCCGCAGCACCCGGTGGTTGGCGCGGCGGGCGCATGTTCCGGGTCGCCGGCAAGGTGCCTGAAAGCAGCGAGATCACCTCGTTCTACCTGGAACCGGTCGACGGCGAACCCGTCATTGCGCATGAACCGGGCCAGTACATCAGCCTGCGCCTGAACATCGATGGGAACGAGTGCCGGCGCAGTTACTCGCTGTCGGCGCCATCCTCTGGGGTGGGGCTGCGCATCAGTGTGAAGCGCGAGCCCGATGGTGTGGCTTCCAACTATCTGCACGACCAGATCGTCGCCGGATCGGCGCTCGAGCTGTTTCCACCTTCCGGCAACTTCACGCTGGCAGCGGGTACCAGGCCATTGGTGCTGATCAGTGGCGGGGTGGGTATCACGCCGACGATCCCTATGGGTGAAACTGCGCTGCAGGCAGGTGATCGTCCTGTGGTATTCATCCACTATGCGAAAAATGCCCAGGCTCAAGCGTTCAGAGACCAGCTCCGTGAGTGGCAGCAACGCTTCCCGCAGTTCAGGGCCTACATCGTTTACAACGAGGCCAGTACCGATGCAGGGGCGCAGCCTGATGCCGTCGGCATGCCCTCGATAGAGCAGCTGCAGCAATGGTTGCCCGTCGACCGCAACGTGGATGCCTACTTTCTCGGCCCCAAACCGTTCATGGCATTCATGAAGCGAACGCTTCGAGACATGGGCGTACCGGACGGTCAGGCGCATTATGAGTTTTTCGGACCTGCAGAGGCGTTGGTCTAGCACTGGTCAGGTCGGATCGCTAACCGGCACGACCAATCGAGAGGAGGGATGAGAAATGCCGAAACCCGACATGCTGTCCGAATGGGGGATCACGCATCCGATCGTTCAAGCGCCCATGGTAGGTGTCTCGACGCCGCAATTGGCAGCAGCTGTTTCCAATGCCGGTGCATTGGGCTCCATCGGTCTGGGGGCCAGTACGCCAGAGCAGGGGCGTGAGTTGATCCGGCAGACCAGGGCGCTCACCCACAAGCCCTTCAACGTCAACATGTTCTGCCATCGCCCGGCTGCGTTCGACCACGCCAGAAACGATGCGTGGCTGCAGTATCTTTCAAGTTTCTTTCCCGAATTCGACGCTGCACCTCCGCCGGTCTTGAAAGAAATCTACAAAAGCTTTGTCGATGATCGAGCCATGCTCGAGATGCTCGTCGAAGAGAGACCGTCGGTCGTCAGCTTTCATTTCGGCGCGCCGCCAGTGCAGTGGATCGATGAGCTCAAGTCGGCGGGTATCTACATCATCGGTTGCGCAACGACGTTGTCCGAAGCGCAGCAACTGGAGCGTGCAGGCGTTCAGGCCATCATTGCGCAAGGGTACGAAGCCGGCGGGCATCGTGGGGTGTTCGATGATGGGTTCGGGCAAGACCAGCAGATGGGCCTGTTCGCGCTGTTGCGCATCATCGGTGAAAGCATGGATCTGCCGGTCATTGCCGCAGGCGGGATCATGGATGGTGCCGGGATAAATGCAGCGATGATGCTCGGCGCAAGTGCCTGTCAGTTGGGAACGGCGTTCATCCTGTGTCCGGAGTCCTGTGCAACCCCAGAGCACCGGCAGGCGCTGAAAAGCGCGAAGGCGAGTCAGACACGGGTTACCAGCTATGTATCGGGCCGACCGGCCCGCGGGATTCCGAATCGTCTGTACCTGGAGTCCGGAACCGACAGCGTCCCCATGCCAGCCGAGTACCCGTTGGCCTACGATGTTGCCAAAGCCCTGCATGCAGCGGCCAGCGCCAAGGGATGCCACGATTTTGCAGCCCAGTGGGCGGGTCAGGGCGCACCGCTGGCCAGGGAGCTGCCTGCGCAAAGGCTCGTTCAGGCCCTTGTCGAAGAAATGCAGGCGGCCTCTCGCTTCAGTCATTCATGAAAAAACCGGGCAAGTGCCCGGTTCTTTCACTGACGCTTCAAGCTTATCGAAACGCTGGCACCACCTCATTGATGAACAGCTCCAACGACTTCTTCTTTTCTGCATGGGGCAGGCTGTTGTCGCACCAGAAGCTGAACTCGTCGACGCCCAGTTCCTGGTAGTACTTGATGCGCGCGATGATTTGTTCGGGCGTGCCGATCATGGTGTTCTTGCGGATGTTCTCCAGTTCGAACTCGGGGCGCTCGGCGAACTTGGATTCCGGGCTGGGTTCCAGGAAGCCGTTGACCGGGGTGGTCTTGTTGCCGAACCAGGCGTCGAAGGTGCGGTAGAAGCGCGAGATCGCCGTGGCGCCGACCTTCCAGCCGTCGGGGTCGTCACTGGCGTGAACGTGGGTGTGACGCAGCACCATCAGTTGCGGGCGAGGTACGTCAGGGTTGTTCGCCAACGCCGCTTCGAACTTGTTCTTGAGATCGACCACTTCCTCGTCGCCTTTCATCAACGGCGTGACCATGACGTTGCAGCCGTTGGCAACGGCGAAGTTGTGCGAGTCGGGGTCGCGCGCGGCGATCCACATCGGCGGCGTCTTGACTGGCTTCGGCACGCTGGTGGAGGTGGGAAACTTCCAGATCTCGCCATCATGGGCGTAGTCGCCTTCCCACAGTTTACGCACCACCGGCACCATTTCGCGCAGGGCGTTGCCGCCACTGCTGGCCGGCATGCCACCGGCCATGCGGTCGAATTCGACCTGGTAGGCGCCGCGAGCCAGGCCGACTTCCATGCGCCCGTTGCTGATCACATCCAGCAGTGCGCATTCGCCTGCAACACGCAGCGGGTGCCAGAACGGCGCGATGATGGTACCGGCGCCCAGATGGATGGTGGTGGTCTTGCCGGCCAGATACGCCAGCAGCGGCATGGGGCTCGGGGAGATGGTGTACTCCATGGCGTGGTGCTCGCCGATCCATACCGTGCTGAACCCGCCTTTTTCGGCCATCAGGGTCAGTTCGGTCAGGTCTTCGAACAGTTGCCGGTGGCTGGTCTTGTCGTCCCAGCGCTCCATGTGCACGAACAGCGAAAATTTCATCTTGCCTACCTCGGATCTGTTGGCGGTGATTCTTCCCGGCCGGGGGCTTGCCGCAGCCTGGGTATGGGAGTGTCAGGCGAACGCGGGAAGGGCGCCCATTTTGCCGCGGCAGTAGACCAACGGGCTTTGCGGGGCGCTGGGTACCAGCAGATTCTTCACCGCGCCAACCATGATTGCGTGGTCACCACCCTCGTACTCGCGCCACAGTTCGCACTCGATGACCGCAATGGCATTCTTGAGTACCGGATTACCCAGAGCGCTCATGCTCCACTCGATCCCGTCGGCCTTGTTCTTGCCTTTGCTGGCGAAGGCGTAGGCTTCGGCCTGCTGGTCGCTGGAAAGCAGATGGATGGCGAAGCGCTTGCTGCGAATCAAGTGGGGGTAGGAGTCGGCTTTGTAGTTGGGGCAGAACAGCACGAGGGCCGGATCGATCGACAGCGAGCTGAAGGCACTGGCGGTCATGCCGACCAGTTGGCCTTCGTCGTCCAGCGTGGTGATCACGGTCACGCCAGAGGGAAACGAGCCCATGACTTGTTTGTAGATTTCGGCATCGATCATCAAAGGCACCTCTCGTTTATTCGAATATTTGTTGGTCTGATGGTATACCAAAGAAATGTTTGTGCAACCCTGAATTTCAGTCGCGAGATACACAACTGGCAACGGCTTGGAGGTGGCGGGACTGAGCGATCCTCTTGCGTTTTCTTGGTATACCGTAATATGGTCTGTCTATCAGAAGCGGGTCGTTGCATTGATCCGGATTCCTACAAGAACAACAACAGACTCGAGTGAAAGACTATGTCCGAGCGTTCATCGCAAGACCCATTGATCGAGAGCTACACCGTCGAGCAGGTCCCTTCCACCGAGCGCCATGGGCGGGCTCGGGACCTGTTCACACTGTGGTTCAGCACCAACATTGCGCCCCTGCCGATCGTGACCGGCGCCATGGTGGTACAGGTGTTCAACCTCAACCTCGCCTGGGGGTTGCTGGCCATCGTGCTCGGGCACTGCCTGGGTGGGCTGGTCATCGCCTTGTCCTCGGCCCAGGGGCCGCGGCTGGGCATTCCGCAGATGGTCCAGAGCCGCGGACAGTTCGGCCGCTTCGGCGCGCTGCTGATCGTGTTTTTCGCCGCATTGATCTATGTCGGCTTCTTCATCTCCAACATCGTGCTGGCCGGCAAGTCGATCCACTCGATGGTCGAGCCGATCTCCCTGCCCGTAGGGAGCGTGATCGGCGCCTTGGCCGCCACCGCCATCGGTGTGCTGGGCTACCGGTTCATCCATACCTTGAACAAGATCGGTACCTGGGTGATGGGCGGCGCACTGCTCGCCGGATTCGCCTATGTGTTCAGCCAGCCGTTGCCGGTCGACTTCCTTACCCGTGGTGGCTTCACCCTGGCGGGGTTCATCGCCACGGTGTCGCTGGGGGTGATCTGGCAGGTCAGCTTCTCGCCCTACGTGTCGGATTACTCGCGCTATCTGCCGACCGATATCGGCATCGCCAAACCGTTCTGGGCCACCTATGCCGGTGCCACCCTGGGGACCATCCTGTCGTTCAGTTTCGGCGCGGTGGTGGTGCTCGCAACGCCGCCGGGCACCGAAGCGATGACTGCCGTGGCGCAGGCCACCGGGGCGCTGGGCCCGTTGTTGATGCTGCTGTTCCTGCTCAACATCATCAGCCACAACGCCCTGAACCTGTACGGCGCGGTACTGGCCATCGTCACCGCCGTGCAGACCTTCGTGGCCCACTGGACGCCCAGCGTGAAAGTACGCATTGTGCTGTCGGCGCTGGTGTTGAGTGGCTGCTGTCTGGTGGCGGTGGGCGCCTCGGGTGACTTCATCCAGGACTTCATCGGCTTGATCCTGGCACTGCTGCTGGTGTTGGTGCCCTGGGCGTCCATCAACCTGATCGACTTCTACCTGATCAAATACGGCAACTACGATATCGAGTCGATCTTCGCCGCCGACGGCGGGCAGTACGGGCGCTTCAACTGGCACGCGATCATCGCCTACGCCTGTGGCATTGCCGTGCAGCTGCCGTTCGCCAACACCGCCTTGTATGTCGGCCCCTACGCCCACCTGGTCGAAGGTGCCGACCTTTCCTGGCTGGTCGGCATCGTGGTGACCTGCCCACTGTTCTACTGCCTGGCCACGCGCAAGCAACAGCGCGCAGAGCGGGTACGCGCCGGATACGCCAAGTAGTTCGAACCGACGGAAACAGCACCTGCAAAAAGGCCCCGATCACTCGGGGCTTTTTGCGTTGCGGGGTTGAAGTTGCGTTGCGGAGTAGAAGGCGCGTTGCAGGCTCAGTGCGCGCCAGCCGCCTTGTTGAGGTCAGCGTCTTCCCACTGGGTGTACACGCAGGCATCCGCCGCTGCCCAGCGCACCTGGACCTGCTCACCGGCCTGCAAGGGCATGCCGGCTGCAGACAAGGCCTTGACCGTCATCGGCGTGCCACCCTGGGTCACGACGCTGCAGGTCTGGCTCTCGCCGAGAAACAGCGTCTCGGTGACCGTGGCGGCGATCTGGTTCCAGCCCGGCAGCAGCGGTTGCTCTGCAGCCTGCGCGGCGCTCAATGCCTGGGCTTTCTCGGGACGTACCATCAGCAGTACCTGCTGGCCCGTATTGGCGCCGGGTGTCAGGCGCATGCCCAGGCTGGCGCCTTCGAAGCTGCCGGAACCGTTGCTGGTGGTGGTCAGCTTGAGGAAGTTGGAGTTGCCCAGAAACGAGGCCACGAAGGCATTGGGCGGGTTCTGATAAAGGTCGTAGCCGCTGCCCAGCCCGACAATCTTGCCGTGGCTGAAAATCGCGATACGCTGCGACAGGCGCATGGCCTCTTCCTGGTCGTGGGTCACGTAGACGATGGTGATGCCCAGGCGCCGGTGCAGCTGGCGCAGCTCATCCTGCAGGTCTTCGCGCAGCTTCTTGTCCAGTGCGCCCAACGGCTCGTCCATGAGCAGAATGCGCGGCTCGTAGACCAGGGCGCGAGCGATGGCAACGCGCTGCTGCTGGCCACCGGACAGCTGCGAAGGGCGACGGTGTGCGAAGGCCTCGAGCTGCACCAGCTTGAGCATTGCGTCGACCTTGCGATCACGCTCGGCGCGGCCCAGCTTGCGGATGTCCAGGGGGAAGGCAATGTTGTCGCGCACCGACAGGTGCGGAAACAGCGAATAACGCTGGAACACCATGCCGATACCGCGCTTGTGCGGCGGCACGTTGACCAGCGACTGGCCGCTGACCAGGATCTCGCCGGAACTGGGTGTCTCGAAGCCTGCCAGCATCGACAGGGTGGTGCTCTTGCCCGAGCCACTGGAACCGAGGAAGGTCAGGAACTCGCCGTTCTTGATGTCCAGGTCGATATTGTCGACCGCAGCGAAGTCGCCGTAATGACGGTTCAGGCCGCGGAGGCTGACCAGGGTGTCGCCGGCCTGCACGGCCTGTTGTTTGATCACAGCACTCATGTCCAGCTCCTAGGCGTTGACGGGGTTACGGCGACGAATGATTTCGGCAGCCACCATGACCAGCACCGACAGGGCGATCAGCAGCGTCGAGGCGACGGCGATCACCGGCGTCAGGTCCTGGCGCAGGGTGGTCCACATTTTCACGGGAAGGGTCTGCAGGGTGGGGCTGGCCATCATTACGCTGAGGACCACTTCATCCCAGGAAACCAGGAACGCGAACAGGCCGCCGGCGACCATGCCCGGACGAATGGCCGGGAACGTGACCTTGAAGATTGCCTGCAGGCGGGACGCACCACAGATCACCGCAGCGTCCTCGATGGACTGGTCGAACAGCTTCAGCGAGTTGATGATCGAAATGATGGTGAAGGGCAGGGCGACGATCACGTGGCTGACCACGAACGAGAACACCGTGCCGGTGTAGCCCAGCTTGAGGAACAGCGCATACACGGCCACCGCGATGATCACCACCGGCACGATCATCGGCAGGGTGAACAAGGCATACAGCAACTCGCGGCCCGGAAACTTGCCACGCACCAGCGCGAAGGCCGTCGGCAGGCCCAGCAGTACCGCGAACACGGTGGTCAGTGCAGCGACTTTCAAGCTCGACCAGGCCGCTGCCATCCACTCGGGGTTGGCGAAGAACTGCAGGTACCACTTGGTGGTCCAGCCCGGTGGCGGAAACACCAGCCACTGGGATGAGCCGAACGACAGCAGCACGATGAAGACGATCGGCAACAGCAGGAACAGGCCGATCGACCCCGTGGTGAGGTACAGGCCCACGCGCAGGCGTCGACTCATGGCATTGGGGGTAAGAAGCATGATGACTTACCTCGAATTGCTGGAGCCGACCGGGGATTCCGGTTGCAGCTTCAGATAGAAATAGAACAGCACCAGGGTGATCAGCACCAACAGTGCGGCCGCAGCGCTCGCCAGCCCCCAGTTGAGGAAGGATTGCACCTGTTGCACGATGAATTCGGGCAGCATCATGTTCTGCGCGCCACCCAACAGGGCCGGAGTGACGTAGTAGCCCAGCGACATGACGAACACCATCAAGGCGCCGGAGAACAGTCCCGAGCGGCACAACGGCAGGAACACCCGGAAGAAGTTGGTCCACGGACTGGCGCCGCAGATGGCGCCGGCCTGCAGCACCATCGGATCAATGGCCTGCATGGTGGCCTGCAGCGGCAGAACGATGAACGGAATCATGATGTAGCTCATGCCGATCACCACCCCGGTCAGGTTGTGCACCATCTCCAACGGCTGGTCGATGATGCCCAGGGCCATGAGCAACTTGTTGACCACCCCCGACGCCTGCAGCAGTACCAGCCAGGAGTAGGTGCGCGCCAGCAGGCTGGTCCACATCGACAGCAGCACGATACTGAAGATCCAGCGGCCCCAGCCCCGTGGCACCAAGGTGATCACCCAGGCCAGCGGAAAGCCCAGCAACACGCTGAACAGGGTCACCAGCCCGGCCACCGAAAAGGTGTTGAACAACACCCGCGCATAGGCCGAGTTGGCGAACAGTTCGCGGTAGTTGTCCAGCCCCGGTGTCGGCTCCAGCACGCCGCGCAGCAGCAGGCCAATGAGCGGGGCGAAGAAGAACAGGCCGAGGAACACCAGCGCCGGGATCAGGTTGCTCGACCCGCGCCAGCGCTGGATCAGGCTCGGGCGCGGCTGGGCAGCGCGCAGCGCACCGGGGCCGCCGGCGGCGCCCCCGGTGCTGCCGAGGGCGGAGGGCGAGGACAGCTTCACTTGACCAGCCATTCGTTCCACCGTGTCGCGATAGAGGGGCCATTCTTGGCCCAGTAGGCGAAGTCCAGAGTGATCTGGTCGTCAACGTGCGCGGTCGACAGGTTGGGCGCCAGAATCGAGTCCAGGCGCTGCACGCTTTCAGTGTTGACCGGGGCGTAGGCCGTCAGATTGGAGAAATCGGCCTGGCCCTTGGCACCGGTGGCGTTGGCCACGAAGCGCATGGCTGCCTCCTTGTTTTTCGAGCCCTTGGGCACGACCAGGAAGTCGGCCATTGCCAGGTTCTGCTTCCAGCTCACGCCCACCGGAGCGCCATCCTGTTGCAGGGCGTAGACCCGACCGTTCCAGAACTGACCCATGGTGACTTCGCCCGAGGCCAGCAGTTGCTGGGACTGGGCGCCGCCGCCCCACCAGACGATGTCCTTCTTGATCGAATCGAGCTTCTTGAAAGCGCGGTCGAGGTCCAGTGGATAGAGCTTGTCGGCAGCGACGCCGTCGGCCAGCAGGGCGATCTCCAACACGCCTGGGCTGGGCCACTTGTACAGTGCGCGTTTGCCGGGATAGGCCTTGGTGTCGAACAGTGCAGTCCAATCCTGGGGTTTGCCGGCGCCGACCTTGCCTTCGTTGAAGCCCAGCACGAATGAGAAGTAGAACGAGCCCACGCCGTAGTCGGAGACGAAGCGCGGGTCCAGCTTGGTGCGGTCGATGACCTTGAAGTCCATGGGTTCGAGCAGGCCTTCGCTGGCCGCACGCAAGGCGAAATCGGCTTCCACGTCGACCACGTCCCACTGCACGTTGCCGCTCTCGACCATGGCCTTGAGCTTGCCGTAGTCGGTCGGTCCATCCATGACCACCGCGGTGCCGCTGCTTTTGCTGAACGGATCGGCCCACGACGACTTCTGCGCGTCCTGGGTGGTGCCGCCCCAGCTGACGAAGCTCAGCGTCTCGGCTGCCACGGCAGTGCCTGCCGTGAACGCCAGGGTCGCTGCGGCCAACGCCGCTATCGCACGTTTTTTGAATACCATCTTGTACGCCCTCATTTGTCATTGTTTGAGCGGGCTGTTTCCACACCCGCGTATCGGGAGCAGTCAGGTCGTGGCGACCTGGACGATCGTTTGTTTCAGATGCCGTTGCCGTCCATGGCGGATGCATCCGGTCCGGGTGCCTGGAATGCGATGCTTTCGACCACTTCGAGGTCGTAGCCCGTGAGACCTGCGTACTTGAGCGGCGGGCCCAGGTGACGCAGTTTGCCGACGCCCAGGTCTTGCAGGATCTGCGCGCCGGTACCGACTTCCGAATAGATGCGTGTCTGCGTACGCGAATACGGGCGCACCGGCTGGGTCAGGTGCGGTACCCGCTCGAGCAGGGCCTGGGAAGACTCGTGATTGGCCAGCACCACCACCACGCCCGCACCGTGCTCGGCGACTTTCTGCAGCGCCGCCCACAGCGTCCAGTTGGCAGGGCCGGTGTACTCGGCGCCGACCAGGTCGCGCAGCGGGTCGATGACGTGCACCCGCACAAGAGTCGGATCTTCGCGGCGGATGTCGCCCATGACCATGGCCATGTGCACGCCGCCCTGGATGCGGTCTTCATAGCTGACCAGGCGGAACGTGCCGTGCACGGTAGGCAGCTCGCGCTCGCCCATGCGCGTCACCGTGTGCTCGGTGCTCAGGCGGTAGTGGATAAGGTCGGCGATGCTGCCGATCTTGATGCCGTGACGGGCAGCGAACAGCTCCAGGTCCGGACGACGCGCCATGGTGCCGTCGTCTTTCATGACTTCGACGATCACCGCGGCAGGGGTGAAGCCGGCCAGCCGCGCCAGGTCGCAGCCGGCTTCGGTATGCCCGGCGCGGGTCAGTACACCGCCTTCGCGGGCGCGCAGGGGAAAGATGTGGCCCGGTTGCACAAGGTCGGCGGCAACCGCCTGAGGCGCCACTGCGGCGGCAACGGTGCGCGCCCGATCGGCGGCGGAGATACCGGTGGTGACCCCGCTGGCGGCTTCGATGGAAACCGTGAACGCGGTGCCGAACCCGCTGCCGTTGCTGGGTACCATCTGCTCCAGCCCCAGCCGCTGGCAGCGTTCTTCGGTGAGGGTGAGGCAGATCAATCCGCGTGCTTCGCGGGCCATGAAACTGATGGCCTCGGCCGTGCAGCAGTCGGCGGCGAGCAGCAGGTCACCTTCGTTTTCGCGGTCTTCGTCGTCCACCAGCAAGACCATCTTGCCTTGACGAAAGTCCTCGATGATTTCTTCGATGCTGTTGAACGCCATGCCTGCACTCTCTGGGATGACTGGTCTGGGATAACTGGCCTAATCGTGGTATACCATAATACGTACATTACCCCCTGTCGAGGTGAAAATGAAGGCTTATTGGATTGCTCATGTAGACGTTACCGATCCTGCGCAGTACGTGCTTTACACCCAGCGCGCGCCAGCGGTTTTCGCCCAGTTCGGGGGTCGCCTGCTGGCCCGTGGGGGGCGTTCGCAAGCCATGGAAGGCAGGGCCACGCCGCAGCGCAGCGTGGTGATCGAGTTCGATTCGTACGCCCAGGCGCAAGCCTGTTACGAGTCCAGGGAATACCAGGAAGCAGCCGCCCTGCGTGCGGGCGCCGCGAAGGCCGAAGTGATCATCGTCGAAGGTTGCGAGGCGGTCGCCGGCTAGCGCATGAAGTGGATGCGGCCGGTATCGTCGTTGCCCATGTAGATGCCGTAGGTACCGGTCGCGCGCTCCTGGATGTAGCGCTCCAGGATCTGCCGGATGGCAGGGTAGTAGATGCTGTCCCAGGGAATGTCCTGCGGCGCGAAGAACTGCCGTGCGGCAGTTTCCGGGCCGAATTCGTCGGTGATCTCCAAGGCCATCGCGCGAAAGATGATGTACACCTCGCTGATCCGCGGGACGCTGAAGATCGAGTACGGCGAGAGGATTTCGGCGCGCACTCCGGCTTCTTCCCACAGCTCGCGCAGGGCGCCTTCCTCGGTGGTTTCTCCGCTTTCCATGAAGCCTGCGGGCAGCGTCCAGGTGCCGGGGCGCGGCGGGATCGCCCGCTGGCACAGCAGGTACTTGCCGTCGGTTTCGACGATGCAGCCGGTGATGACCTTCGGATTGACGTAATGGATGTGGCCGCAACCGGAGCAAAAGGTCCGCTCATGGGTATCGCCCGCAGGGATTCCGAGGCTCAGGCCGCAGGCACCGCATTGGGGGCAAAACCGTGGAGTGGCCATGTCGGTCAGCGTCCGATGCGCGGTTCGTTGAGGGCTATGGGCGCGGCGATGTCGCGCACCTTGTGATCGTCGTTGCGCTGCTGACGCAATGATTCCAGGGCGACCTTCGCAGCGGCGCGGACGTGATCGACGGACGCCTGGTGCGCCGCCATCGGATCGCCGCTCTTGATCGCGGTGACGATGCGTTCCATTTCGTCGCTACTGACGCCGCGGCGGTTTTCCTGAGACACCGAGGTGGCGCGCAGGTAGCTGATGCGGGCCTGCAACTGGCGCAACTGGGTAGCGGCGACCTGATTGCCCGAGCCTTCGAAGAGCACGTCGTAGAAACCCTGGACCGAGCTCAGGACGTCGGACAATGCACGCTCTTCGAGCGCCTTGCGGTTGACCGCCAACGCTTTTTCCAGGGCACGGATGTCCCGGGCCTTGGCATTGAGGGTGAACAGCTGGACGATCAGACCTTCGAGCACGCAGCGCAGCTCATAGATGTCGCGGGCGTCTTCCAGGGTGATGATGGCCACACGTGGACCCTTGGCGTCGGCGAATTCCACCAGGCCTTCGGATTCCAGGTGTCGCAGCGCCTCGCGCACCGAGGTACGGCTCACGCCCAGGCGCTCGCACAGATCACGCTCGACCAGGCGATCGCCCGGCAGGAGCTGGAAGTTCATGATGGCGCTGCGCAACTTGTCGAGCACGATTTCGCGCAGGGTGACGGGGTTGCGATTGACCTTGAAGCTGTCGTCGAGGGGCAGGCGTTTCATCGGGTCCGCTCTGTTGAAAAGGCAAAAAAACAGCGGCGAGTCTAGCACGCCACCCGGCCTTGCTGCCCAACGGCGACAGGCCAGGTGCCCAGGTCCGGCTGGCCTGGTGGGTCAGCGCAGGTCGATCATCCCAGGGTCGGCAATGCGCCCAGTTTGCCGCGGTGGTAAAGCATGGGCGTCAACGGCTCGCTGGGCAGGATCAGGTTCTTCACTGCACCGACGATGATCGCGTGATCGCCACCGTCGTACTCGCGCCACAGTTCGCACTCGATGATGGCCGTGGCTTTCTCCAGCAGCGGGTTGCCCAGCTCGCTGAGGTGCCAGGCGATGGCCCGCGCCTTGTCCTTGCCCTTGCTGGCAAAGGCGTAGGCCTCCGCCTGCTGGTCTGCGGACAGCAAGTGAATCGCGAAGCGCTTGCTGTCACGCAGGATAGGGTAGGTGTCCGACTCGTAGTTGGGGCAGAACAATACCAGCGCCGGGTCGATCGACAGCGCACTGAATGCACTGGCGGTGATGCCGACGATGCCGCCTTCCGGGTCCAGCGTGGTGACCACCGTCACGCCGGATGGGAACGAAGCCATCACTTCTTTGTAGATGCCGGGTTCGATCATTTCAAATTACCTCAACGCATCACGAATGGGTCGGGCATGGGGGCCTGGGACAGGTTGATCCATACCGTCTTGAGTTCTGTGTAGGCCAGTACCGAATCAATGCCGCTCTCGCGGCCATAGCCACTGTTCTTGAAGCCGCCGATCGGCGCCATGGCCGATACCGCGCGGTAGGTGTTGACCCAGATGATACCGGAACGCACGTCACGGGCCAGGCGGTGGGCACGGCCCAGGTCGCGGGTCCAGATGCCGGCGGCGAGGCCGAACTGGGAGTCGTTGGCCATGGCCAGCGCTTCTGCTTCGGTGGAGAAGCGGATGACCGACGCCACCGGACCGAAGACTTCCTCCTGCATGATCTTCATGGAGTGGTTGTCGCATTCGAACAGGGTCGGCTGGTAGTACCAACCGTCGCTGTCGGTCTGTGCGCGCTGACCGCCCATGCGCAGGGTAGCGCCTTCTTCCAGCGCCTGCGCGACCAGGCTTTCGACCACGGCCAATTGCTGGGCGGTGGCCATAGGGCCCATTTCGCTGGCTTCGTCCTGGGGGTTGCCGATCTTGATGCGCTTGGCGCGCTCGACCAGACGCTCGACGAACTCGTCGTAGATCTCGTCCTGCACCAGCAGGCGCGAGCCGGCCACGCAGCTCTGCCCCGAGGCGGCGTAGATGCCGGCCACCACGCCGTTGATGGCGCTGTCCAGGTCGGCATCGGCGAAAATGATGTTCGGCGACTTGCCGCCCAGCTCCAGGGACAGTTTGGCGAAGTTTTCGGCGCTGCTGCGTACCACATGGCGCGCGGTGGCGGCACCGCCGGTGAAGGCGATCTTGCGCACCAACGGATGGCGGGTGAGGGCAGCGCCGGTGCTCGGGCCGTAGCCGGTGACGACGTTGACCACACCCGGTGGAATGCCGGCTTCCAGAGCCAGGCGGGCCAGCTCCAGCAAGGTGGCGCTGGCATGCTCGGAGGGCTTGAGAACGATGGTGTTGCCAGCAGCCAGGGCCGGCGCCAGCTTGATCGCCGTCAGGTACAGCGGGCTGTTCCAGGGAATGATCCCGGCCACCACGCCGATCGGTTCGTGCACCGTGTAGGCGAACAGGTCGGGCTTGTCGAGCGGCAGTGTGCCGCCCTCCAGCTTGTCTGCCAGGCCTGCGGTGTAGTGGAAAAATTCGGGCAGGTAGCCCACCTGGCCGCGGGTTTCGCGGATCAGCTTGCCGTTGTCACGGCTTTCGAGCTGAGCCAGCGCTTCCTTGTTCTCGCCGATCAGGTCGCCCAGTCGGCGCAGCAGCTTGCCCCGGGCGGTGGCGGTAAGCCCGCGCCATGCCGGCGCCTCGAACGCCCGCTGTGCGGCCTGCACGGCGCGGTCGACGTCGGCCTCGTCGGCGTCGGGCAACAGCGCCCAGGGTTGGGCCAGGGCCGGGTCGTGACTCTCGAAGGTCTTGCCGGACAGCGCATCGACCCACTGGCCGTCGATGCACATCTGAAAGCGTGAAAGGGTCATGCGACGATCCCCTGTGCCTGGTTGTCCAGGCGCTGGGCCCGGGTGAGAAAATCCAACAACATCTGGTTGACCAGCCGGGGTGATTCCACCGGCATCATATGCCTTTGCTCGTGGAGTATCGCTACCTCGGCGTGGGGAATGCGCTCGGCCATTTCCCGGGCCATCTGTGGCGTGGAGCCCGGGTCGAGCTCACCCGTGGCGATCAGCGCCGGCGCCGCGATGCTGCCGAGGTCATCGGCGCGGTACATGTCCTGGGTGGCGAACAGCTCATAGGTGGTCAGGTAGCCCTGAGGATCATTGCTGGCCAGGGTCTCGCGCAGCGCGGCAATCTGCGCCGGGTTGGCCGCCTGATACTCGCGGCTGAACCAGCGCGACAACGCCGCCTCGGCGTTCGCGTTCGGGCCATGCTCGGCAGCCTGCCCGGTGCGCGCTATCACCCCGGCGCGCTGTTCGGCGCTGCGGTTGAACACGCTGTTGAGCACCACCAGAGCCTGCAGGCGTTCGGGGTAGTGCAGGGCGAACGCCCGTGCCACCAGCCCGCCCATGGAGAAACCGATGACCGTCGCTGCGGGCACCTGCAAGTGATCCAGCAGTTCGAGCAATTGGTCGGCATAACCGAGCAACGCCGTGCCTGGCGCAGGCAACGCACTGGCGCCATGCCCGAGCATGTCGTAGGCGATGACCCGATAGTGCGGCAGCAGCCCGACGAACTGGCCCCCCCACATTTCCTTGTTCAAGCCCACTCCATGGATGAACACCACGGGCGGGCCGTCACCCGCGGCTAGGTAAGTGGTACCGGCCGCAGTGCGTTCAGCGGTAAGCCGAATCATGGAGCGCTCCTGAGTCAAGTGGGTCACTGGGCCTTTTCGGCAGCCAGCTCTTCCAGGTCGATGTAACGGTTGCCGATCCGCGGGTGCAGACGCCCGCCGTTGGCGCAGCCCAGGACGACGACGATCTCGTCGGCGCGCGGCGAATCTTCGATCTGCATTTCCAGGGTGACGTAGTGGGAGCGCAGGCCTTCGTCGTCCTTGTGCATCATCGGGATCTGGATCGAGGTGCCAGGGCCGCCGCGCTTGTTGGTGAAGCTCAGGTAGCTCTTGGCTTGCACCGCCTCGCGGTAATGGTTGCCGAAGCGCAGGGTGTGGATGACGGCCGAGGCGTGCTCGATTTCGCCGTCGGCACCGACCACCGCCGCCTTGCCGTAGGCCTCGATCTTGTCCGCGCCACCGATGCTGGCCACCAGGCGCTCGACCATCAGGGCTCCGAGGTCGGAACAGTTGGCCTTGATCTCCGGTTTCAGGTCATCGACGAAGCCGCGGCCCAGCCACGGGTTCTTCATGACCACCGCGAGGCCAACCATGGTCACGGGACTGTCGGTGGCCTTGCCGCCTTCGATGAGGGTCTCTTCGGAGTAGGTGACGATTTTGCGGATCTCGAAGCTCATGCCTGTTTCCTTCTTGGAGGGTTTGTATCTGGTATTATGGTATACCAAGAACGAGCTTCGGCAAGTGTTTTTTTGTGGCACGGTCGGTCTCGTCTGACTGCCCGTAGAACTGGGGATAGAACCCGGCCGAAAAGCCAACCATGCTCGGCGCGCGTGGCGCAGGTGATCGGATTCAACCTCGCGTTGTTGTCGGGAAGCACGGTTGGCGGTGCATCGGCGTGAACGACGCGGGCACGTTTGTGCGCCGTGTCATGCCAATAGAGAATGAATGAATGTGCTTATTTATCGCTTTTTCTATTTCGCGCAGCTGGCCAAGATTGACCATCGAACAAACATAATAAAGGAACGCTCATGGTCGAATTAGCCCACACCGAGGCCGCCGCTCGGTCGGCCAGGTCGAAGTATCGCTGGATAGTGCTGTCGGTGATCGTCGTGGTGTACATGCTGGCCGCTGCCGATCGCGCTAATATCGGCATCGCTCTGCCGTATATTCAGAAGGAATTTGGCGCCAGCAACGCGCAGGCTGGCATGCTCGTCAGTGCGTTTTTCCTGTTCTATTCACTGGGTCAGATTCCGGCAGGCTTCATCATTAGCCGGTTTGGCGTGCGGCTCGTCGCGCCGGTGTCGATCACGCTGACGTCGATCGTCACCCTGTTGATCGGAACCGCGCATAACTTCGGCATGATCAAGCTCTATCGGTCCGCCTTGGGCATCGCCGAAGCCGCACTCCCGCTGTCCATGCTCAGCACCATCAATCGCTGGTTTCCAGCGGGTGAGAAGGGCTTGGCCACGGGCGCATTCCTTTCTGCCGCCAAGATGGGCGCCGTCATAGCCCCACCCGTGGGCGCCGCCATCATCATGCTTTACGACTGGCGCACCATGTTCATCGTCTTCGCCATCCCCGGCCTGCTGCTGGCATTGATCTGGTGGTGGGTAGTGCCAAACGATCCCCGTGCCTGCAAGCGGGTCAACGGTGCCGAAGCCGATCATATCGAAGATCAGACCCCGGCCGAGAGCGGGCCCAAGCGCCGTCAGCGAGATTTCGGCGCGTTGGACAAAGTGCTGCGCTACCAGCGAGTGGCACCCCTGGCTTCCTCTAAATCGGTATTTGCCTCCTGGAACATCTGGGGCTGTGGCCTGGGTTATTTGCTGATGACAGGCGTGGTCAATGTGCTGCTGGCCTGGCTACCCAAGTACCTGAGCGAAGTGAAGCACTTCGAACTGATGCAGGTTGGCTTCATCGCCGCACTGCCGTTTGCCGGTGGAGTACTGGGCAACATCGTCGGCGGCTGGTTCTCGGACCGGATTCTGGACCGTCGTCGCAAGCCCACCATGATGATCAGCGCGGTGGCCACTTGCGTGATGATGGTGGCCTTGGTTTATGCGCCCAACGGGCTGTTGGCAGTAAGCTTGCTGTTGTTCGGCACGGGCTTCCTGCTGAACATCGGTTACTCGTCGTTTTCGGTCTATTCCATGGGCCTGACCAGCCGCTCCACTTACCCGGTTGCGGCCTCGTTGGTCAACAGCGCAGGGCAGGCGGGCGGAGCAATAGCACCCCTGGTCACCGGCTTTCTGCTGGACAGCTACAGTTGGACAGCGGTCTTCATTTTCCTGGGGATCTGCTCGCTGGCGGCCCTGGCCTTCGTGCTGACCATTGCCGAACCGGCTGATCAGGTCGAGCCCGCCGCGCAATGACAACGTTGCGTTGATCCTGGTAATACGCAATGGGGCGCCGAATGCACGGTGCCCCGGGCTCATCGTTGCAACTGGCGAGTGAAGTCGCACAGCTCTACTGCCAGCCCCGACACCTCGGTCATGAACGCTGAAGGGCGATCGTTTCGATACATCGCCTTGTAGGGCACTGGGGGTAATGTGGGGGTTGTGCGGATGATGTTAAGTTTGCCCTCGTCCACCAATGGCCGAAAGCATTCCAACGGCAGATAAGTCACACCCAAGCCTGCGGCTGTCAGTCCGAGCATGGCGGTCAGACTGTCCGAGGACAGCGTCTTGGGCAGGTCGACGCCCAAGGTACGCAGCCATTTGTTCACGAACAGTCCCGAGCCCGATTTCTTGCCTTGAACCAGCATTGGGTATTTCGCCAGTTCCGCGAGGTCCAGCACCTCATCGTGGCCTATCAGGCCCGGTGCGGCCATCCAGGCATTCTCGACCTCGCCCAAGGCGACAGAGGTCACTTCCGGCGCGGTAAAGGTGTCGGGAATGATGATCAGGTCGATCATGTCGTCCATGAGCTTTTCATGGAGGTTGCGGCTCATGTCGACCTCTGGCTCGATAATGAGTCCCGGATAATCGGTTACCAGCCGCGTCACCAATCGCGGCAGCCAAGTCCATGCGGTCAGTTCGGTCACACCCAACCTGAGCCGGCGCTTCACCACTTGGGTACCGTCCTTGAGGGAGTCGATGCGCTCGGCGAGCCCGAGCATTTCCCGCGCTATCACTAACAGTTCCTCGCCAGCGCTGGTCAACCGGGCGCCGCGTTGCGAACGGTCGAACAGCTGCATGCCGGTCGACGCCTCGAGTTCCTGAACGCGTTTGGATATGGCGGACTGAGTGGTGCTCAGGTGCTCTGCAGCGCGCTCGAAAGTTCCGAGCCGCTCTATCCAGTGTAAAGCAAGCAATTGGCGCAGGGTGATCATGTCCATTCCTTAATAGAATGATTGGATATTGAATAATATCGCTTTTTCTATTTCATAGCCTGTTTATGCTGGTGTTATCTGCCATCGGAGAACTGTCTATGACTGCCGTACTCGCCTCATCCGAACGTGAAGAACTGGTAACCGCATTTGCCCGCACCTCCACTTCGATCATCAGTGACTGTCTGGATCGTTTGCCGGGCGCAGCGTTGCGCCCCTTTCACAAGATCGAAGGGACCATGGCTGGTATCGCTTTGACGGTAAAAGTAGCCAATGGCGATAACCGAGCCATTCATCAGGCCCTTGAACTGCTCGAACCTGGCCACGTACTGGTGGTCGATGGCGGCGGCGATGTCAGCCGTGCATTGATGGGCGACATCATGGCGGCGATTGCTGAAAAACGTGGCGCGGCGGGTGTGGTGATTGACGGCGCGATTCGCGATCTGGCAACCATTGGCAAGGGTATGTTTCCGATGTTCGCGCGGGCCGGCATTCATCTGGGCCCCTACAAGAACGGACCTGGTGAGATAAACGTTCCAGTGAGCATCGATGGGATGATCGTGTCGCCGGGCGACTTCGTCGTCGGTGACCACGATGGCATCGTCGCCTTCGCCGCATCGCGCGCGGCCGAGCTGTTGAGCGCCTGTCATGCGACCGAACAAAAGGAAGCGGAAATGATGGCGCAGATCGCCGCAGGCACTTACAAGGGCGCCTACGCCGCTCACTGATTGCAGGAGATACAGCATGAAAATCGGAATTATCGGTGCAGGCGAAGTCGGACTGACCTATGCAAGACCCTGGGCGGCAGCTGGGCACGAAGTCGTTTTGTGCGATCTGAAGCCGTCCGCTGCTGCGGCGGCCTTTGCTGCGCAGGCAGGCAGCGATATCTGTACATCGGTTGCAGACATCGCGCCAAGCTGTGACGTACTGGTATCGTGCGTGTTTGGTACGGTGTCGCTGTCCGTCGCCGAGCAGGCGCTCGCGCATATGGCCAAGGACGCTTTATATGTGGACATGACCACTGCCGATCCCGCATTGATCAGGACGGCGGCGCAACGTGCCGCAGAATTCGACGTGAGTTATGTCGATGTGGCCATCCTCGGTGCGATTGCGCTGACGCACGAAAAAACCAACTTGCTGGGCGCCGGCACTGGTATCGAGCGCGCCCTGACGTTGTTCGCCTTCGCCGGCGCGCCGCTCAAACCAGTGGAGCACGGCGCAGCCGGTGATGCGGCGGCCCTGAAGATCCTCAGAAGCGTATTCACCAAAGGCTTGGAAGCCCTGACTATCGAATGTTTCATGGCCGCGGAGAAGCAAGGCGTCAGTGACAAGTTGCACGACGCTTTGAGCGACATCGATCAGGCAAGCCTGCGCGATTTTCTCGGTGCCCTGATCCGCACCCATGTACTGCATGCGCCGCGTCGCTTGAAGGAAGTCGAAGAAGCTGAGCGGCAGTTGCGTGCCGCTGACATGCCGGTCGCGGTGCTGCCGGGGGTCAGGGATCTCTTCCAGCGCACGACCGACCAGATCGCCGCGAATCCGATCGATGTGGCAACACCCACGTTGCCGCAGGCATTCGAGTGGTTGTTCAAGGTCAACGAAGTATCCAGATGACTGCGCGGTGACGTAGCTTGTGTTCCCTGTGGGAGCGGTCATCGGCCGCGAAAAGGGCCCCGTAGTTTGCCTGATGCTCCGTGGCGTCTGGTTCGCGGCCGCGGACCGCTCCTACAGGGCATTTGCGCGTTTTGAAGGGGGGTGAGGGTATCATGGCCTGATCACAGGCGAGGTATCCATGTTCGATTGGGAAGATCTGAGGCACTTTGCGGCCTTCGTGCGGGCGGGCTCGTTGACGGCGGCGGCCAGGGCGCTGGCGGTGGACCATGCCACCGTGGCGCGGCGCATTGCGTCACTGGAAACCGCGCTCAACCTCAAGCTGGTCGATCGCCGCTCGCGTGCCTACGTGCTGACCCACCAAGGGTTACGGATTGCCGAGTTCGCCGAGCAGATGAGCACCTCTTCGTTCGCTCTCGAGCATTACGCGGGCGCCGATCAGCCGGACGTGCAGGGCGAAGTGGTGCTGTCGGCACCGCCCGTATTGCTGGGCAGCCTGATTGCGCCCCACGCCGGTACCCTGCTGGCGCAGCATCCGGCGTTGTCGCTGCGCCTGGTGGGCACCAAATCGCGCACCTCGCTGGCGCGCCGGGAGGCAGACGTCGCCGTCAGCCTGGCCCGGCCGCTGGAGTCGACATTGGTGGCGAGTCTGCTCGGGCACCTGGACTATGCGCTGTACGCCAGCCCTGCCTACCTGGCGCAGGCAGCGAAGCCGCGCTTCATTGGCTACGACGCTTCGCAGGCCAAATCCCTTCAGCATCGCTGGCTGGTCGAGCAGGCCGAGGACGGCGAATTCGTGCTGTGCAGCAATGACCTGCGCGTGCAGGCACTGGCCGCCGCCGGCGCCGCGGGTATCGTCTGCCTGCCGGCGTTCATTGCCGCCGAACATGGCCTGCAACGGGTCGACCCTGAAGCGGCCACCTTGAACATCGAGGTCTGGATGGCGTTCCACGAAGACGTGCGCGCCACGCCACGCATCCAGGCGGTCAGCGAATTCGTGCGGCATTGCATGGCAGTGCTGCCACGCTTGTGAATTTCTGCATAGCTCAGGTGCGACGCCTGGGGGTTATATCCGATAGGAGTGGGCGCTAAGGTAAAGGCATCGGACCGGCATGTCGCGCGGTCCTCCGCAGGAGCCTCTCCATGAACTACGTCAAGCTGGGCAACACCGGCCTGGACATCTCCCGCCTGTGTCTGGGCTGCATGACCTTCGGCGAGCCCGATGCCGGCACCCACCCCTGGACCTTGGGCGAGGATGCCAGTCGGCCGATCATCAAGCATGCGGTGGAGCAGGGCATCAACTTCTTCGACACGGCCAACAGTTACTCGGCCGGCACTTCCGAAGTCATCGTCGGCAAATTGCTCAAGGAGTTCACCCGTCGCGAGGAAACCGTGATCGCCACCAAGGTGTTCTTTCCGGCCAACATGTGGGAAGGCTCGAAAAAGCCCAATGAGCAGGGCCTGTCGCGCAAGGCGATCATGGCCAGCATCGATGCCAGCCTGCAGCGGCTGGGCACCGACTACGTCGATCTTTATCAGATCCATCGCTGGGACTATCACACGCCCATCGAAGAAACCATGGAAGCCCTGCACGACGTGGTGAAAGCGGGCAAGGCGCGCTACATCGGGGCCTCGTCGATGTACGCCTGGCAGTTCGCCAAGGCCCAACAGGTCGCGGCCAGCCACGGTTGGAGCCGGTTCGTCTCGATGCAGAACTACCTCAACCTCATCTATCGCGAAGAAGAGCGCGAAATGATTCCCCTGTGCCTGGATCAGGGCGTCGGCCTGATGCCCTGGAGCCCGATGGCCCGCGGCCGGCTGACGCGCCCGCACGGCGTGCAGACCGAACGCACCCGCACCGACATTTCCGGGCAGTCGTTCTATGCTGCCACCGAGGTCGAGGATGGCAAGGTGATCGACGTGGTCGAGCAGATCGCCAAGGAACGCGGCGTGCCCATGGCGCAGGTGGCGCTGGCGTGGGTGTTGAACAAGCGCGGCGTGTCGGCGCCCATCGTCGGTGCTTCCAAGGCCGTGCAGTTGGACGATGCCCTGGCTGCACTGCAACTGTCGTTGAGCGAAGAGGAAACGGCGCGCCTCGAAGGCCCCTACGTGCCACACGTGGTGACCGGTTTTGCCTGACAGCGCTGGGCGCAGGTGGGTCGCCGAAGAATCGCGCGGATGCTATCGTTGCTGGGCGATCCACTGCCCGAGTTGAACATGACCCACCCGTTTCCCTTTTCCCGAGAGGGCATGAGCGAGAAAGTACGCTGCCACGACTGGGCCGGGACGCCGCTGGGGCCGATCCACAGTTGGCCTGCCGTGTTGCGCATTGCCGTCGATATGCTGCTGGCATCGCGGTTCCCCGGCTGCCTTGCCTGGGGAGCCGAGCGCATCATGTTCTACAACGATGCGTTCAAACCTCTGCTGCAAGGCAAGCCACAAGCACTGGGCTTGCCGCTCAGCACTGTCTGGAGCGAGGTCTGGGACGACATCGAGCCGATCGTGACGCGCGCCTTCGAGGGCGAAGCGACCTTCATCGAGGACTTCCCGCTGGTCATCCAGCGCAACGGCAGAGCCGAGCAGGCGTATTTCACGTTCTGCTACAGCCCGGTACGCGACGAACATGGCACCATCGTGGGCATGCTCGACACGGTCATCGAAACCACTGCAACATTGCAGGCCAGGGACAAGGCCGAGCAGGCAGCCGAAGGCTTCGAGCGTGAAGCCATGGCGCGCACGGCCGAACGCAACCGCTTCTGGGACCTTTCATCCGACATCATGTTGGTGGCCAGCCGCAGGCTCGAAATCACAGCCATCAATCCGGCCTGGTCGCGGGTGCTGGGCTGGAGCGCCGAGGACCTGGTTGGCCGGCACGCCATCGACCTGATCCACCCCGACGATCATGAAGCGGTAGCGGTCGCGATGGTGCCGCTGTATCGCGGCGAACGCCTGCATGACATGACCTGCCGCCTGCGCCACCGCGACGGCAGCTACCGTTGGATCGCCTGGGCAGCGGTGCCTGCCGAAGACTCGTTCCACTCCGTAGGCCGCGACGTGACCGAAGAGCGCGAGCGTGCGCTGCTGCTGCAGCAGGTCGAAGAGCAACTGCGCCACAGCCTCAAGATGGAAGCGGTCGGGCAGTTGACCGGCGGGCTTGCCCACGACTTCAACAACCTGCTGACCGGCATCAGTGCCAGCCTGGAACTGCTGCGTCAACGTGTCGAGCAGGGCCGCATCGGCGAGCTCAAACGTTACATCGACGCTGCACAGGGGGCCTCGGCCCGGGCCGCCACCCTGACTCATCGGCTGCTGGCGTTCTCGCGTCGTCAAACCCTGGCACCACGGGCTGTCGAGCCCAAGGCCCTGATCGCCGACCTCGAAGACCTGGTACGCCAGACGCTGGGCCCGAGCATCGAGTTCAGTGCCCAGAGTGACGACGATGTCTGGTGGGTGCGCGTGGACGCCAACCAGTTGGAAAGCGCGCTGCTCAACCTCTGCATCAACGCCCGTGATGCAATGCCGGGGGGCGGCAGCCTGTGGTTGCGCGCGCGCAATCACCATCAGTTCGCCCGAGCCCGCACCGAGAACGATCTGCAGCCGGGCCAGTACGTGTGCCTGAGTGTGACCGACAGCGGCACCGGCATGGATCCGCAGACCATCGCACGGGTATTCGATCCGTTCTTCACCACCAAGCCATTGGGTCAGGGCACCGGCCTGGGCCTGTCGATGGTGTACGGCTTCGTACGCCAGTCGGGCGGGCAGATTCGCGTCGATTCCTCACTGGGGCAGGGCACCGCAATGCACCTGTTCCTGCCGCGACACACCGGCGAGATCGGTGCGACGCTGCCGGTACTGACCGGAGCCCTGATAGACACCGAAGCCACCGGTGAAACCATCGTTTTGATCGACGACGAAGGAACGTTGCGGCAGATGGTGGGCGAGGCGTTGCGGGAGAAGGGCTATCGAGTGCTGGAAGCGGCCAATGGCGTAGAGGGCCTGTCACTGGTGCAAGGCGGCCTGAAGGCCGACCTGTTGATCACCGATATCGGCTTGCCGGGTGGGCTCGATGGTCGTCAGGTGGCGGATGCTGCCTGGGCGATGGAGCCGGGTCTGAAGGTACTGTTCATTACCGGCTATGTGGATCAGACCGCAGCCATGGACGAGTTGCCCGAAGCTGTTGCTCATGTGCTGACCAAGCCGTTCAGCCTGGACCACCTGACCCACACCGTGCGCTCGATGTTGGTCAGGCGTTAGCTCATACCGCTATCCGGCGCCGCTGCTGGCGCCCGATTCGCGGTCTTTCTCGATGGTTCGGGTGCGTTTCTCCAGCACCAGGTACACCACGCAGGCAATCGCCAGCGGCAGCAGGAAATACAGCGCCCGGTAGGCGATCAATGCGGCCAGCAGCGCACCTTTGGAGTATTGCCCTTGCAGCAGGGTGATGAAGATGGTCTCCAGCACACCCAGGCCGGCTGGGATATGGGTGATCACACCGGCAATGCTGCTGATCAGCAGGATCGCCAGAATGGTCGGGTAGCCGACTTTCTCGGGCAGCAGCGACCACACCAGCAAGCCCATCAGGCTCCAGTTCAACGCTCCCAGACAAGCTTGGGTCAGCGCCATCTTGAACGACGGCAGGAGGATCTCCTGCTTGCGTATCGTCCAGGTGCGTTTCTTCGAGAAGCGGCAGGCCGCCAGGTACGCCAGGCCAAGCAGGATGATCACCACGCCGATGATCTGCAGCCCGGTACTGCCGATCTTGAAACCTTCGGGAAGCGCCGGCAGGCCCATGGCGAACAGTGTACCGGCCACGAACAGGTAGCCCAGCCAGTTGGTGATCAGACACAGGCTGAGAATCTTGGTAATGGCCGGCACATCCAGACCCAGCTTGGAGTACAGGCGATAACGCAGGGCAATCCCACCGACCCACGAGCCCAGGTTGAGGTTGAACGCATAGCACACGAAGGCCAATGGCAGTACCTGCCGACTGGGCACTTCGTGGCCGATATAACGCTTGGCCAGCAAGTCATAGCTGGCGAACGTCAGGTAGCTGGCTGCGACGATGCCGGCACCGATCAACAAGGTACTCATCTTGTAGGAGCTCAGCGCATGCTTGACCTCCTGCCAGTCGAGGTTTTTCACCAGCATGAACACCAGCACCGGGACCAGGATGAAGCACAGCACGGTCATGATGCGCTTGGCCCATACCCACTTGCTGGATTTCGGCGAGGCCTTCGGCGCGCTCTGCGATGAAGTCGTCATACCGTCTCCTTGTGATCCAGCGACGGCGCCTGGCAATGCTGCGGTTCGACATCGATCAACGGCACCAGCTTGGGCGAGTGCGCTGGAATGAACCCCACCATGGCCGGAAAGTGGCGCAGGAAGTGGAAGGTGAGGAAGATGATCGGCGCGCGCCACCAGTACCCACGCAGAACCCGTTGCAGGCTGATCGACTTGCAGGTGCTTTCGGCCAGTTCCTGCAGGTGATCGTGCAGCCGCTGGTTGAAACGGCGGTCGTTGATGATCAGGTTGCCTTCCAGGTTGAGCGACAGGCTCAGCGGATCGAGGTTGCTGGAACCAACGGTCGACCATTCCCGGTCCACCACCGCGACCTTGCCATGCAGCGGACGCTGGCAGTACTCGCGGATGACCACGCCGTCACGCAGCAGATAGTTGTAGAGCAGGCGCGAGCACAGGCGCACCAGCGGCATGTCGGGCATGCCCTGCAGAATCAGGGTCACGTGGACACCGCGGCGGGCCGCGTTGCGCAGTTCGCGCAGAAAACGGTAGCCGGGGAAGAAGTAGGCGTTGGCGATGATGATCCGTTCACGCGCACCACGAATCGCCTTGAGGTAATGGTCCTCGATATCGGTGGTGTGCTCGTTATTGTCGCGAATGGTCAGCAGCAGCCGCGCGCTGGCGCTGTCGGCATCGGGCGACGGGCTGCGCGAGCGCCATGGCGCACGATCGCGCACGACCTTGCTGGTGCGGTCGAGCAGTGCCAGGGTGGCTCGGTGCAGGTCGGCCACGATGGGGCCTCGTACACGCACGGCATAGTCCTGCTTGGCCATTGGGTCGCCGGAGTCGGCCAAGTGGTCGGAACTGTAGTTGATGCCACCGACGAAACCGATTTCGCCGTCGATGACCGCAATCTTGCGGTGCAGCCGACGAAACAGGTTGGTGCGTACGCCCATTACCCGCGGCTGCGGGTCGAAGGCCAGCAGTTTCACGCCCGCATCGGACAGCTCGCGCAGGAACTGCGTGCTCAGCTCCGCCGTGCCGTAACCGTCCACCAGCACTTCCACACGCACACCGCGTTGCGCCGCTTCGATCAGCACCCGCTGCAAATCCTTGCCTACTTCATCTTCATAGATGATGAAGGTTTCGATCAACACTTCCTCTCGAGCCTGGCCGATAGCCTCGAACACCGCCGGGAAGAACTCCTCGCCGTTGATCAGCAACTGGATTTCATTGTTGTCACGCCATTGCTCGCTCATAGGCGAACCTCCACTGCGAGGGGCACATGATCGGAAAGATGGGACCAGGGTTTGCGCGACAGCACCTTGGGCAGGTGGGCTGTCGCGTTGCGAATGTAGATGCGGTCGAGCCTGAGCAGCGGCAGCCGGGCCGGGAACGTCTTCGCCGCGCTGCCGAAGGCTTCGACGAACACTTCGGTCATGTGGCAGCTCGCCAGGGCTTCGTCGGCACGCACGCGCCAGTCGTTGAAGTCGCCGGCGACGATGACGGCAGCTTTTGGATCAAGGCTGTCGAGCAACTGGCAGAGCAACTTCAGTTGCTGCTGGCGCTGGCCTTCGCGCAGCCCCAGGTGCACGCAGATGGTGTGCACTTCTCCATGCCCCGGTACGGCCAGCACCGAATGCAGCAGGCCACGCTCTTCGGTGCCATTGACGCTGACATCGAGGTTTTCGTGGCGCACGATCGGAAACTTGGACAGCAGCGCGTTGCCATGGTCGCCGTCCGGGTACACCGCGTTGCGGCCGTAGGCGTACACAGGCCACATGCTGTCGGCGAGAAATTCGTATTGGGGAACGTCCGACCAGTTGTCGTAGCGCTGGCCATGGGAGCGATGCATCCCGAGCACTTCCTGCAGGAACACCACGTCGGCGCCCAGCGTGCGTACAGCCTCGCGCAACTCGGGGAGCACGAAGCGCCGGTTCAGCGGGCTGAAGCCCTTGTGGGTATTGACCGTCAGAACATGCAGGGAGGTTACCGCCACAGCGTCCTGGGGTAACGGCTGAGGATTGGGGGTGGTCATTCTGAAGCTCCTGAGGGGACGACAGGGGCACTTTGGCCCCTATGGTCCGACTCGGAAGCGATTGTGAAGGTTCAACGGTGCCATCATTGGAGACCAGGCCCATGTCGAAGCGACCTGATGCTGTAGAAAATGCGTTTCACAGACGTGCTCAGGTCCGCTCAGGGTGCTGGTGCGAGGCGAGGTCATGTGGACTGTATGTGACCTGAAAAATCATAAATCCAATAAGTTGTGGCATAAGTCGATAAAATTGCTATAATCAACAGCATAAGGGATTTAAATTTTACCTTGGATGCATGCCCATCCTATAATGTGGGTCACTACGCCAGACAGTCCCCGAGGTTTCGCAATGTTGGATTTATATTTCAACAAGCCAGCCGAGATCGCCAAGCGCCTTTGCGGGCGCTTGCGCACCGAGCGGCTGGCACTGAACATGACCCAGGCCGATCTGGCGGCCCGCGCCGGCATAGGCACCAACACCGTTTCCAACCTTGAAGCCGGACGCAATGTCGGGTTCGAGAACCTGGTCAGGGTGGCGATGGCATTGGGTCGAGCCCAAGAGCTCGATGGCTTGTTCATGCCCAGGCTGGAAAGCATCGATGACATCCAGCGCTATGAAAACAGTGCCAAACGTCTTCGCTCTAAAAGGAAGACTGGCAATGCCTAAGCAGGTGAACGTTTTTTACGAGGGCTGGGGCGAGCGATGGCAGTGGGGCACGCTGGTGTCTACCACTGCCCTGACGGGTCGTCCGGTGATCGTGTTCGAGTACAGCAATGAAGCCAGGGAAAAGGGCTTTGAGCTGTCGTCTTACAGGCTGCCGTTGAAAGGTGCTCGATTGCGACGGGATTTTCCAGACCACCAATGGCATCTGCCAGGACCCGTCTACGACGCGTTACCAGACGGCTGGGGCATGTTGCTGATGGATCGCATGTTCAGGCGTCGTGGGCTCGGCACGGCGCGAATCGGTACGCTGCAACGGCTGGCCTACATCGGTAGCAATGCGATGGGCGCCATGACGTTCGAGCCGGTGGTACCCGAGGGGCAGGAGTCCGATGTTCATATTCCTTTGGAACAACTTGCAACCGAAGTGCAGGAAGTGCTCCAGGGAGACGGCGGTGAGTTCTTGCAGACCCTGCTTCTGGTGGGCGGCTCGCCTCAGGGTGCGAGGCCCAAAGCGCTTGTTCATCGCGACCCGGCAACGGGCGGATTCACCACGGCGGTGATGCCGGGTTTCGAGGCCTGGCTGGTGAAGTTTCCAGCCAAGGACGAACATGCGGAGGTGTGCGCCATTGAAATGGTCTATGCCGAGTGCCTGCGCATGTGCGGGATCGAAACGCCCGAGACCCAGTACTTCGGTCTGCCGGGCGGGTTGGCTGCGTTTGCCAGCAAGCGTTTTGACCGCCGGGGTGGCCTGCGCATCCCGATGCAAAGCCTCGCAGCCTTTACCGGGGCCGACTATAGATCACCGGGCGTATTGGACTACGTCAACTTCCTGCGGGCGACGCATATGTGTACCAACGACGTGCGAGCGATGGCAACGGCGTTCGAGCGTGCGGTCTTCAATGTCGCGTTTAACAACCGGGACGATCACCCGAAGAACTTTGCCTACATCATGACGCGCGACGGTCAGTGGCGATTGTCGCCGGCCTACGACGTGACGTTCTGCGAAGGACCAGGCGGATACCACCAGATGGATGTGATGGGTGAGGCGCTGGCGATTTCACGTACGCAAATGCTGCGGCTTGCCGAGGAAGCAGAGCTCGCCCCGGCTGCCGCAAGCAAAATGATCGAGGGTATTTGTGATGTGGCCAGCCGGTTCGCGACTATTGCTCAGGACCTGTATCCGCAGCTCATTACTCAAGACACCTTGCGCATGATCCAGAACCGTATTGATGAGAACGTTGCTCGGCTGCGAGCAACAGTCAGCTGAATCACTTGGCAAACAGCTGGCTCATGTCCTTGAAGGCCTTGAACTCCAGCGCATTGCCACAGGGGTCGAACAGGAACATGGTGGCCTGCTCGCCAACCTGGCCCTGGAAGCGGATGTAGGGTTCGATCACGAACTCGGTTCCGCGCGCCCTCAAGCGCTCTGCCAGGGCCTCCCACTGCGCCCATTCCAGAATGATGCCGAAGTGCGGGACCGGTACGTTGTGGCCGTCCACCGCGTTGCTGTGCACACTTTCCTGCGAAGCCGTCTTGGGGTGCTCATGGATGACCAATTGATGGCCGTAGAAATCGAAGTCTACCCACTGTGCGCTCGAGCGGCCTTCGGCAAGGCCGAACACCTCACCGTAGAAGTGACGGGTGGCGGCCAGGTCGTACACGGGGATTGCAAGGTGGAAGGGCGAAAGGCTCACGGTGATTTCCTTTGGACTGGTTTTGATTTTTATCAATTCTTATCCGGAAATACCCCGAGTAAAAGCGCAAATCTTGGGTTCCGAGCTCCAATTATTCTGATGAATCAAGCGTTCGTTAAGCTTTATACCGCCTGCAGAACGCAGTCTCGAAACAGATTGAACAGCGGCGAATGCTTCTGTCGGTACTTGGCTAACAGCACGATTTCTCTGAAAAACGTCAGCTCACGCAGCTCCAGCACTCTCACGTTCTCCGAATGTTCGAGCCACAGGCCCGCTTTGGGTACCAATGAAACACCCAGCCCACTGCGCACCATCTTTACAATTGCATCCAGCTCATCCAGTTCCAGGGTTTGGCGAACGTGGATCTTTTGCTCCTTGAGAAACTGGGTGACCAGGCGGCCGCCGAACGATCCGCGGTCATACCGCACGAAGGGCTGTTCTGCGAGAAGCTTGAGCGGATCTTCGCCTGCTACATCCTTGGCGGTGATCAGCACGAACGCCTCGCGCGCGATCACCTCGGCCTGCAGATCCTTGGGTAGCGAGAAGGGCGGCTTGATCATGATGGCCAGGTCCAGCTCACTGGCATCCACCTGACTGAGCAGGTTCAACGAAACACCCGGCACCAGGTGGGTTTCGATGAACGGCGCCTGTGATTTCAAGGTCACCAATGCCTGCGGCAGGATCCCGGTCTGAACCGTGCCGATGGCGCCGATGCGCAACGAGCCCTGGAAACCATTGGCACTGTCGGCCGCGCCCATTTGCTCGAACAGGCGCAGGATTTCTTCGGCCATTGGTATGGCGCGTTGGCCTGCCGAATTGAGGGTGGCGGAGCGGCCTGTGCGGTCGAACAGCTTGACGCCGAGTGTTTCCTCGAGACTTCTGATCTGCGCACTGACGGCTGACTGGGTCAGCCCGACCTGCTGGCCGGCGGCGGCGAACGTGCCTCGTTGGGCAACGCAGATGAAGGTCTTCAGTTCTCGGATCATGGGGTGCCTTGGTGTGTTGACGGATAGGTGCGCAATGACGGGATATCCAGAAACTGTCCGGATCCTCGAAAAGCACTTTGACTGTACTTCTGGTCGGCAATTACAGCCTGAAAAACACCCTGCTGCTCCCAGTTCCGCCCCTCTTTTTTACCAGGTATACGAGCGTTCGCGAGTGGCGATTTCGGTGGCTGCCACTACCTGCGTTCGGCTTGCCTCACCTTGCGGCTCAGCCCAGGCGTTTTGCCGGTAATGCGTTTGAATGCGCGGCTGAACGCGGCCTGGGAGGTGTATCCCAAGCGCTGCGCCACCTCTTCGATCGGCAGCCTGTCCAAGGTTAGCCACTGGCTTGCAAGGCGCATTCGCAGCTCGGTCACGTAGCGCAGCGGCGTCATGCCAACCGTCACCTGGAAGCGCTCCGCGAAGGCTGAACGCGAGGTATTGCAGTGCTCGGCCAACTGCGCGACGGTCCAGTCCCGACCCGGTTGTTGATGAAGCGCCAGCAGTGCACCGGCCAGGCGTGGGTCGCGCAAGGCCGCGACGAGCCCAGAGGCATTGCCGCAGGCGCACTCGACCCAGCCTCGAACGACCATGGCAGCTACCACGTCGGCCAACCGCGCAAGGATACCGGCGAAACCGATACGGGCAGCGCTGACCTCGCGCTCCATGGTGGCCAGAATCGGCACCAGCCCCGGGTAACGCTGGCCGCCGGCATCGATCAGCATCAGGCCCGGCATCAGCCGGCCAAGGCCATGGAGGCTGCCCAGTTCAAACTCCATGCAAGCGCTGAACAATATTGTGCTTGGCGTGGCGCTGGCATCGGTTCCGGTATCCACTTCGCTGACGGTGTCACCGAGCGGTGCGCTGTCCAGACGGTCGATGTCTTGAACAGGCGCGTGCGGATGAGAAAACAGCTGGTGGGCTGCGCCTTGGGAGATGAACACGGCATTGCCGGCAGATAGCGCGTAGGTGCTGCCGTCCCCCAGTTGCAGCACCGCATCGCCGACGGCGATGAAGTGGAACCAGGCGTGCCCGGACTTTTCCGCGAAACCCAAACCGAAGGTGGGGCCCGCCTGGATACGCCGGTACTCGACGCCACGCAATCGCATGCCGCGCAACAGTTCGTTGATGAGATCCGAGGAAAGAGCAAACTGATCTGCAGACATCGTTCAGGTGTTTCGGTCAAAAACCAGAGATTCCAGATCATAGATCATCCAGATCTCGGCGCCTAGACTTCCGCTCGTAATCAAGATTGGGAGATCTGAGCGATGACTGAAGGTGTATGCAACACCGTATCCGACCGCCATGGCGGTATCGATGCGGACGTAGAGCCTGCGACGCCGGCGTGGATGGCCGTCTTCTCGTTGGCGATGGGGGTGTTCGGATTGCTGACCGCCGAGTACCTTCCGGCCAGTTTGCTGACGCTGATGGCTACCGACCTGGGCGTATCCGAAGCGCTGGCTGGCCAGGCAGTAACAGTGACCGCAGTGGTGGCACTGTTCGCTGGCTTGCTGGTGCCAGGTCTGACCCGCAGCATCGACCGGCGCTGGGTATTGCTGGGTTTTTCTACCTTGATGGTCGCCTCCAATCTACTGGTCGCCGTGTCCTCCAGCTTCGCGGTGCTGTTGTCGATGCGCATTCTGTTGGGCGTCGCCCTGGGCGGGTTCTGGAGCATGGCAGCGGCGGTAGCGATGCGCCTGGTGCCGACTGCCTTGTTGCCCCGGGCGCTGTCGATCATTTTCAGCGGCATCGCTATCGGCACGGTCGTTGCGGTGCCGCTGGGCAGCTATCTGGGCGGGCTGTATGGCTGGCGCAGCGCGTTCTTTGCAGCGGCGGCGGTGGGCATGGTGACCCTGGCTTTCCAGTCGTTCACTTTGCCGCGCCTGGCGCCGCGGCGGCCGGCAAGACTGCGTACCATTTTCGAGGTGTTGCAGCGTCCGGGCATTGCCATGGGGATGTTCGGTTGCGTGCTGGTGCACAGCGGCCACTTCGCGATGTTCACCTATGTTCGGCCGTTCCTTGAAGGCACGACCGGCATCGGCGCTCAAGGGCTGTCGCTGATGCTGCTGGGCTTCGGTGCGGCGAACTTCGTCGGCACGCTGTTGGCCGGCAAGCTGCTGGAACGAAACCCGCTGGCCACCCTGGTGCTCATGCCCGCACTGGTCGGCCTTGCAGCACTGGCATTGGTGTCGTTGCCAGCCTCGGTGCCGGGGCAGGCGGTACTGCTGGCAATCTGGGGCTTGGCCTTCGGTGGTGTGCCGGTAGCGTGGTCGAACTGGGTCGCCAGCGCGGTCCCTGATCAGGCGGAAAGCGCCGGAGGCATGGTCGTGGCTTCCGTGCAATCAGCCATCGCCACCGGCGCCGCCGCTGGCGGTGCGATGTTCAGCCTTGGCGGCAGCTCAGGCGTATTCGTAGCGGCGGCTGTGGTGATGCTGCTGGCTGCGTTGCTGATTGCGTTGCGGGTGCGCGTTCCTTCTCGCCGCGGGGTTGGCCAGCGGGAGTCTGCGCTGCATCTGTGATTCTGATCAGTCGTCCAGCAAATGCAACTGCACTTCCATGGCGTCATGAAGGAGTCTGACGACCTCGATCACATGGTCGTTTGCCACACGATAGAACACGATATGGCGAGGGCTTTTCACCGTTCCGTGGGTTTGTTTGGCCTGCTGACGCGAATAGATGAGGTGATAGCTGCGAAGGCCCGGTGCAAGCTCATCGCGGTCGCGGTCGCGGTCGCGGCTGCCAATGCGATAAGGCGTGTCGGCAAGCGCTTGCAGCGCCGCGAGGATCAGCGCTTGGTAACGCTGGCGTGCTTGATCGCCGAACTGCGTCTGGGAGAGCCTGAGGATGTCGACAATGTCGGCGCGCGCCGCGTTGGAAATCCGATACTGCGGCATGCTCAGCGTTTCTCACGCGCGGGGAGGGTGGCCTCCAGGCTCAAGTCCTCGAGGTAGTGATCCAGATCCCCTTCGTTCACCTGAGTGAAGCGACCGTGCTCAAGGTCCATGATGCCGATCGAAGTCGCCTGACGCAGGGCCTCGATTTTGGCGGTGTCTTCGGCGACGCGCTGTTCCAATAGACGCAAACCTTCTCGCATCACTTCGCTAGCATTCTGATACCGGCCGGACTGCACCAGGTCCTGGATAACCTGTTCCTGGTGAGGGGTGAGCACAACGTTTCGCGTCGCCATCATGAGCTCCAGTTTTCGGTAAGAGGTTTCTTCTGCTATTGGCATATTATGCCATTTTTCTTGCGAACACATGGCTTGAGGTTTGGAACTGACGAGCTGCGACCTATGGAGTCACCCGTTGCTTCATGCGCACAACCTCAAAAAAGGGTGGCGTAGGGGGCAAGGGTGATACCTGTCATTGGCAGTAGGCTGATCCTACTCAATCCACAATTCTTCGTAGTGTTCCTGGCCAGGCCGGTACTTTCGATCGCCTGTTCAACCAGGACAGCATTACTCTCTGTACGTTGTCGTCGCTATCGCCAAGCAGGCCGAAAATATGCTTCAACAGCCCCATGTTCTTCTTGCAGAAGCTGCTGAACACTCGGTGGCCGAATGATCAAATAAACAGCCTGCCCGACGACACCTAAAGACTGTCCGGATCCTCAAGAAGCATTTTGACAGGGTTCTAGAACGGCAGCGCTTCCCTTATTTGGGCGCTGCACCAAGGGCGGCACTTGCTTCAAATGCCACCGGTCATGCATCGAACGTGAAAATCTCTTGAAAGGTATGGTTCCAGACGCCATTCCTCTAGAATGGAGGCTGGCAGAAGTAGCTTTCGCCCTGTCACAAACAGGTTCACGTAGCTAAGATTCTGATTAAGTGCAGATTCTGCACGCTCTGAGAACGTGGAGCGCGATATGAAAGCCAAACGAGTGTTGAGTGACGATCTGGTGAGTCGACTGGAGGATAAGATCCCGGTCATGGCTGAAGGCGCCATCAATACCGCCTATATCAACGCCCTGGCTGCCGGCCGCAGTGTGATGGAAGTCATGAACGGCATGCTTGTTGAAACGACTGCTGACGGTAAGCACAAAGTCATTCGGGTGGCCAAGCCCAAGCACAAAGTGACTCTGGGTGGCGTCATCAAGGTGCGCCGTTGCTCATGACTGTCCCTCGGTTGAGGGTCTTTGCTGGACCCAACGGCTCCGGCAAGAGCACGATGAAAAGTGCCATCCCTTCCCATCTGATCGGTATCTACATTAACCCGGATGAAATCGAGAAGGCTGCCAAAGACAGCGGTCGGCTGGAGTTCAGTGATTTTCAACTGGAAGTTGAGGGTGATGAGGTTCTCGGTTTCATTAGGGAGCATCGGCTGGTCGGGTCTGCCCGTCTCGATGAGGAGGCGACCAACATAGGCTTTAGCAGCAACGGCCTGAATTTCCAGACGGTCGCGATGAACTCCTATCTTGCCTCCGTGCTCTCTGACTTCATCCGGAACAAGCTCCTCGAAGACCAGCTGTCTTTCACCTTCGAAACGGTGATGTCTAGCGACGACAAAATCGCCTTTATGCTCAAGGCAAGAGAGTCTGGATACCGAACCTACCTGTACTTTGTGGCAACTGAAGACCCTGACATCAATATCAACAGGGTCAGGAACCGTGTCGCGGCAGGTGGGCACCCAGTTCCCACAGAAAAAATTGTACAGCGCTACGGCCGTTGCCTCAGCCTGCTGCCTGTGGCTATTGCTGCTTCGGACCGGGCCTACATCTTCGATAACTCCGGTGCCGATCTGGTGCTGTTGGCCGAAGTTACGGATGGGACGGACCTTGAGTTCAAGGTTGATGAGGTCCCTGACTGGTTCATGGATGCCTACGTTGAAAAGGTGTCTAACGGCTAGCTGCCGGATTGGCCAAAGCTGGGAGCGCCACACCTCCCTTATATGGGCTCTATTCCTCGTGCGCTATCGATCCGTTCAGCTACCCGATAAGCCGTTTCCAACTCCGAACAGCCATTCTCCTGCATCAGTGTCCAGCGTTCGGCTTTTTCCTCGGGCTCTGTCATGGCCAAGGCGAGGTAAAGACTGGGTGGCACGGCTCGAAACAGCGTCTCGAGCTTTTTCGACAGCACCACTCCCTCGGTGTATTTCCCCTGCTCTTTGCTGGCGTAGAGCAACAGGGCTTTCTGCGCAGGTGAAAGCTTCTTGAACCGTGCGATTTCTTCGATTTCCGCGGGCGGCATATTCAAACAAATCCACCATTCGATCATGTTGAGCATGGTCTGCGCAGCCGTGGGAAAATCAGCAAGGTTCTGCGTCGCCAGCCAGAACCAAGCGCCGAGCTTGCGCCACATCTTCGTCCCCTTGACCACGAACAGCGCCAGCAACGGGTTCTTGGTGATGATATGACCCTCGTCGGTGACCATGATGATCGGTCAGCCCAGGTACTGGTCGCGCTCGGCGAGGTTGTTCACGGGTTCATCAAGCTGATGTGGCTGATGGACATCTGTTCTGCGCCGCATCGAGAATGCACTCGCGGATCAAGCTGCGATCGGCTCGACTCAGGCGCGCCTCTTCTTCGGCCTCGCCGCCGGTGATCATCAGGCGGGCAGTGATTTCCAGTTCGCCGAGAACATCGCGCTGGTCTTCGTGACTGGTTACCACCTCATCGTCCAGCTCATCGATCGACAGACTCGCCACCTGATCCGGCTGCTCGACCAGGCGCCAAGCATCAGTGAACGGGGCGAGACTGACCGAGGCGCCAGGTTTCAAAGCCTTCGCCCTTGACCAACCCAGCGTCCATGCAACGATGCAGCACCTCGTTGAACAGCCAGCGAAAGAGATCGCTGCCCCGAGAGCCAGCGATACGCCAGGTTCAAATGGGCCTCTTGCCGCAGGCCAGATAGGGGAGCTACCTTTTCAACAGAATCGGCCAGCAGCGGACGTTGAAGTGCTAGCTCTGATGAGGCTGCAACTCAGCACTCACCGCCAGCACTCACTTGTCCACAGCGGGTGCCTTGCCCTTTTGCACAACCGGCATTGCGAGGCATGCTTAGAAAATCATCCCGCCTGCCACATCCAGCGTGCTGCCCGTCACCCAGGCGGAATCGTTGGAAACCGCGAACGCCACGGCACCGGCAATGTCTGCAGGTTTGCCGACACGACCCAGCGGCGTTTTGGCGATGAAAAACTCATCCATTCCTTGTGCGGATTCTGCATTACCTTCGGTGTGAACGAAGCCCGGCGCGATGCCTATCACGCGAATGCCACGGGGGCACAGTTCCATTGCCAGTGAGCGGGTCAGGGTGTTGACCGCGCCTTTGGTGGCGCAATACACATGGACTTGGGGGTAAGGGCTGTGGGCCATTCCTGAACTGATATTGACTATGGCTGAACCGGCTTCCATCACCCGGGCAGCTGCTTGCGTAGTTAACAAAGGCATCGCTGAGTTTTCGTCCGAAAACAACCCCATTACATGGGGGCATCGGTGGGGGCATCCTTTTTAAGGAAGCGAAATTTGCCCCCAATTATGCCCTCATAAGTCGTAGAATCCATTGGATTAGACAGGCGGCAGTGGACTAAAAATCTCAATAAGTAGTTGTTATAAAAGGACTTTATGGAATTCAGTGGAATTCCATTAAAGGCTATCGGGATCCCCAAAAAACATCTGTATCCGCGACCTCAACCACCGCTCCCCAGGATCATTATCCTGTGACCCCCGCCAAGCCAGGTGCAACTCGAACGAAGGCGTGTCCAGCGGCAGCGGCTCGGCGCGCACGCCGCCGGCAGCGGTGAGCGAATCGGCGGTGTAGTCGGGCACGGTGGCGACGATGTCGGTGCCGGCGAGCAGGGTGCTGAGGCCGTTGAACTGGGGCACGGCGAGCACCACGTGCCGTGTGCGGCCGTGCTTCTTCAACTCTTCGTCAATGAAGCCGCTCAGGTCGCCGGCGAACGACACCAGCGCATGGGGGCGGGCGCAGAACTCGTCGAGGGTCAGGTTGCCCGGCTTGGTGTCGGCGCGCAGCAGCATGGGGCGGTTGCGTCGCAGCACCTTGCGCTTGGCGTTGGCTGGCAGGTCATCGGTGTAGCTGACGCCGATGGAGATTTCCCCGGAGGCGAGCAGGGCGGGCATGAGAATGTAGTTGGCGCGACGGATCACCAGCACGATGCCTGGCGCTTCGGCGCGGATGCGCTTGAGCAGCATGGGTAGCAGGGCGAATTCGACGTCGTCGGACAAGCCGATGCGAAATACCGCGTTGCTGGTGGCCGGATCGAAGTCGGCGGCGCGGCTGACGGCGGTGGAGATGGAGTCCAGTGCCGGCGACAGCAGGGCGAAGATCTCCATGGCCCGCGCCGACGGTTCCATGCTGCGCCCGGTGCGCACGAACAGCGGGTCGTCGAACAGGCCGCGCAGGCGTGAAAGGGCGGCACTGATGGCCGGCTGTCCGAGAAAGAGCTTCTCGGCCGCGCGGGTGACGCTGCGTTCATGCATCAAGGTTTCGAACACGATCAACAGGTTCAGGTCGACGCGACGCAGGTCGTTACGGTTCATCTATGGGCCCGCTGGAACATGAAGAAGAGGTGCAGGCGTGAATCTTAAGGGCAAAGGCTGCTACCCTGCACCGGAAAATTTCGGTTTGCGTCATCCGCGTGCCTGCCCCGCAGAGCGGCCGCGGGGTCGAATCAATGGCAAGCATGTCGACTATTAACAGGCGCTGATAGCTTAAGCGCGAATGCCCAGATAAAGTTCATGGCATTAGAGGTTTACAAGGCGAGGTTTGCGATGTCCCGCACGATCCGTTTTCATAAATTTGGTCCGGCGCAGGTCTTGACGTGCGAAGAGCATGCGGTGGCATCGCCCGCCCCGGGCGAAGTTCAGGTGCGTGTCGAGGCGATCGGTATCAGCTGGTACGACGTGCTCTGGCGGCAGAACCTGGCGCCCTCGCAAGCACGCCTGCCGGCGGGCCTCGGTCAGGAAATGGCCGGCGTGGTCACGGCGCTGGGTGAAGGGGTCGAGGGTTTCGCGGTGGGCGACAAGGTCGCCAGCTTTCCCGCAGAAAGCCCCAACGAGTACCCGGTCTATGGCGAAATGATTCTGCTGCCGGCCACGGCCCTTACGCGTTACCCCGACATTCTCTCGCCGCTAGAGGCAGCGGTGCACTACACGCCGTTACTGATCGCCTACTTCGCCTATGCCGAGCTGGCCCGTGCCAAGCCAGGGCAGACTGCATTGGTAACCGACGCCAGCCACTGCGCCGGACCTTCGTTCGTGCAGTTGGGCAAGGCCTTGGGCTTGAAGGTGGTCGCCGCCACGCGCAATCCGGCCGAGCGCGATTACCTGCTGTCGCTGGGCGCCGAGAAAGTCGTGGTGACCGAGGAGCAGGACCTGCTCATGCAGATCGACAAGTTCACCGGCAATCGCGGCGTGGACATGGTTCTGGATGGGTTGGGCGGGCCGCAGATGTCGGTACTCGGCGACGTCCTGGCACCGCGTGGCAGTTTGATCCTGTATGGCCTGCAGGGCGGCAACCAGACGCCGTTTCCCGCGTGTGCCGCGTTTCAGAAGAACATCCAGTTCCATGTACATTGCCTGGGCAACTTTCTCGGCAAGCCGGAACTGGGGATCGTCCAGGATGCCGAGGCCTTGCAGCGCGCGCTGCGTGATATCAACCAGATGACGGCTGACCGCGTGCTGGTGCCACAGATCGCCAAGGTGTATCCCTTCGACCAGTTCGTCGAGGCGCACAAGGCCATGGACGAATGCCCCTGCGGCGGTCGCATCGCGCTGCAGCTGTAACCGGCCGACACGGCAGACCAGGCGTTCCTGCGCGGGACGCCTGGTTTTCAAAGCGTCCGAATCGCTGATTCGCGCAGATTTGTAAGACCTTTCCACTCTTTTCTCAGACCTGTCCGATTGCGCCCGGCGTCGGCATGGGCGCCTCATGGTGCTCGTGCGGATTCGCCGTACGCCCGCCAATCTGCATTGTCCGTTGCCTGCTTTCTGTATCTTTTAATCGGAAAACGGCCCTTCATAATGCGCGCTCCATGCCCGTCTCCGGGGCTTTGCAAGCACGTTTCGAAGTGTGGCAGTCGTCCGGCGGGTTCTCGGCCAGTACTCGGAAAGCAGCCATGAGCGCAATGCACCAGCAAGCCATGAATCGCGTCTACCAGCAGGTGCTGTCGCGTTTGCTCGGTTCCTTTTCGCCAGCGCGGCGGGTGGCGGTACAGCCACTGATCCAGCGCTTGATGACCGCCGCCGGCGGCGCCCAGCGGCTGGGCGGCTATCGAGTCGTCTACAGGCTCTGCGGTAGCACGGCAGGCAACGGCGGCCTGGCGTTGCTGCGGGCAGCGCAGCTGACCTTGGCTGCCCGTCATCAACCGACGTTTTTCATCCGTGCGGCGGTGAGCAGCCAGGCCCTGCTCGACGATGTCCGCAACGGCAATGTGCAGCGGGCCTGCAATGCGCTGTTTCTGCACGACGATCCGCGCATCGAACTGTTGACGTTCGCCGACGATGCCCTGCGGCCGTACGAGTATCGCCTTGCAGGCGTCGACGCCCAGCGCTCGAGTTGTCGCAGCGAATTGTTGAATGCTGCCCACGAATTCGCCCCCTCTGGATCCGCCGAGCTGCAGCATCGGGGCTATCGAACGATCGCGCGGGTTTATCAGCGACTGGTGGGCTACTCGGCCCCGGCCGATGCCATCGTGCTCGACCAACCGGTGTTGCAGCGGCGACGTTTCGTTGCCTGGGCAATGCGTGAGCGACGCCGGGCGGGCGCATCGGCCGCGACTCGCGACCATTGGCAGGGCAGTGGCTGTCTGCAGGGGCTGGGTGCTGGTGTCGTGGGTACGCCACGCGGCCAGCGCGTCGATCCTCTCGACAGGGCGCGATTGCTGGGTATGCAGGATCTGCTGGGCGATCCGTCGGCGTCCGATGACGCCATGTGGCAGTTTCTGGGCTGCCAACCCGTGCGCCCGCTATTCGATCCACACGAAATCCGCCATCCGCAACTGGCCTGGCTGGCTTACCTGCACGGCCTGCGCAGCCAGTGCTTGCACGGGGGTAGCTTCGAGCAGGGGTTGGAGGCCTTCCGCAACACCGTGGGCCGAACGGCGGCGAACCAGGGCCGGCCTGCTACGCACCTGCCCAGAGCACTTGTGCAAGACGCCGCCGAGCAGATGCAGGCCCGCTTGACCACGTGGTACGGCATGACTCCAGCGGAGCTGAACTGTGCGGTGTACGCCCCGTTTAGCGATCGCGGGGCACGCCTGGAGGCATTCCTGACAGCGTGCCATCCTGGTATGCAGGTGGCTCTGCCCCACCTGCACCGCGCGCTGCGTGGTTCCAGGGTTGCAGCGCAGGTCTCGCAGTGGCTGGAATCGGTCAGCGGGCTGCCCTTGCCGACCCTGCAAGGGCTCTACCAGCGACCCAGGTTGCCATGAACGGCGCTGCCAGGGACAAGGCCGGCGCGTTCGCTTATCAAGGTGTGTACCGCTACCTATTGCGTCTGATCGACGGGATCGAGCCGGGGCTGCGTGTCAAGCTGCCATCCCTGCGAGCGCTGGGGCGAACCCTGGATGTTTCGGTTTCGACCGTGCAGGCCGCCTACGGGCTGCTCGAAGCCGAAGGGCGAATCGAGCCGATCGCCAAGTCCGGTTACTACGCACGGGGCTCCACAGCCTTCGGGCCGGCGCTGGTCAGCCCCGATCTGCTCCAGCAGGTACTCGCCGGCGCCTGCCAGTCCAGTGTGGACGTATTTAGTGGCGCCGCACCACCGCCGCGTATCGATGCCCTGAAGACCCTGCTCAGGTTCGAAGTCGAGCTGGCCAGGCGCTACCCGGCAGGGCTGGGGAGCATCGCCCAGCCGTGCGGTGAACTGGAGCTGCGCCATGCGCTGGCGGCGCGCTACACCCGCTGCCTGGACCACCACTGGTGCGCCGACGATGTCTACATCGGCGGTGACCTGCTCAGTGTGCTGCACATGACCTGGACCGCCATGCAGCTGCAAGGCGCGGTGGTGGTGGTATTGGTGCCGTGCGGCTGGCGCATTCTGCGCACCTTGCAGCAGGCCGGGGCGCGGGTGGTCGAGCTGGCGCTCGATGAGCGCGGCCGGGTGCCGATGCAGCGCCTGCGCGAAGTGCTTGCCAGGCGCCAGGTGCGCCTGATGGTGCTGGGCGCCTCTTTTCATGGCCCACACGGCACCTGCATCGGTGACGCCGACAAGCGCACGATTGCCAGCCTGCTGGAGCGGCACGGGGTGTGGGTGGCCGAGGACGACACCGAGGGCGACCTGTGCTTCGAAGCGGTGCTGCGTTTTCGCGAACTGGTAGCGCCGCAACGCTTGCTGATCTTCGGCTCGCTGCAACCCGTGTTGGGTGCCGAGGCGCCTTTCGCCTACCTGCTGTCGCGGCATTGGCCAACCCGCCTGCAGCAGTACTGCCTGCAACGCGTGACTGCGGCGCCACCCTTGCGCCACAAGGCGCTTGCTCGGTTCATCGGCAGCGGTGCCTACGACGATCACTTGAACCTGCAACGCGAAGCCCTGCAGCAACAGGTGACAGCCTTCACCACGCTCCTGCACACGCGGCTGGATGAACGATTGCAACTGACACGCAGCGCCGGTGGCGCCTGCGTGTGGGCGCGGGCGCGCTACCCGGTGGACATGCGCGGCGTCCACGAGGACCTGCGCAGGCAGCGTCTGCTGATCGCCCCGGGTGACATCTTCAGCCTGCAGGGCCATTGCCATCAACACCTGCGCCTCAATGGTTGCGGGCACTCGGCGATGCAGTGGGAGCGCTGCGCCGCAGCGCTGGCAGTGGCCCTGAAAGTGCACGAGGTGTAGTCCACCATCGGTCCATTTCCGATTGCCTTGGCTTTTTTCTGTATGTATAAACAGTGGCTTTCATGACACTGGTTTGGCGAAAACGTGGCATTTGCAGCGCTCGAAGACCCTTTCTATTACTTGGCCAATTTCCGTCGCGTACTGGCGTGGCTGGAGCAACGCTACCTGGACGTGCTGGATACCGAGGAGCTGAGCTTCATCCAGCGTTTCGACGCGCTGCCGCAGCCGTCCCAGGCGCTGTTGGTGCGCATGATCATGCGCAAGGGCGAGATGTTCCGCGCCAGTCGCCTCGAGTACGCCGAGATCGGTTGTCCAGACGAAGCAGCGCGACCTTTGCTGGCCAGCGGTTATCTCACCGATCAAGCCCCGCTGACGTTGCAGCAGGTAGGCGAGGTGCTGCTCAAGCCGGAAATCGTCAGCTGTTTCGCGACCCACCTCGCCAAGCCATCGTTGCCCAAGCCGCAACTGCTGCTGGCCCTTGCCGAACACGACTGGCCCGTGCAGCCGTTTCGGGGCTGGTGTCCAACGTTGGCCGACACGCTCTACTGCCTGACGGTGCAAGCGCTCTGTGACCGTCTGCGGTTGCTGTTCTTCGGCAATCTGCATCAAGGCTGGACCGAGTTCGTGCTGGCCGATCTGGGGGTGTATCGCTACGAGGCAGTACAGCTGGCGCCCGAGTCACGGGGGCTGACCCATCGCGACGACGTGGCGGCCGGGCTGGCGTTGCATGCGTGCAGCGAAGCAATCGAAGCCGGGCTGCCGTGCGAAGACATTCACCGTCAACTGCTGGCGGTGACCACGGACAAATCCTGGTTGCAGAGCCGTCGGCAGAAGCTGCTGTTCCGCCTGGGCTATGCCTGCGAGCGTCAGCAGGATCTGCAGCAGGCCCTGGTGGTGTACCGCAGCTGCGCGTTTGCCCAGGCCCGTGCGCGGATCATTCGCGTGCTAGAGTTGCGCGGTGAATACAGCCAGGCGCTGGAATTGGCCGAGCAGGCTAGCCTGGCCCCGCTCAATCCGGCCGAGGCGCAGCAACTGCCGCGCATGCTGCCGCGCCTGCGTCGGCACTTGGGTTTGCCTGCGCAACCCAAGCGCCAGGCCGCAAAAGTCGCGCGCCTGGACCTGACGCTGGTGCTCTGCGAACAGCGCCTGAGCGTCGAGCGGCGGGTGGCCGCGTCGCTGCACAGTGAAGATGCGCCGGTGCATTACGTCGAGAACACCTTGTTCAACGCCTTGTTCGGCCTGCTGTGCTGGAAGGCGATTTTCGCACCGTTGCCCGGCGCCTTTTTTCACCCGTTCCAGAACGGTCCGGCCGACTTGCATCAGCCCGACTTCCGCCAGCGTCGCAGTGCGCTGTTCGACGCGTGTCTGGGCGAGCTCGACGACGGCCGCTACAAGCACACCATCCGCCGGACCTGGCAGGAAAAACGCGGGCTGCAATCGCCTTTCGTGCACTGGGGCATGCTCGACGAAACCTTGCTCGAACTCGCATTGGGCTGTATTCCCGCGCAGCACCTCAAACACTGTTTCGACCGGGTGCTGGAAGACGTCAAGGCCAACCGCACCGGTATGCCCGACCTCATCCAGTTCTGGCCCGCCGAAGGTCGCTACCTGATGATCGAGGTCAAGGGGCCCGGCGACCGCTTGCAGGATAACCAACTGCGCTGGCTGGAGTTCTGTGCCCGCCATGCGCTGCCCGTGCAGGTCTGCTACGTGGAGTGGGCAGGACAGCCCGCGTGAGCTACACCGTGGCCGTACGGGCCTTGTGCGAGTTCACGGCCAAGGTGGGTGACCTCGACCTGCGCTTCACACCTTCGCCGTCGGCTCAGGAGGGCATGCTCGGCCATCGCCGGGTGACCCAGGGCCGCGAGGCCGGCTACCAGAGCGAAGTCACCCTCAGCGGTCAATACCATGAGTTGCAGGTGCGCGGCCGCGCCGACGGCTATGACCCGGCGCTGAACCGCCTGGAAGAGATCAAGACCCACCGCGGCGACCTCGATCTGCAGCCCGACAATCATCGCCAATTGCACTGGGCCCAGGCTAAGGTCTATGCCTGGCTGATGTGTCAGCAGTTGCAGCTGACGCGCATGGACGTTGCCTTGGTGTATTTCGATGTCGATTACGACAAGCAGACCGTGTTCAGCCAGCAGTGCCAGGCCCAGGATCTGGAAGCACATTTCGAACGGCTGTGTTCGCGCTTCCTGCAATGGGCGCGTCAGGAACTGGCCCGTAGCGCCGAGCGCGATGCGGCGCTGCGTGCACTGACTTTCCCCCATGCGGCCTTTCGCGTCGGTCAGCGCGAACTGGCGGAAACCGTGTACAAGGCGGTCAGCACCGGGCGCTGCCTGATGGCCCAGGCCACCACCGGTATCGGCAAGACCTTGGCGACGCTGTTTCCGTTGCTCAAGGCGATGGTCCCGCAGCAACTGGACAAGATTTTCTTTCTCAGCGCCAAAAGCCCCGGTCGTGCCTTGGCGCTGGAGGCCGTGGCGCAATTGCATCGCCAGCCGGGGCTGCCGCTTCGCACGTTGGAAATGGTCGCGCGGGACAAGGCCTGTGAGCATCCGGACAAGGCCTGTCACGGTGAATCCTGCCCATTGGCCAAGGGCTTCTACGACCGGCTGCTGGCGGCTCGCGAAGACGCCGTGCGCTTGCAGATCCTGGATCAGGCACAGGTGCGCCAGACCGCCCTGGCGCACCGCATTTGTCCCTATTACCTGAGCCAGGAACTGGCCCGTTGGGCGGACGTGGTCATCGGCGACTACAACTATTATTTCGACCTCAATGCCCTGCTGTTCGGTCTGGCGCAGGAGCGCCAATGGCGTGTGGCAGTGTTGGTCGACGAGTCGCACAACCTGGTCGACCGCGCGCGCGGCATGTACAGCGCCACCCTCGACCAGCGCACGCTGCAGGCCGTGCGCGCGGCGCCGCCAAGCAAGCTCAAGAGTCCGCTGCAACGTGTGAATCGGGAGTGGAACGCGCTGCACGCCGAGCAATCGGGGCCATACCAAGCCCACGCGCGTCTGCCGGACAAGTTGATCCTGGCGCTGCTGCGCTGCATCAGTCTGATTGGCGACGAGATGAATGCGCAGCCCCAGGGCATCGATCCGCAACTGCTGGACTTCTATTTCCAGGCGTTGCAGTTCACCCGCGTGGCGGATCTGTTCGACGAGCACTATGTATTCGACGTGACTCGCCGCGACGGTTCGGGCAAGCGTGTGCAGTCGCAGCTGTGCCTGCGCAATATCGTCCCAGCGCCCTTGCTGGGGCCGCGCATCGCCGCAGCGCGCAGTGCCATTCTGTTTTCCGCCACGCTCAGCCCGCGACGCTACTATGCCGACCTGCTCGGGCTACCCAAGGACCATGCGTGGATCGACGTGCAGTCGCCGTTCAGTGCCGAGCAGTTGGAAGTGCGCATCGTTGATGACATCTCCACGCGCTTCAATCATCGACAGGCGTCGCTGGGTCCCATTGTGGAACTGATTGCCAAGCAGTACCTGGCGCAGCCGGGTAACTACCTGGCGTTCTTCAGCAGTTTCGATTACCTGCAGCAGGTCGAAGCACTGTTGGCCGAGCGCTACCCGAACATCGAGCAGTGGGCTCAGGCACGCAAGATGGATGAAGGCGCACGGCGTGACTTTCTTGCCCGCTTCACCTCGACCAGTCAGGGCGTCGGTTTTGCTGTGCTTGGCGGTGCGTTTGGCGAGGGCATCGATTTGCCTGGCAAGCGTTTGATCGGCGCCTTTATCGCTACCCTTGGATTGGCCCAGTTCAACCCGGTCAACGAGCAGATCAAGGGACGCATGAATACCCTGTTCGGTTCGGGGTACGACTACACCTACCTGTATCCCGGTTTGTGCAAGGTGGTGCAGGCGGCAGGACGGGTGATACGTGGTCAGGATGATCGCGGGGTGGTGGTGCTGATTGATGACCGCTTTGCCGAGGCGCGGGTCAAGAGCCTGTTTCCGCGGTGGTGGGCAGTTTAGTTTTCGGCTATGTAGGAGCGGGCTCTGCCCGCGAACAGGCCGCCACGGAAACATAAAAAAACCCGCCGAAGCGGGTTTTTTCATGCAGCCTATCTTCAGCCTTTCACAACCACCGAACCCAACTGGAACCCGGCATGCTGCACCAGCTCCAGCAGCGGTTGCGGGTACACGCCCAGGAGGAAGGCGAGGGCGGCGATGGCCAGCAGCATCACGCCACCAGTGCGCTGTTCCCACTTGAGCGGTGCATCGGTGCGACGCAGGTTCTTTTCCATCAGGAACAAGGTCACCATCACCCGCAGGTAGTAGAAGACGCCGATGGCGCTACCGATCACCAGCGCACCGGTCAGCCACCACAGTTGCGATTCCACGCCCGTGGCGATGATGTAGAACTTGCCGATGAAACCGGCGGTCAGCGGAATGCCCGCCAGCGACAGCATCATCACGGTCAGCACCGCCGTCAGGTACGGACGGCGCCAGAACAGGCCGCGGTACTCGTACAATGCATCGGCGTCGCGGCCGTTGTACGGCGACGACATCAGGGTGATCACGCCGAACGCACCCAGGCTGGTGATCACGTAGGTCACCAGATAGACGCCGATGGCTTCCAGGGCCAGGCCCTTGCTCGCTACCAACGCGATCAGCAGGTAACCGAAGTGGGCGATGGACGAATAACCCAGCAGGCGCTTGAGGTTGCTCTGGGTCACCGCCAGCAGGTTGCCGATCAGGATCGACGCCACCGCAATCACCGCCAGCACATCGCTGAGCACACCGCTGCTGGCTGCCGGCGACAGCTGGAACAAGCGCACCACCACGGCAAACACCGCGACCTTGCTGGCAGTGGCCAGGAACGCAGCGACAGGCGCCGGGGCGCCTTCGTACACGTCGGGTGTCCACAAGTGGAAGGGCACCAGCGACAGCTTGAACGCCAGGCCCACCAGCATCATCGCCAGGCCCAGTTGCGCCAGCGCACTCGGCACGCCGGTGGCGGCCAGGGCCAGGCCGATCCCCGAGAAGCTCAGGCTGCCGGCATCGGCGTACAGCAGCGCCATGCCGAACAGCAGGAACGCCGAGCCTGCGGCCGACAGCACCATGTACTTGATGCCGCCTTCCAGCGAGCGCTTGTTGAAGAAGGCGTAGGCGATCAGCCCGTACGTGGGTACCGAGAGCAGTTCCAGGCCGATGAACAGGCCGGCGAGGTGCTGCGCGCAGACCAGTACCAGGCCACCCAGCGCGGCCATCAGGATCAGCAGGTAAAGCTCTTCACGGTTGCCGGGATAGCCGGTGGCGCCATCACCCAGGTAGGCGTGTGCCAGGGTCACGCAGGCCAGCGTGGCCACCAGGATCAGCGCCATGTACAGCGCGGCGAAGTTGTCCACCTGCAGCAACGGCGTCACGGTCATGGGCGTCAGCTTGAGCACCGGCAGGATCGACAGCAGCGCCAGGTTCAAGCCCGCACACGAGAGCAGGAAGGTTTGCGAATGGTTGCGCCGCCAGGCGATCGCCAGCATCACCGCAACGACGGTGACGGTAGTGATCAGCAGCGGCGCAAGCGCAATAAAGTGTTGAATCGTCAGGTCCATAGCGCTCTTACCGGGCCGAAGCGAGTTGAGTGAAGGCGGTGCCGAACCACTGCTGCACACCGGTCATGGTGGCGGCGGAGGTGTCGAGGAAAGGCTGCGGGTAGACGCCAAGCAGAATCAGCAGGCCCGCAAGGCCCAGCACCATGATCAGTTCGCGGTTGTCCATGCCGGCCAGTACCGCGTCCGACTTGGAGGGGCCGAAGTAGGCTCGGTGAATCATGATCAGCGAGTACACCGAACCGAACACCAGCCCGGAGGTGGCGATGGCGGTGATCCACGGGGCGACGGTGAAGCTGCCCAGCAGGATCAGGAACTCACCGACGAAGTTGCCCGTGCCCGGCAGGCCCAGCGAGGCAGCGGCAAAGAACAGGCTGATGGCCGGCAGGTAGGCAATGCGCGACCATAGCCCGCCCATTTCACGCATGTCGCGGGTGTGCAGGCGCTCGTACAACTGGCCGCTGAGGATGAACAGCGCCGCTGCCGACAAGCCGTGGGCGAGCATCTGGATCACCGCGCCCTGCAGGGCCTGCTGGGTGCCGGAGTAGATACCGATCAGCACGAAGCCCATGTGCGAGACGCTGGAGAAGGCGATCAGGCGCTTGATGTCGCTCTGCGCGAACGCCAGGAAGGCGCCGTAGAAGATGCCCACCAGACCGAGGGTCATGGCGATCGGTGCGAACTCTGCCGAGGCATTGGGGAACAGCGGCAGGGCGAAACGCAGGATACCGTAGGCGGCGGTTTTCAGCAGGATACCGGCCAGGTCCACGGAACCTGCGGTAGGCGCCTGGGCGTGAGCATCGGGCAGCCAGGAGTGGAACGGCACCACCGGCAGCTTCACCGCGAAGGCGATGAAGAAGCCGAGCATTAGCAGGTATTCGACATGTTCCGGCAACTGCGCCTTGAGCAGGTCGCTGTAGTTGAACGTCATCACACCGGTGTTGCTGTAGTTGAACAGCACCAGGCCCAGGATCGCCACCAGCATGATCAGGCCGCTGGCCTGAGTGAAGATGAAGAACTTGGTGGCGGCGTAGATCCGGGTCTTCTTGCCATCCGAGGAACTGTGACCCCAGAGCGCGATGAGGAAATACATCGGCACCAGCATCATTTCCCAGAAGAAGAAGAACAGGAACAGGTCCAGCGCCAGGAACACACCGACCACACCGCCCAGAATCCACATCAGGTTGAGGTGGAAGAAGCCGACGTGGCGCTGGATCTCTTTCCACGAGCACAGTACCGAGAGGATACCCAGCAGGCCGGTGAGCAGGATCATCAGCAGCGACAGGCCGTCCAGCGCCAGGTGCACGCTGATGCCGAAGCGCTGGATCCAGTTGAGCTTGAACTCGTAGGCCCAGACAGGTTCCGCGCCGGGTGCAGGCGCCAGGGTGTAGTCGCCATTGGCCCACAGCCAGAGGCCGAGCGCGAGTTCCAGGGACATGGTCAGCAATGCGATCCAGCGGGGCAGGGTAGCGCTGCTGCGCTCCGCTACCCAGCACAGAAGGCCGCCGATGAAGGGGATCAGGATCAGCCAGGGCAAAATCATGACGGGCTCGTTTCCTTTCGCAAAGTCACAGGATTCATATCAGACCGCCGCCAGCACGACGGCGCCGAGCACCAGCACGGCGCCAGCGGCCATCGAAGCGGCATACCAGCGCAACTGACCGGTCTCGGTACGGCTCATGGCGTTGTTGCCGCCCTTGGCCGTACGCGGGATCAAGCCAATCACCTGGTCAACCGGGTCCTTGCGCAACAGGTGGCTGATCAGCAGGTAGGGTTTGACGAACAGCTTGTCGTAGATCCAGTCGAAGCCCCAGGCGGCGAACCACCAGGCCGACAGCATCCGGCCGATGCCACTGTTGGCCACGGCCGTGGCAACGCGGCGCTTGCCGAGGAACAGCATGGCTGCCAGCAGGATACCCGCCAAGGCAATGGCGCCCGAGGCGATCTCCAGGCTGTGCTTGGCCTCGCCGCCGGCATGACCGACGCTCTGCGGCAGCACGCCCGCCAATGGCGGATGGATCCAGGCACCGATGAAGGTCGACAGCACGATCAGCACGCCCAACGGCAGCCAGTGGGCAACGCCGTGGCCGGCGTGCGCTTCGGTCTTGGCTTCGCCATGGAAGGTGATGAAGATCAGGCGGAAGGTGTACAGCGAGGTCATGAACGCACCGACCAGGCCGGCGTACAGCAAGCCGTTGTTGCCGCTGGCGAAGGCTTCCCAGAGGATCTCGTCCTTGGAATAGAAGCCGGCCGTCAGCAATGGCAGGGCCGCGAGGGCAGAGCCGCCGACGATGAAGCTGGCGTAGGCTAACGGCAGCTTCTTCCACAGACCACCCATCTTGAAGATGTTCTGCTCGTGATGGCAGGCGACGATCACCGCACCCGAGGCAAGGAACAGCAGCGCCTTGAAGAAGGCATGGGTCATCAGGTGGAAGATCGCGCCGTCCCAGGCACCGACGCCCAGGGCCAGGAACATGTAGCCGATCTGGCTCATGGTCGAGTAGGCCAGGATACGCTTGATGTCGGTCTGCACCAGCGCAGCGAAGCCGGCCAGGACCAGCGTGACCCCACCGACCACACCGACCAGATGCAGGATGTCCGGGGCCAGGGCGAACAGCCCATGGGTCCGGGCGATCAGGTAGACACCGGCGGTCACCATGGTGGCGGCGTGGATCAGTGCCGACACCGGGGTAGGGCCGGCCATGGCGTCTGCCAGCCAGGTCTGCAGGGGCAGCTGCGCGGACTTGCCCACGGCGCCGCCAAGCAGCATCAGCGTGGCCAGCACGATCCAGAAGTCACCGACCTTGAAATGTTCCGGCGCCCGCACCAGCAGTTCCTGGATGTTCAGGGTACCCAGTTGCTGGAACAGGATGAACAGGCCGATGGCCATGAACACGTCGCCGATGCGGGTGACGATGAACGCCTTGAGCGCTGCGTTGCCGTTGTTGCGGTTGCCATAGTAGAAACCGATCAACAGGTACGAGCACAGGCCCACGCCTTCCCAACCGAAGTAGATGAACAGCAGGTTGTCGCCCAGGATCAGGAACAGCATGCTGGCAATGAACAGGTTGGTGTAGGCGAAGAAGCGCGAGTAGCCTTCTTCACCGCGCATGTACCAGGAGGCGAACAGGTGGATCAGGAAACCCACGCCTACCACCACGCCGAGCATGGTGATCGACAAGCCGTCCAGGTACAGGGTGAAGTTGGGTTCGAACCCGTCCACCGCCATCCAGCGCCACAGCAGTTGGGTGTACACGCCACCCTCGGGCGGCGCGACGTTGAACTGCCAGATGACGTAGGCGGCAACCACCGCCGACAGGCCGATGGAGCCGACGCCGATCAGCGCCGAGAGGTTTTCCGAGAAGCGCCCGCGCGAGAACGACAGCAGCAGGAAGCCGATCAGCGGGAATACGAAGGTCAGAAAGATCAGGTTCATCCGCGCATCTCACTGGCAGCGTCGATGTCGAGCGTGTGGAAGCGGCGATACAGCTGCATCAGGATCGCCAGGCCAATGGAGGCCTCGGCCGCGGCCAGGGTGATCACCAGGATGAACATGATCTGTCCATCGGGCTGACCCCAGCGTGCGCCCGCCACGATGAACGCCAGGGCAGAGGCGTTCATCATGATTTCCAGACTCATCAACACGAAAAGAATGTTACGGCGGACCATCAGGCCGACCAGACCAAGGGTGAACAGGATGCCGGCGACAGCCAGGCCATGCTCGAGAGGGATAGCGGGCATCTGTTTACTCCTTTTCCGTACGGCCGAGGTGGAACGCCGTCACGGCTGCAGCCAGCAGCAGCATCGACGCCAGTTCAACCACCAGCAGGTAGGGACCGAACAGACTGATGCCGACCGCCTTGGCATCGACCGTGGTCTGGCCGATACCGGCAGCGCTGGGGTTGGCGAACAGCACATACAGCAATTCGAGCAGCAACAAGGCGCCGAGGAATACCGGGCCAGCCCAGATACCCGGCTTGAGCCACACACGTTCCTGCTGCACCGAGGCCGGGCCCAGGTTGAGCATCATCACCACGAAGACGAACAGCACCATGATGGCGCCGGCGTAGGCGATCACTTCGAGTACACCGGCGAACGGCGCACCCAGGGCGAAGAAGGTCATCGCCACGGCGATCAACGAGATGATCAGATAGAGCAGGGCGTGTACGGGGTTGGTATTGGTGATCACCCTGAGGGTGGACACCACCGCGATACCCGACGCGAAATAGAAAGCGAATTCCATCTTTCTTCCTTAAGGGAGCAAGCTCTTCACGTTGATCGGCTGGGCTTCGTTCTGCGCGGCGCCCTTGGGCTTGCCGGCTACGGCCATGCCGGCTACGCGGTAGAAGTTGTAGTCAGGGTTCTTGCCGGGGCCGGAGATCAGCAGATCTTCCTTTTCGTAGACCAGATCCTGACGCTTGAACTCGGCCATCTCGAAGTCCGGCGTGAGCTGGATCGCGGTCGTCGGGCAGGCTTCCTCGCACAGGCCACAGAAGATGCAGCGCGAGAAGTTGATCCGGAAGAAGTCCGGGTACCAGCGACCGTCCTCGGTTTCTGCCTTCTGCAACGAGATGCAACCTACCGGGCAGGCCACGGCGCACAGGTTGCAGGCCACGCAGCGTTCCTCGCCGTCGGGGTCGCGGGTCAATACGATGCGGCCGCGATAGCGCGGCGGCAGGTACACCGCCTCCTCGGGGTATTGCAGGGTGTCGCGCTTACGGAAACCGTGGCCGAACACCATGATCAGGCTGCGCAGCTGCGTGCCCGTTCCTTTTACGATGTCACCGATATATTTGAACATGGGTCAATTCCTCACTGAACCGTGCCGGCGGGCGTGTTCAACAACACGATCGCGGCGGTCACCAGCATGTTGATCAGGGTCAGTGGCAGGCAGAACTTCCAGCTGAAATCCATTACCTGGTCGTAGCGAGGGCGCGGGATGGATGCGCGCAGCAGTACGAACAGCATGATGAAGAACGCGGTTTTCAGTGCGAACCAGACGAACGACAGTTGCGGCAGAATTCCGAACGGACCATGCCAGCCGCCGAAGAACAGCGTCACCAGCAAGGCCGAGATCAGGATGATGCCGATGTATTCACCGACGAAGAACATGCCCCATTTCATGCCGGCGTATTCGATGTGGTAGCCGTCGGCCAGTTCCTGTTCCGCTTCCGGCTGGTCGAACGGATGACGGTGAGTCACCGCCACGCCGGCGACGAAGAAGGTACAGAAGCCGAAGAACTGCGGAATGATGAACCACAGGTTCTGCGCCTGGTACTCGACGATGTCGCGCATGTTGAAGGAACCGGCCTGGATCACGATGCCCATCAGCGACAGGCCCATGAACACTTCGTACGACACGGTTTGCGCGGAAGCCCGCAAGCTGCCCAGCAGGGCGTACTTGTTGTTGCTGGCCCAGCCGGCGAACAGCACGGCATACACCGACAGTCCGGCCATGGCGAAGAAGAACAGCAGCCCGATGTTCAGGTCCGCCACGCCCCAGGTGGGGGTGATCGGAATGATCGCGAAGGCGATCAGCAAGGCACTCATGGCCACCACCGGCGCCAGGGTGAAGATCACCTTGTCGACGAAGGGCGGGTTCCAGTCTTCCTTGAAGAACATCTTCAGCATGTCGGCGGCAATCTGGAACATGCCGAACGGACCGACCCGGTTCGGGCCGTAGCGATCCTGCCACCAGCCCAGCAGGCGACGCTCGACGAAGCTGAGCAGCGCGCCGCAGACGACCACCGCCAGCATGATGACCAGGGCCTTGACCACACCGATGATGATGTCGATCACTTCAGGGGTGAACCAGGTCATTGTGCTGCCTCCTGCAGGCCTTCGACGGATGCGCCGGCAAACGCCGGCGGGATGCCCGCCAGGCCAGCGGGCAGACCCACCAGGCCTGCGCCCAGTTCTTCACTGATGCGCAGCGGCAGGCGCAAGGCCCGGCCGGCGACGGTGAGGCTCAGCAGCGCGCCGTCGTTGACGCCCAGACGATCGGCCTCGGATTTGGCCAACGCGACGTAGGGAGCCGGAATCCGCTCCTGCACCGGTGCGGAGCGGGAAGAGTTTTCTTCGCTGCCGAACAGGTGATAGAACGGCACTGCCTGCCAGGTGCCGCGCGCGGGCGAGAAGGCCGCCGGCACTCTGGCGAACCAGCCCAGGCCGTCGCCCTGGCTTTCGATCAGGCGTGTGCCGGGGTCACCGGCACGCAGATGGCCGCCCACTTCGTCCTGGAACTTGTTCCAGGCCTGTGGCGAGTTCCAGCCTGGCGACCAGGCGAATGGCACCTGCTGACGCGGCTCGGCCGAGCCCGAGTAGCCTTCCATGGAGAACGAGAAGGCGGTATCGGTATCCTGCGATGTCCGTGGCTCGTGCACGCTGATGTTGGCGCGCATGGCCGTGCGGCCGCTGTAGCGCAACGGCTCACGGGCCAGCTTCAGGCCCTTGATGCGGAACGAGGCCGAGGGCGCGGCATCGACGATGCGCGCCAGTTGCGGGGCGCTGTTGGCCACTGCAGCGGTCACGTGGTCGAGCTGGGTCCAGTCCACCGGCTGGTTCAGCAGCGTGCTGCGCAGCGCGTGCAGCCAGCGCCAGCCTTCGTGGATCAGAATGCTGGCATCCAGGTAGACCGGATCGAACACCTGGAAGAACCGCTGGGCGCGGCCTTCCTGGCTGACCAGGGTGCCATCGCCTTCGGCGAAGCTGGCCGCCGGCAAGACCAGATGGGCGCGCTCGACGGTGCGGGTGTGCTGGTGATCGGCAACGATGACCACCTTGGCAGCGTTCAGCGCGGCGTCCACCTTGGCGGCATCGACACGGGTGTACAAATCGTTTTCCAGGATCACCAGTGCGTCGGCGTGACCGTCGATTACGGCTTGCAGCGCGTCGTCCACCGACTCGCCACCGAGCATCGCCAGGCCCATGCTGTTGGCTTCCGGCACGATCAGGCTCAGCGAGCCGGCCTTGTCGCGACCTTTCAAGGCCTTGGCAATGTTGCCTGCCGCTTCGATCAGGGCGTTGCAGCCCAGCGAAGTGCCGCTGATGACCAGCGGACGCTTGGCGGCCACCAGGGCATCGGCGATGCGCTGGGCCAGCTCGAGGGCTTCGGTGTCCAGGCCGCTGACGGCGGGTGCGCTCGGATCGATCGCATGGGCCACGGCGAAGCCGATGCGCGCCAGGTCTTCGGGCGCGGCGTGCACGCATTCTTCGGCGACGTCGTCGAGCTTGGTGTCGGTCAGGCTGGCGATGAACAACGGATGCAGCTCATGCTGACCGATGTTCTTCACGGCAGCGTCGAGCCACGGTTGAACGCGCATGGCCTCAGCCATAGCCTCTGCCTTGCCCTTCACCGATTGACGCAGTGCCAGCGCCATGCGCGCGGCGGTCTGGGTCAAGTCTTCGCCCAACACGAACACCGCGTCGTGGTCTTCGACCTCGCGCAGGCTCGGGATCGGCAACGGGCTGTTCTGCAGCACCTGCAAGGCCAGGCGGATGCGCGACAGCTCGCCGGCTTCGATGCCGCTGTAGAAGTGCTTGGCACCGACCAGTTCCAGCAGGGCGTAGTTGCTTTCCAGGCTGGCCCGCGGCGAGCCGATGCCGACGATGTTGCGGCCGCGCAACAGCTCGGCAGCCTTGTCCAGCGCCTCGTCGAGGCTCAGCTTGCGGTTGCCTTCGGCCAGCAGCGGTTGCCGTGGGCGATCGGTGCGGTTGACGTAGCCGTAGCCGAAGCGGCCACGGTCGCACAGGAAATAGTGGTTCACCGAACCGTTGTAGCGGTTCTCGATGCGGCGCAGCTCACCGTAGCGCTCGCCCGGGCTGATGTTGCAACCGCTCGAGCAGCCATGGCAGATGCTCGGGGCAAACTGCATGTCCCACTTGCGGTTATAGCGCTCGGAGTGCGTCTTGTCGGTGAACACACCGGTCGGGCAGACCTCGGTGAGGTTGCCGGAAAACTCGCTTTCCAGGGTGCCGTCCTCGACCCGTCCGAAGTAGACGTTGTCGTGGGCGCCGAACACGCCCAGGTCGGTGCCGCCGGCGTAGTCCTTGTAGAAACGCACGCAGCGATAGCAGGCGATGCAGCGGTTCATCTCATGCGCGATGAACGGGCCCAGTTCCTGATTCTGGTGGGTGCGCTTGCTGAAACGATAGCGACGCTCATTGTGACCGGTCATCACGGTCATGTCTTGCAGATGGCAGTGACCGCCTTCCTCGCAGACCGGGCAGTCGTGCGGGTGGTTGGTCATCAGCCATTCGACGACGCTGGCACGGAATGCCTTGGATTCGTCGTCTTCGATGGAGATCCAGGTGTTGTCGGTGGCAGGGGTCATGCACGACATGACGATACGACCACGGGTGTCGTTCTCGTCGGTGTACTGCTTGACTGCGCACTGGCGGCAGGCGCCGACGCTGCCCAGCGCCGGGTGCCAGCAGAAATACGGGATGTCGAGGCCCAGCGACAGACAGGCCTGCAACAGGTTGTCTGCGCCATCGACCTCGAGCGCTTTGCCGTCTACGTGGATAGTGGCCATGGTTCAAGTTCTTCGTTGGCCCGTTGTCAGCGGGCGTGGCTAATGGAAATCTTGTCGTTCGCCCGGCGCAGCCGGAAAGGGCGCGTCAACGGGCGATACCGGCGGCACGGGCCGCCGGGCGTGCTGTTGGTCAGGCGCCGGCCATGGTGGGTGTGGCCACCTGGGTCAGGCTGCCCGGCGTGACGGGCTTGATGCCCGCCTCGAACTCGGCACGGAAATATTTGATCGCGCTGCCCAAGGGCTCCACGGCGCCGGGCGCGTGCGCACAGAACGTCTTGCCGGGGCCGAGAAAACCGACCAGGCCCAGCAGGGTTTCGATATCCCCCGGCTGGCCGTTGCCGGTCTCGATGGCGCGCAGCAGCTTGACGCTCCACGGCAGGCCGTCGCGGCAAGGGGTACAGAAGCCACAGGACTCGCGCGAAAAGAACTCTTCCATGTTGCGCAGCAGGGACACCATGTTGACGCTGTCGTCCACGGCCATGGCCAGGCCCGTACCCATGCGGGTGCCGACCTTGCCGATACCGCCGGCGTACATCTGCGCGTCGAGGTGCTCGGGCAGCAGGAAACCGGTACCGGCGCCGCCTGGCTGCCAGCACTTGAGCGTGAAACCGTCGCGCATGCCGCCGGCATAGTCTTCGAACAACTCGCGGGCGGTGATGCCGAACGGCAGTTCCCAAAGACCGGGGTTCTTGACCTTGCCGGAGAAGCCCATCAGCTTGGTGCCGTGGTCTTCACTGCCCGGCATGGCCAGCGCCTTGTACCAGTCGATGCCGTTGCCGACGATGGCTGGCACGTTGCACAGGGTTTCTACGTTGTTCACGCAAGTCGGCTTGCCCCACACGCCCACGGCGGCAGGGAAGGGCGGCTTGGAACGCGGGTTGGCGCGGCGGCCTTCCAGCGAGTTGATCAGCGCGGTTTCTTCACCGCAGATGTAGCGGCCGGCACCGGTGTGCACGAACAGCTCGAAGTCGAAGCCCGAGCCCAGGATGTTCTTGCCCAGCAGGCCGGCGGCTTTCGCTTCCTGTACGGCACGATTCAGGTGCTTGGCGGCGGTGGTGTATTCGCCGCGCAGGAAGATGTAGCCACGGTAGGCCTTCAGCGCGCGCGCGGAAATCAGCATGCCTTCGATCAGCAGATGAGGCTGCTGCTCCATCAGCATGCGGTCCTTCCAGGTGTTGGGCTCCATTTCATCCGCGTTGCACAGCAGGTAGCGGATGTCCATGGATTCGTCTTTGGGCATCAGGCCCCATTTGACACCGGTGGGGAAGCCCGCACCGCCGCGGCCCTTGAGGCCGGAATCCTTTACCGTCTGCACGATGTCGTCCTGCGACATGTCGGCAAATGCCTTGCGCGCGGCGCTGTAGCCGTCCTTGGCCTGGTACTCGTCGAGCCAGATCGGCTCGCCGTCGTTACGCAGGCGCCAGGTCAGCGGATGGGTTTCTGCGGCGCGGGCAATGGTGTTGGCCGGGCCGAAAGAGGTGAGCTTCATACGTAGCCCTCCAGCAGTTGGGCCACGCCAGCGGGCTGGACATCGCCAAAGGTATCGTCGTCGATCATCAGCGCCGGGGCCTTGTCGCAGTTGCCCAGGCAGCACACCGGCAGCAGGGTGAAGCGGCCGTCGGCGGTGGTCTGGCCCAAGCCGATGCCCAGCTTGCTCTGGATTTCGCTGACCACCGATTCATGCCCGCCGATGTAGCAGACCATCGAATCGCACACGCGGATGATGTGGCGGCCCACCGGCTGGCGGAATATCTGGCTATAAAAGGTGGCCACGCCTTCGACGTCGCTGGCCGGAATGCCGAGCAGTTCGCCGATTGCGTACAGCGCGCCATCAGGCACCCAGCCGCGTTCCTTCTGGACGATCTTGAGGGCTTCGATGGACGCCGCGCGCGGGTCCTCGTAGTGGTGCAACTCGTGCTCGATGGCCGAGCGCTCGGTTTCGCTCAGGGCGAAACGGTCTGTCTGGATGAGCGTGCTGTTCATGCTTAACGGTCCACGTCGGCCATAACGAAATCGATGCTACCCAGGTACGCGATCAAGTCCGCGACCATGCTGCCCTTGATCACCGAAGGGATCTGTTGCAGGTGCGGGTAACTTGGGGTGCGTATGCGGGTACGGTAGCTCATGGTGCCGCCGTCGCTCGTCAGGTAATAGCTGTTGATGCCCTTGGTCGCTTCGATCATCTGGAAGGATTCGTTGGCCGGCATCACCGGGCCCCACGAAACCTGCAGGAAGTGCGTGATCAAGGTTTCGATGTGCTGCAGCGTGCGCTCCTTGGGCGGCGGCGTGGTCAGCGGGTGATCCGCCTTGTACGGGCCTTCGGGCATGTTGCGCATGCATTGGTCGATAATGCGGATGCTCTGGCGCATCTCTTCGACGCGGACCATGCAGCGGTCATAGGCATCGCCGTTGTGCGCGAGCGGCACTTCGAACTCGAAGTTCTCGTAGCCCGAATACGGACGCGCCTTGCGCAGGTCGAAATCGCAACCGGTTGAACGCAGGCCGGCACCGGTGACGCCCCACTCCAGGGCTTCCTTGGTGTTGTAGGCGGCGACACCGATGGTACGGCCCTTGAGGATGCTGTTCTGCAATGCAGCCTTGGTGTATTCGTCGAGACGCTTGGGCAGCCATTCGACGAAGTCCTTGACCAGCTTCTCCCAGCCGCGCGGCAGGTCGTGAGCCACACCACCGATGCGGTACCAGGCCGGGTGCAGGCGGAAACCGGTGATGGCTTCGATCACCGTGTAGGCCTTCTGGCGGTCGGTGAAGGTGAAGAACACCGGGGTCATGGCGCCGACGTCCTGGATGTAGGTACCCAGGAACAGCAGGTGGCTGGTGATGCGGAAGAACTCGGCCATCATGATGCGGATGGTGTCGACCTTCTGAGGCACCTTGATGCCGGCCAGCTTCTCGACGGCCAGCACGTAGGGCAGGTTGTTCATCACCCCGCCCAGGTAGTCGATGCGGTCGGTGTAGGGGATGAAGCTGTGCCACGACTGGCGCTCGGCCATTTTCTCGGCACCACGGTGGTGGTAGCCGATGTCGGGCACGCAGTCGACGATCTCTTCGCCGTCCAGCTGCAGGATGATGCGGAATGCACCGTGCGCGGAAGGGTGGTTGGGGCCCAGGTTGAGGAACATGTAGTCCTCGTTGGTCCCGGAGCGTTTCATGCCCCAGTCCTCGGGCTTGAAGCGCGCGGCTTCCTCTTCCAGCTGCTGCTTGGCCAGGGTCAGGCTGTAGGGGTCGAACTCGGTCGCGCGCGCCGGGTAGTCCTTGCGCAGCGGGTGACCTTCCCAGGTCGGCGGCATCATGATGCGCGACAGGTGAGGGTGACCGGCGAAGTCGATGCCGAACATGTCCCAGACTTCACGCTCGTACCAGTTGGCGTTGGGCCAGATACCGGTGATGGTCGGCAGGTTCAGGTCGCCTTCGCTCAAGGCCACCTTGAGCATGACGTCGCTGTTACGCTCGACCGACAGCAGGTGGTAGAACACCGTGAAGTCGCCCGCGCCAGGGATGGCGCGGCGATGGGTGCGCAGGCGCTCGTCCACGCCGTGCAGGTCGTAGAGCATGCTGTACGGCTTGGACACGTTGCGCAGGAACGTGAGGATCTCGACCAGCTTGGCACGGGCCACCCACAGCACCGGCATGCCGGTACGGGTTTCCTGGGCGAGGAACGCCTCGGGGCCAAAGCGCTGGTTCAGTTCGACGACCACATCTTGGTCGTCAGCCTTGTAGGGCGGGATATACAGAGCGGTGTCCGCTGTTGTCATGGTCTCGGTCGCTATCGGTCAACTACGGTGTGAAGCCAGGGGTTCTCGGCCTGCATCGGCAGGCGTGACAAACGCTGGATCAGACTTCGTCGGGGCTGCGCAGGTGGGTTACCGCAATACGCTGTTCGCGGCGCTGTTCCTTCTGCGACGGCATCTCGGCGCGGTATACGCCTTGATCACCGACGACCCAGGACAACGGGCGACGCTCCTGGCCAATCGACTCCTGCAACAGCATCAGGCCTTGCAGGAATGCTTCAGGGCGCGGCGGGCAGCCAGGCACGTAGACGTCCACGGGGAGGAACTTGTCGACCCCCTGGACCACCGAGTAGATGTCGTACATGCCACCGGAGTTGGCGCACGAACCCATGGAGATGACCCACTTGGGCTCGAGCATCTGCTCGTAGAGGCGCTGGATGATCGGCGCCATCTTGATGAAGCAGGTGCCGGCGATGACCATGAAGTCGGCCTGACGCGGCGAGGCCCGAATGACTTCGGCGCCGAAGCGGGCGATGTCATGGGGTGCCGTGAAGGCCGTGGTCATTTCCACGTAGCAGCACGAAAGACCGAAGTTGTACGGCCACAGGGAGTTCTTGCGACCCCAGTTGACCGCGCCGCTGAGGACGTCTTCGAGTTTGCCCATGAAGATGTTCTTGTGAACCTGATCTTCTAGGGGGTCGGAAACAGTTTCCCTGGTGCCGATGGGATACTGCTCGTTGGGAGCATCGGGGTCGATCCGGGTGAGATTGTATTGCATTGCCAAAGCCTCATTGTTTCAGCTTCGCCTGCCGCTTGCGACGAGCTTCCGGTGCCCAGTCAAGGGCGCCCACTCGGAACAGGTAGACAAGACCTGCCAACAGAATTGCTATGAAAACGAGAGCTTCGACGAATCCGGTCCAGCCGCTTTCGCGGACGGACACAGACCAGGCAAAGAGAAAAAGGGCTTCGATATCGAAGATCACGAACAGCATCGCGACCAGATAGAATTTGGCGGAAAGGCGCAGGCGGGCGCTGCCGACCGGCAGCATGCCGGATTCGAAAGGTTCGTTCTTGCTGCGTCCGAAGGCTTTGCTGCCCAGCAGGCTGGAGAGCCCGAGCATGAACGCACACAGACCGGCAACACCGAGAAGGAAGATGGCAAAGCCCCAGTTGTGGGCGATGAGTCCTGTCGAATCGGGCATGCTGGTTTCCTTGGCAGGGGCCGGGGCCTCTGGGTTGAATGAAGTGTCGCAGTGACGATATGTCGCAGCAGAATCAATCGCGATGATTTTATGGGTAAAAGCCGGGCAAGTAAATTTCGGATCGCAAATTAATTCGTATCATTACGCACATAGGCTTATTCAATGTAGCTCACTGGGAGGATTTAGGTGGGTGAAACACGAAAATATCAAGCAGGCCAAGCTTTTACCGTGAGTACGCGAATATCTTAATGATAACTAATATCATTTAGCGCGTTGGATTGACCGTGCAAGTTGGCTCAATTAACTGTGCGCAGTGTTTTACCCGCTTATTCGGTTGCCGGCATTGCGCTGGATCAATCGGACGCATAAAAAAGCCGCCGGCAACTGCATGCGGCGGCTTAGGATTCAACACCCATCCCTGTGGGAGCGACGGTGACCCTGTGTGAGCGGGTTCTACCCGCGAAGGCCATGCTGCGGTCTGGCGGGTACACCGCGCCGAGTTCTTCGCGGGCAGAGCCCGCTCCCACAAGGAGCGACGGTGACCCTGTGAGAGCGGGTTCTATCCGCGAAGGCCATACTGCGGTCTGGCGGGTACACCGCGCCGAGTTCTTCGCGGGCAGAGCCCACTCCCACAGTTACCTCGCCGCACAGGCATTTTGACCCCCAGACGCTGCTCCCTCGCGAGAGCAGCTTGCCTGGGGGATCAGTGGAACTGCTCTTCCTCGGTCGAGCCGGTCAGGGCGGTGACCGACGAAGCGCCGCCCTGGATCACGGTGGTCATGTCGTCGAAGTACCCGGTACCCACCTCCTGTTGGTGAGCGACGAAGGTGTAGCCCTTTTCGGCATCGGCGAATTCCTGCTCCTGCAGCTTCACATAGGCCGTCATGTCGTTGCGCGCGTAGTCGTGCGCCAGGCTGAACATGCCATGCCACATGTTGTGGATCCCGGCGAGGGTGATGAACTGATGCTTGTAGCCCATCGCCGACAGCTCGCGCTGGAATTTGGCGATGGTCGCGTCGTCCAGGTTCTTCTTCCAGTTGAAGGAAGGGGAGCAGTTGTAGGAAAGCAGCTGGTCCGGGTACTCGCGCTTTATGGCTTCGGCGAAGCGGCGCGCCTCATCAAGGTCCGGCTTGGCGGTTTCGCACCAGATGAGATCGGCATAGGGCGCGTAGGCCAGGCCGCGGGCGATTGCCTGATCGAGGCCGGCACGTACCTTGTAGAAGCCTTCGGGTGTGCGGGTGCCGGTCACGAACGGCTGGTCGTAGGGGTCGCAGTCCGACGTCAGCAGGTCCGCTGCGTTCGCATCGGTGCGCGCCAGGATGATCGTCGGCACACCAGCGACATCGGCGGCCAGGCGCGCAGCGGTGAGTTTCTGAACGGCTTCCTGGGTCGGCACCAATACCTTGCCGCCCATGTGCCCGCATTTCTTCACCGAGGCCAACTGGTCCTCGAAGTGAACGCCGGCGGCGCCCGCTTCGATCATGTTCTTCATCAGTTCATAGGCATTGAGCACGCCGCCGAAGCCGGCTTCGGCATCGGCCACGATTGGCGCGAAGTAGTCGATATAGCCTTGGTCGCCCGGATTCTTGCCAGCCTTCCATTGGATCTGGTCGGCACGTCGGAACGAGTTGTTGATGCGCTTGACTACGGTCGGCACCGAGTCCACCGGGTACAGCGACTGGTCGGGGTACATTGATTCGGCCGAGTTGTTGTCTGCTGCAACCTGCCAGCCGGACAGGTAGATGGCCTGGATGCCGGCCTTGACCTGTTGCACGGCTTGGCCGCCGGTAAGCGCGCCCATGCAGTTGACGAAATCCTTGTCGGGGCGGAATGAAGGCTTGGCGCCCTGGGTCACCAGGTTCCACAGTTTCTCTGCGCCCAGGCGGGCCAGCGTGTGTTCGGGTTGGACCGATCCGCGCAGGCGCACCACGTCGGCGGGCGAGTAGTTGCGCGTCACACCTTTCCAGCGCGGATTTTCGGACCAGTCTTTTGCAAGGGCCGCTTCTTGTTGTTCGCGTGTCAGTGCCATGGAGATAAACCTCGTGCATAGGTTCGATGATGGGGTTGCTGCGCCAGGCGCTGCTTGTGCCGAACTGCCGGTCGGCCTTCACCTTGCGGTGCGTTTGCCAGCGTGGCAAAGGCGCGGATCAGTGAAGGCGAGGCCATCATGCCCCATGGATTTTCTGCACGTCAAACGTTTTGTAGTGGAATCTACTAAGCACTACATAAAGGCCAATTTCGCGACTGTGGAGTCATTTTTCGAGGCTGCGGTCGACGATTCCCGACAGGGGTGGCGCTGTCGCGCCTCAGGCTCAGTCAAGGGTGTCGACCTTTACTCGAACGGTAGTGTCGTTACGCCCCTGAGTGCTGTATTGCCGGGCGATGCCCTGTTGGTTGATGCTCGAATGCTCGTTCATGCCGGCCACCGTGATCCACTCGCCGAGCCGGCCGCTGAGGGTCGATTGCGTACTTTGCACGTTGACCACGTCGGCCCTTTCCTGGCTCAGTCGATCGTTGTTTGTAGCGATGTTGAGGTGCACTACATCACCGGTCAGGCTCGCCGTGACGTAGAAACCCTGGGTGACATCGCGGTACTCGGTCTGCGCTTGCAGGCGACCGTACGCGTCGGTGCCTGCAGTGGTTAGAGGTACGCTTTGGCCGATCTGGATCAGTGCCGGGCTGCCTTCGCTGGCCTGAACCTGCTGCACTCCGCCGCTGCGGTTGTCGGTACCGTACTGGATGATGCGCGTAGTGCCACCGCCGTTGACGCGATAGCCGCGCTGGTTGGCGGTGTTGCTGTCGCTGGTGTCGACACTGATCAGCAGGCGTCGCGCCGGCTTGTCCAATTGCTCGAGCAATGCAGTGAGCTCGTCCAGCTTGTCGGGCTCGGCGTTGACCACCAGTTGGTTGCCATAGGCCGCGACGGTGCCTTCACGGCCCACCAGTTGTTGGGCGATGGGGAGGATATCGGCACTGGTGCGATAGTGAAGGGGCATGACCTGGGTAGCCGCTTGGGCACTGGGCATCAGGCATAACAGCAGGCTGGCGAGCAGAAGGTGCAGCGGCATGTCCGTGATCTCCGCATTGGATGTGCGGACAAGTATGGCATGCGCGCTGAATGTACAGGATGCAGCGTATCAGCCGAACCACGTCGCCGCTTTCGCGGCCGACGGTCACGCTCAAACGTGTCAGCTTGGACTGCGAACCATGTCCACATGGGGCAGGCCGGCTTCGAGAAACTCACCGCTGACGACGCGAAAGCCATGGTGTTCGTAGAACGTCGTGGCATGCACCTGAGCGCTGAGTTTCTGCTCGTGCAGGCCCAGTGCATTGGCATGGGCGATGACCGCTTGCAGCAACTTGTCGCCCACCCTCAGGCCGCGCCAGTCCTTGAGCACGGACACCCGGCCGATTTCACCGTCGGCGAGCAGGCGGGCAGTGCCCACCGCATAGTCGCCTTCGACAGCCAGGAAATGCACCGCGCTCAGATCGTCCTCGTCCCATTCCAGCTCGGCCGGAATCGCCTGCTCGGCGATGAACACCGCCTCGCGAATGCGCCGGATGTCGCGATTGTCCTTGTGCCAGTCAGCCACGCGCACGCCAATGCTATTCATCGATGGCGAACCCCAGGCTCCCTTGCTTCACCAGCTCGCAGAGCAGCGCGCGACCCTGTTCGTCGTGCATCCAGGGGCCCAGGTTGTCGATGTGCAAGGCGTCGGCCGCGCAGATCAGCTTCAACAGATCGCGCAGTTCGCCGGGCAACAAGCGGCTTTGGCCACTGGCGAACAACAACAGGTCTGCGTCGACTTCCGACCAGGCCAGGCGGGCGCTCGGGTTACGCACCAGCAGCGCACCCTGTTCCAGTTCGGCAAGCAGATCGGCCTCGGCCATGTCTTCGCCGGCGACCAGCTCCGGATAGCGCGGCTCGGTCATGAACTGGCCAAACCAGGTCAGCAACAGGCGCTCGTCGCTCATGTGCTCGGCCAGCAGGCGCTTGAGCCGATCCAGGGCGTCGTGCTGGATCTGGTGCGGGTCGGCCGCAGGCACTGCATCGGCGTCGCTGTAGCGCTCTTCGTCCGGCAGGAACTGGCTGAGGAAGTCGGTGAAGTGGGTCAGCACTTCGGCAGCGCTCGGGGCACGGAAACCGACCGAATAGGTCATGCAATCGTCCACGGCAACGCCGCAATGGGCCAGTCGCGGCGGCAGATAGAGCATGTCGCCGGGCTCCAGGGTCCACTCTTCGCTCTGCTGGAAGTCGGCCAGGATGCGCAGATCCGCGTGATCGAGCAGCGGGCTCTGCGAATCGCACATCTGCCCGACCTTCCAGTTGCGCTTGCCCAGGCCCTGCAGCAGAAACACGTCGTAGTTGTCGAAGTGCGGACCCACACCGCCGCCCGGCGCGGCAAAGCTGATCATCACGTCATCGATGCGCCAGCTCGGCAGAAAGCGGAAGTGCTCCAGCAGCTCGGCGACTTCCGGGACGAACTGGTCCACGGCCTGGACCAGCAGGGTCCACTCGGTTTCCGGCAGCTTGCTGAATTCATCTTCGGCGAAGGGGCCGCGGCGCATTTCCCACGGCTGGGCGCCGTGCTCGATGACGATCCGCGACTCGACTTCTTCCTCGAGCGCCAGGCCAGCCAGCTCGTCGGCGCTCAGCGGGTTTTCGAAGTCGGTGAAGGCCTGACGTACCAGCAGGGGTTTCTTCTGCCAGTAGTCGCGCAGGAATTCAGCGGCAGTCAGGCCGCCCAGTATTTGAAGTGGGGTATTAGCTTTCATTTGTAACCTGCTGAATTATATTGCTTTTATAACTGGAATAAAAACGCCCGGCGAGGCCGGGCGTCAAAGCGTCGGTGGCGAATGTCAGACGCGCTTGGCCTGCGCTGCTGCATTGCCTATGTAGTTCGCCGGGGTCAGTTGCTTGAGTTCGGCCTTGGCTTCTTCAGGCATGTCCAGCCCGTCGATGAAGGTCTGCAGAGCTTGTGGGCCGATGCCCTTGCCGCGGGTCAGTTCCTTGAGCTTCTCGTACGGATTCTCGATGTCGTAGCGGCGCATGACCGTCTGAATGGGCTCGGCCAGCACTTCCCAGCAAGCGTCCAGATCTTCAGCTATTTTCTGAGTATTGATCTCTAACTTGCTGATTCCCTTGAGACTTGCTTCGTAGGCGATCACGCTGTGAGCGAAACCGACACCGAGGTTGCGCAGCACGGTGGAGTCGGTCAAATCGCGCTGCCAGCGCGAGATCGGCAGCTTGCTGGCCAGGTGCTGGAACAGCGCGTTGGCGATACCCAGGTTGCCTTCGGAGTTCTCGAAGTCGATCGGATTGACCTTGTGCGGCATCGTCGAGGAACCGATTTCGCCGGCGATGGTGCGCTGCTTGAAATAGCCCAGGGAGATGTAGCCCCAGATATCACGATCGAAATCGATGAGGATGGTGTTGAAGCGGGCGATCGCGTCGAACAGCTCGGCAATGTAGTCATGCGGCTCGATCTGCGTGGTGTAGGGATTGAAGCCCAGGCCCAGTTCGTCTTCGATGAAGGCGCGGGCATTGGCTTCCCAGTCGATCTGCGGGTAGGCCGACAGGTGCGCGTTGTAGTTGCCTACCGCGCCGTTGATCTTGCCCAGCAGGGGCACGGCTGCCACCTGCGCGATCTGCCGCTCCAGGCGGTACACCACGTTCGCCAGCTCCTTGCCCAGGGTCGTCGGCGAAGCCGGCTGGCCATGGGTGCGCGACAGCATCGGCACGTCGGCGAAGCGATGGGCCAGCTCGCGGATCGACCCGGCGATCTGGCGCATCAGCGGCAGCATCACATCGTCGCGGCCTTCGCGCAGCATCAGCGCGTGGGACAGGTTGTTGATGTCCTCGCTGGTGCAGGCGAAATGGATGAACTCGCTGACCTTGGCCAGTTCCGGCAGCTTGGCCGCCTGCTCCTTGAGCAGGTACTCGATGGCCTTGACGTCGTGGTTGGTGGTGCGCTCGATTTCCTTGACGCGCTCGGCGTGCTCCAGGGCGAAATCACTGGCAAGCACATCCAGTACGGCGTTGGCCTCTGCCGAGAAAGCCGGTACTTCGGCGATTTGCGGGTGCGCGGCCAGGCGCTGCAACCAGCGCACCTCGACCAGAGCGCGGAAGCGAATCAGGCCGTACTCGCTGAAAATGGTGCGAAGGGCCTGGGTTTTGCCGGCGTAGCGGCCGTCTACAGGGGAAACCGCAGTGAGCGAAGAAAGCTGCATGGGTATTCTCGGACAGTCGGGCTTTGAAAAGGGCGCGAATTATACATGAAAAAAGCCGGTTGGGCGGCCCGGGCCAACCCTCGGTCGTTCATCCGCGCATCAGGGGGTACAGCTCTCGCAACAGCTTGCGGCGGCTGATCACCAGCTGCCAGCGATGCCCGCCCAATTGTCGCCACAGGCGTGCGGCACGGATGCCGGCCAGCAGCAGGGCACGAATCTTGGAAGCGTTGTTGGGCTGCTGCAGGTGGCGCGTATCGCCATGCACCTGGATGCGTTGGCGCAGCGTGCTCAGGGTGTCCTGGTACAGCGCACCAGTGGCGGCGATGACGTTCTCATGGCCCTGGCCGAAGTGCTCGACCTGGTTCTGGATCTGCGGAATGCGCTTGCCGATGATCTCCAGCATCTCGCCGCGCTTGGCCAGCTGCCGCTCCAGGCCCAGCATCGACAGCGCGTAGCGCAGCGGCTCGCGCTGCAGGCTGCCGGGGTCTCGCTCCAGCGCGCTGGACAGCGCGCCATAACCTTCGCGCAGATGACTGTCGTCGCCACCGAACACTTCAAGCGTGTTCTGCGGATCGACCACCAGTAGGCTGCCCAGCAGGCAGGCGACGTCAGCCTCGGCGGCGGAACCGGTCTTGGCGATACGGTCGACCAGCACCGCCGCCTGGAACACCGCGCCCAGGGCTACCAATTGTTCCTGCAGGTTGTTCATGGCTGGCTCCAGGGCTCGGCGACTTCGATGACGCCGCCACCCAGGCAGATTTCGCCGTCGTAGAACACCACCGACTGACCTGGGGTGACAGCCCGTTGCGGCTCGTCGAATACCGCGCGATAGCCCTCGGCAGTGCGTTCCAGGGTGCATGCCTGGTCGCTTTGACGATAGCGGACCTTGGCCGTCAGGCGCCGCGGCTCGGCCAGGTCCACCGGGTTCACCCAGTAGATTTCCGAAGCGAGCAGGGCGCCGGAAAACAGCAGCGGATGCTCGTTGCCCTGGCCCACGATCAATTCGTTGGCGACCAGGTCCTTGGCCAGCACGTACCACGGGTCGTCACCGGCGTCCTTGAGGCCGCCGATACCCAGCCCCTGGCGCTGGCCGATGGTGTGGTACATCAAGCCGTGGTGACGGCCGATGACCTCGCCGCTGGTGGTCTTGATCTCGCCTGGCTGCGCTGGCAGGTACTGCTTGAGAAAGTCGCTGAAGCGGCGTTCGCCGATGAAGCAGATACCGGTGGAATCCTTTTTCTTGGCGGTCGCCAGGCCGTGCATTTCCGCGATGGCGCGCACTTCGGGCTTTTCCAGTTCGCCCACGGGAAACAGCGTGCGGGCGATCTGCTCACCGCCGACGGCGTGCAGGAAGTAGCTCTGGTCCTTGTTCGGGTCCAGGCCCTTGAGCAGTTGAGTCTGCCCGTCGCTGTCGCGGCGACGCACGTAGTGGCCGGTGGCAATCAGGTCGGCGCCCAGCATCAGTGCGTAGTCCAGGAACGCCTTGAACTTGATCTCGCGGTTGCACAGGATGTCCGGGTTTGGCGTACGGCCGGCCTTGTACTCCTCGAGGAAGTGCTCGAAGACGTTGTCCCAGTATTCAGCCGCGAAGTTGGCGGTGTGCAGCTTGATGCCCAGCTTGTCGCAAACGGCCTGGGCATCCGCCAGGTCCTCGCGCGCCGTGCAGTAGTCAGTTCCGTCGTCTTCCTCCCAGTTCTTCATGAACAGGCCTTCCACGTGGTAGCCCTGCTCCATCAGCAGAAGGGCGGACACGGACGAGTCGACGCCGCCGGACATGCCGACGATGACGCGCTGTTTTGCGCAGTGGCGGGGAGCTGGCTCACGCATAGGGATTCGATGGGGCCTCTGAAAAGGACGCGATTCTAACAGGGTAAGCTGCAAAACGCTCAGGTGCGAATCAGCTCCAGGCTGTGCAGCGGTCCGTTCAGGTAGTCGTCCAGGCATTGCATGACCAGCTCGCTGCGCAGTCGATGGCCCTGTGCGGCCAGCTCGTCGCGGGTCAGCCAGGTGGTGCCGCTGATGTCCAGATCCAGTTCGAGCTCGGGGTTGAGGTGCAGGGGGCGAGCACTGAAGCAGATGCGCTGGTAGGTCACGCCGTTGCTGGGCGCCGTGTACAGGTAGATGCCGACCACGCCGGTCAGCTCGACGTCCCAGGCAGTTTCTTCGAGGGTCTCGCGCAGGGCGGCTTGCATGAGGTTTTCGCCCGGCTCGAGATGGCCGGCAGGCTGGTTGAGCACCAACCGTCCGCCTTTCATTTCCTCGACGAACAGAAAACGCCCGCTGTCCTCGATGATAGTGGCGACAGTGATATGCGGTTGCCAGGTCATGATGGAATCTCCCATTGATGGACCCCTCGTAGGAGCGGTCCGTGGCCGCGAACCAGGCGCCGCGGTGCATCAGCCAATTCGCGTCGCACTTTTCGCAGCCGATGACTGCTCCTACGGGAGCATGCGATCTTCCGTAGGAGCGGTCCGTGGCCGCGAACTGGGCACCGCGGTGCATCAGACAATACGCGTTGCTCCTTTCGCGGCCGATGACCGCTCCTACAAGGGGTCGCCTGCGCTGAAAAAGTCAGCCCCGGCACAGGGCCAGGGCTGGGGGTGTTACCGGTTCAAGCCTTACACCAGCGAAGCGATCGCGGCGTTCAGGGTTTCGCTGGGGCGCATGGCCTTGCGGGTCAGTTCGGCATCGGCATGGTAGTAGCCGCCGATGTCCACTGGCTTGCCCTGCACGGCGTTGAGCTCGGCGACGATCTTCGCCTCGTTCTCGGCCAGGGTCTTGGCCAGCGGCGCGAACTGTGCCTGCAAGGCAGCGTCCTCGTTCTGCTCGGCCAGGGCCTGGGCCCAGTACAGTGCCAGGTAGAAGTGGCTGCCGCGGTTGTCGATGTTGCCGACCTTGCGCGATGGCGACTTGTTGTTGTCGAGGAATTGGCCGGTGGCCTTGTCCAGGGTCGCCGCCAGTACCAGCGCCTTGGGGTTGTCGTAGGTGCTGCCCAGGTGCTCCAGCGAAGCGGCCAGGGCCAGGAACTCACCCAGGGAATCCCAGCGCAGGAAGTTTTCTTCGACCAGTTGCTGCACGTGCTTGGGCGCCGAACCGCCAGCGCCGGTTTCGAACAGGCCGCCGCCATTCATCAGCGGCACGATCGAAAGCATCTTGGCGCTGGTGCCCAGTTCCATGATCGGGAACAGGTCGGTCAGGTAGTCGCGCAGCACGTTGCCGGTCACTGAAATGGTGTCTTGCCCGGCACGAATGCGCTTGAGCGAGAAGGCCATGGCATCGACCGGCGACATGATCTGGATGTCCAGGCCATTGGTGTCGTGGTCTTTCAGGTATTTCTGCACCTTGTCGATCATCACCGCGTCGTGGGCGCGTGCCGGGTCGAGCCAGAACACGGCAGGGGTGCTGCTGGCACGGGCGCGGTTGACGGCGAGCTTGACCCAGTCCTGGATCGGCGCGTCCTTGGTCTGGCACATGCGGAACACGTCGCCAGTCTCGACCTTCTGCTCCATGAGCACGCGGCCATTGCTGTCGCTGACGCGGACCACGCCGTCGGCGGCAATCTGGAAGGTCTTGTCGTGGGAACCGTATTCTTCGGCTTTCTGCGCCATCAGGCCCACGTTGGGCACGCTGCCCATGGTGGTCGGATCGAATGCACCGTGCTTCTTGCAGTCTTCGATGGCGGCCTGGTAGATGCTGGCGTAGCAGCGATCCGGGATCAGGGCCTTGGTATCCTGCAGCACACCTTCGGTGTTCCACATCTTGCCCGAGTCGCGGATCATGGCCGGCATCGAGGCATCGACGATGACGTCGCTGGGCACGTGCAGGTTGGTGATGCCCTTGTCGGAGTTGACCATGGCCAGGGCAGGGCGCGTGGCATAGACGGCCTGGACGTCGGCTTCGATCTGCGCCTGCTGCTCCGCGGGCAGCGACTTGATGCGCGAGTACAGGTCACCGATGCCGTTGTTCAGGTTGAAACCTACCTGCTCCAGCACGTCGGCGTGCTTGTCCAGCGCCTCCTGATAGAACTCGGCGACGATCTGGCCGAACATGATCGGATCGGAGACCTTCATCATGGTGGCTTTGAGGTGAACGGAGAACAGCACGCCCTGTTTCTTGGCGTCCTCGATCTCGGCGGCCACGAAGGCGCGCAGGGCTTTTTTGCTCAGCGCGGCGCAGTCGATGATCTCGCCAGCCAGGACCTTGGTCTTTTCCTTCAATACGGTGGTGCTGCCGTCGCTGCCGACCAGCTCGATCTTGACGCTGCCGTCGGCTTCGATCAGGGCACTTTTCTCGCTGCCGTAGAAATCGCCGCTGCTCATGTGCGCAACGTGGGACTTCGAGTCGGCGGCCCAGGCGCCCATCTTGTGCGGGTGCTTGCGCGCATAGTTCTTGACCGACAGTGGTGCACGGCGGTCGGAGTTGCCTTCACGCAGTACCGGGTTCACGGCGCTGCCCTTGACCTTGTCGTAGCGGGCGCGGGTGTCCTTGTCGGCATCCGACTCGGCGCTGTCTGGGTAGTCGGGCAGGTCGAAGCCTTGGTCTTGCAGCTCTTTGATCGCCGCCTTCAATTGCGGTACCGAAGCGCTGATGTTCGGCAGCTTGATGATGTTGGCTTCAGGCGTGGTGGCCAGGGTGCCCAGCTCGGCGAGATCGTCCGGCACGGGTTTGCCGGCCTGCAGACGCTCGGGAAAGCTTGAAAGGATGCGCGCCGCCAGGGAGATGTCGCGGGTCTCGACGGCGATGTCCGAAGAAGCGGTGAAGGCTTCGATGATCGGCAGCAGCGAATAGGTGGCCAGGGCTGGCGCTTCGTCGGTGAAGGTGTAGATGATCTTTGAGCGGGTGGGCATAATCGAATTAACTCTCTTCTTTGCTGAGCGTGCACAGAATCTCGAGATGCGCAGGATAGGCGCTTTCGCTCGTTGTCATCAATGAGGCGAAAAATCGAGCATTGGTCGCGGTGATGTGGGATGCATCAGTAGAGCGTCAAGCGGTCGACCGGCAACAACGGCCCTCTCGCGACTCGCATGGGCGGTGCACGCGGGCGGACCGGTCCGACCAAGGTGACCCTGCGGTCACTGCGGCAGTATACCACTGGTCGCGGCGATGAATACTGTGTAGGGGGCACAAAGCTGGGCGGGTCGGCAGCTGCCGGAAACGAAACAGGCCATCCGTGTGGATGGCCTGTCCGGGTGCACATTCGCAGCAATGACGGCGAGCAAGCGCTCACGTTGCACAGCATGCGCCCGAGGAACGCTTGCTCGCGATCACTGTTCCTGCGCCACGATCATGCGTTCGCGGACTCCCTTGCCTCTTCTTTGGTCGTCGCAGCGCTTGCTTGCGTGACTTCGGCCTCTACCGTCTTGATGGCCACGGCGTGCAGCCCCTTGGGTCCCTGTGAGATCTCGAAGGAAACGGCCTGACCAGCCTTCAGCGTCTTGTAACCCTCCATGGCGATGGCGGAGAAATGGGCGAAAAGATCCTCGGTCTGACCGTCTTCGATAATGAAGCCGTAGCCCTTGGCATTGTTGAACCACTTGACTTTACCACTGCGCATACCCATATCCCTCTGCAAAGGACTCCAGCTCTGGAGTATCATCCACTTCGTGCGCAACACAACCGATTGAAAAAATTTGGTTGACTGCGCGGACCTTTCTTCCCCAATGTGGGTTCTACTGTTTGTAACACCGTTTTGCCGATAGTCAAGGTCATGCGGCGACCGAGTCAAAATTCGGTCACAAGGTCAACCCACCACTTCTATTCGCTCAACGATGAATCTTCTTTCCATGCATGCATTCAGTCAGATTCGACTAACCTTCAATCAAGACCGCCCGCAGTCGCACGAGGACGATTCGGCAGGCATTGCCGTTCAGGAATCCAAGCCTGCATTGCAGGCCCCACCGATGTATAAGGTGGTTCTGTTCAACGACGACTACACCCCGATGGATTTCGTCGTCGAGATCCTCGAGGTTTTCTTCAATCTGAATCGTGAGCTGGCGACCAAGGTCATGCTGGCCGTCCATACAGAAGGACGGGCAGTATGCGGATTGTTTACCCGAGACATCGCCGAAACCAAGGCCATGCAGGTCAACCAGTACGCCAGGGAAAGCCAGCATCCGCTACTCTGTGAAATCGAGAAGGACGGTTAACGCCGACCACTTGGGTATGAGGTGAAGCTATGTTAAACCGCGAGCTCGAAGTCACGCTCAATCTTGCCTTCAAGGAAGCGCGCTCCAAGCGTCATGAGTTCATGACCGTGGAACACCTTCTTCTGGCGCTATTGGACAACGAGGCAGCCGCCACCGTATTGCGCGCGTGCGGCGCCAATCTCGAAAAACTCAAACACGACCTGCAGGAGTTCATCGACTCCACCACGCCGTTGATCCCCGTGCATGACGAGGATCGTGAAACCCAGCCGACGCTGGGCTTCCAGCGTGTGCTGCAGCGTGCCGTGTTCCATGTACAAAGTTCGGGCAAGCGAGAAGTCACCGGGGCCAACGTGCTGGTGGCGATCTTCAGCGAGCAGGAAAGCCAGGCCGTGTTCCTGCTCAAGCAGCAGAGCGTGGCGCGCATCGATGTGGTCAACTACATCGCGCACGGTATTTCCAAGGTCCCTGGTCACGGTGACAGCTCCGAAGGCGAGCAGGAAATGCAGGACGAAGAAGGCGGTGATACCTCTTCGTCGAGCAACCCGCTGGATGCCTATGCCAGCAACCTCAACGAGCTGGCTCGCCAGGGTCGCATCGATCCACTGGTCGGTCGCGAGAGCGAAGTCGAGCGTGTCGCGCAGATTCTCGCCCGTCGCCGCAAGAACAACCCGTTGCTGGTAGGCGAAGCAGGTGTGGGCAAGACGGCGATTGCCGAAGGCCTGGCCAAGCGCATCGTCGATAGCCAGGTGCCTGATCTGCTGGCGAACAGCGTCGTGTATTCCCTCGATCTGGGCGCATTGCTGGCCGGTACCAAGTACCGCGGCGATTTCGAGAAGCGCTTCAAGGCATTGCTCGGCGAGCTGAAGAAGCGTCCGCAGGCGATCCTGTTCATCGACGAGATCCACACCATCATCGGTGCGGGTGCTGCGTCGGGCGGGGTGATGGATGCGTCCAACCTGCTAAAGCCGCTGCTCTCCTCCGGTGATATCCGCTGCATCGGTTCGACCACCTTCCAGGAATTCCGTGGCATCTTCGAGAAAGACCGCGCCCTGGCACGTCGTTTCCAGAAGGTCGACGTGTCCGAGCCTTCGGTGGAAGACACCATCGGCATCCTGCGTGGCCTCAAGGGGCGGTTCGAGCAGCACCACAACATCGAATACAGTGACGAAGCACTGCGTGCGGCCGCCGAGCTGGCGTCGCGCTACATCAATGACCGACACATGCCCGACAAGGCCATCGACGTCATCGACGAGGCAGGTGCCTACCAGCGCCTGCAGCCTGAAGCCAATCGAGTCAAGCGTATCGAAGTGCCTCAGGTCGAAGACATCGTGGCCAAGATCGCGCGGATTCCGCCGAAGCACGTAACCAGTTCCGACAAGGAGCTGCTGCGTAACCTGGAGCGTGATCTCAAGTTGACTGTATTTGGCCAGGACGCTGCCATCGACTCGCTGGCCACGGCCATCAAGCTGTCGCGCGCCGGGTTGAAGGCGCCGGACAAGCCCGTGGGTTCGTTCCTCTTTGCCGGCCCTACCGGTGTCGGCAAGACCGAGGCTGCGCGCCAGCTGGCCAAGGCCCTCGGCGTGGAGCTGGTGCGTTTCGACATGTCCGAGTACATGGAGCGTCACACCGTATCGCGTCTGATCGGTGCGCCACCGGGTTATGTCGGGTTCGACCAGGGCGGTCTGTTGACCGAAGCCATCACCAAGCAGCCGCATTGCGTGTTGCTGCTCGATGAAATCGAAAAGGCTCACCCCGAGGTCTTCAACCTGCTGCTGCAGGTCATGGATCACGGCACCCTGACCGACAACAACGGACGCAAGGCGGATTTCCGCAACGTGATTCTCATCATGACCACCAACGCGGGTGCCGAAACCGCTGCGCGGGCCTCGATCGGGTTTACCCATCAGGACCACTCATCCGACGCCATGGAAGTGATCAAGAAAAGCTTCACACCGGAATTCCGCAACCGCCTGGACACCATCATCCAGTTCGGTCGCCTCAGCCACGAAGTCATCAAGAGCGTGGTCGACAAGTTCCTCACCGAACTGCAGGCGCAGCTGGAAGACAAGCGTGTGCAGCTTGAAGTCACCGATGCCGCGCGCGGCTGGCTGGCGGCAAGTGGCTACGACGTGCAGATGGGCGCACGTCCCATGGCGCGCTTGATCCAGGACAAGATCAAGCGGCCGTTGGCGGAAGAGATCCTGTTCGGCGAGTTGGCCGAGCATGGCGGGGTCGTGCACATCGACATCAAGGATGGCGAGCTGACCTTCGATTTCGAGACCACGGCTGAGATGGCATAACGGCTCGACGCGGCTTGCGCCGCTGCTACAGGGGTTTGTACGGTCCCTGTAGCAGCGGCGCAAGCCGCGTAGCTTTTGCTGTCCAAATCCCACGCAAGCAAAAACGCCCGGCAATGCCGGGCGTTTTCATGTGTCTCGGTTCAGCGAGCGCGGTAGGTGATGCGCCCTTTGCTCAAATCATAGGGCGTCAGTTCAACACGCACCTTGTCACCGGTCAGAATACGAATGTAGTTCTTGCGCATCTTGCCGGAGATATGCGCGGTTACGACGTGCCCGTTTTCCAACTCCACGCGAAACATGGTGTTGGGCAGGGTGTCGACGACAGTGCCTTCCATTTCGAAGCTGTCTTCTTTCGACATGCAGTAAAACCCTCGGTATCCAGTTGATGGCCCGGTGCAACTGCGCCAGGCAAAAGCGGCGTGCATTGTGCCCGAAAAAGGGGGCTCAAGCCAAGGGGTTCAGTTAAGTGTTACCCATCTCTGGTTGATGAGCAGCTCGATGGGTCGATATTGGGTCTTGTAATTCATCTTCTGGCAGTTCTTGATCCAGTAGCCCAGATAGACCGCATCCAGGTTCAATCGCCGTGCTTCCTCGATCTGCCACAGGATCGCCAGACGGCCCAGGCTGCGCCGCTCTTCGGTCGGCTCGTAGAAGGTATACACGGCGGACAGCCCGTTGGGCAGCAGGTCGGTCACGGCCACCGCCAGCAGCCGGCCGTCCAGGCGAAATTCGTAGAAGCGCGAAAAGGGCAGGTCTCGGACCAGAAACGTCGAAAACTGATCACGGCTGGGCGGAAACATGTCGCCATCGGCGTGGCGCTGTTCGATGTAGCGCTGGTAGAGGTCGAAATACTCTTCGCTGAAGCGGGGGGTGGCACTCGTCACCTGGACGTCGTGATTGCGCTTGACGATGCGTTTCTGCTGGCGCGAGGGGGTGAAGCCTGCCGTGGGAATGCGTGCCGGCACGCACGCGTTGCAGCGCTGGCAGTGCGGCCGGTAGAGGTGGTCACCGCTGCGGCGGAAACCCATTTCCGAGAGGTCGGCGTAGACGTGGACGTCCATCGGCTGGCTCGGATCGAGAAACAAGGTCGTGGCTTGCTCGTCGGGCAGGTAGCTGCACGAATGGGGTTGAGTGGCATAGAACTTCAGGCGCGCCAACTCAGTCATGATGAACCCTCGGAATGAAACCATTGCATCAAGTGTAAGCCAGTGCCGGAGAACTCGCCTAGCGCTGCCATGTCGCGCTATTGGGTTGGTCGAGGTATTGGCTCAGATAACCGGCGAACTGATCTCGGGCGATGCTTCGTGCGCCCAGGCTGTGCAAGTGCTCGGTGGGCATCTGGCAGTCGATCAGCACGAAACCGGCCTGGTGCAGATGCTCGACCAAGGTTACGAAGCCAACCTTGGAGGCGTTGTCGGTGCGGCTGAACATGGATTCGCCGAAGAACAGTTGGCCCATGGCCAGGCCATAGAGCCCACCTACAAGCGTCTCGCCGTCCCACACCTCGACCGAGTGCGCGTGCCCTTGCTCGTGCAGGGTGAGGTACGCGCGTTGCATGTCGCTGGTTATCCAGGTGCCGTCGGTGTAGTCGCGCGGCCCTGCGCAGGCAGCGATGACAGCGGGAAAGTCCTGGTCGAAGGTTACTGTGAAGCGTTGCTGGCGCAGTACCTTGCGCAGGCTGCGTGACACATGCAGTTCGGCGGGCATCAGCACGGTACGCGGATCCGGCGACCACCAGAGAATCGGCTGGCCGTCCTCGAACCAGGGGAAGCAGCCGTGCCGGTAGGCCTGCACCAGCCGCTCGGGGCTGAGGTCACCACCGGCTGCCAGCAGCCCATTGGGCTCGCGCATCGCCTTGCTCAGGGGAGGAAAGACCAGTTCGTTTCGTTTGAGCCACGTCAGCATGATTGTTCGCTACGGCAGGGGAGGGTGGTACCGGGGGCAGTGAGTTCATCCTGCCACGATCCGGTCGGCACGCCAATGCACGGCAGCAAGGCCGGGCAGTCAGGGCGACCGAGCTTTCATGTAACTTTTTCGGGCAATTGCAGTCCCATGTCACTGTTCTTCAAGATTGGCTCGTAAGGCCTTGTCGGCAAACACAAAGCACTGCTGAATCATATTCCGTGCGTCGCCTGATTCGAAGCTGAATGGCGCACGGCAAGCGACGCTTATATTGCAGATGCGCGAATTGCCGACAAAGCCGTACAATGCGATCTTTGCAGGGCCCGTTGTCCACCGATAGTGGCCATTTGCTGTATTTTTGTCATCCATCAGTTGCGCGCTTCGACAGGCGCAGGAAATCAAGCGTTTTGAAGAAATCCACTGCCTCATCCGCTCCCGCAACGGTGCCCGTCTGGCGCCAGCAAATGCATTATCGCCTCAAGGAAGGCGCACTGATCGCCATGGGCGCGCTGTGCCTTTATCTGTGGATGGCGTTGTTGACCTACGACCAGACCGATCCTGGCTGGAGCCACACCAGCAGCAACATGGACCAGGTTCAGAACGCTGCCGGCCGGGCCGGTGCATTCGCCGCCGACATTCTGTTCATGGTCCTGGGCTATTTCGCCTACATCTTCCCCCTGCTGCTGGCCGTCAAGACCTGGCAGATCTTCCGTCAGCGCCACGAGCCCTGGCAGTGGAGCGGCTGGTTGTTCTCCTGGCGCCTGATCGGGCTGGTGTTCCTGATCCTCTCCGGCGCGGCCCTGGCCCATATCCATTTCCATTCCGCCGGCAGTCTGCCGGCGTCCGCCGGCGGCGCGCTGGGTCAGAGCCTGGGTAACCTGGCGCTCAACGCGTTGAACATCCAGGGCAGTACGCTGTTGTTCATCGCATTGTTTCTGTTCGGCCTGACCGTGTTCACCGACCTGTCCTGGTTCAAGGTCATGGACATGACCGGCAAGATCACCCTCGACCTGCTCGAGCTGATGCAGGGCTCGGCCAGCCGCTGGTGGGCGGCGCGTGCCGAACGCAAGCAACTGGTTGCCCAACTGCGTGAAGTGGACGAACCGGCCTACGCTGCGCCCAGGGTCAGCGAGCCGCGCGACGTCGCCAAGCCCAGGCCGGTGCGGCCTGCGCCTGTGGAACCGACCCTGCAGAGCCGTCCGGTGGCGCCCATCGCGCCGGTCGCAATGGCGGCGCCGGTCGCGGCCAGCCAGCCCGTGCGGCCTGCAGTACCGATCAAGCCGTTGAGCGAAGAAAGTACCCAGGGCGCGCCCAGCGGCAAGCCGCCCGAGCAGAGCGCGCGGGTGCAGAAGGAGAAGCAGGCTGCATTGTTCGTTGACAGTGCCGTGCAGGGCACCTTGCCGCCGATTTCCATTCTTGATCCCGCCGAAGAGAAGAAGGTCAACTATTCGCCGGAGTCGCTGGCGGCCGTGGGCCAGTTGCTGGAGGTGAAACTCAAGGAATTCGGCGTGGAAGTGACCGTCGATTCCATTCATCCCGGCCCGGTGATCACCCGTTACGAGATCCAGCCGGCGGCCGGCGTCAAGGTCAGCCGCATCTCCAACCTGGCCAAAGACCTGGCGCGTTCGCTGGCGGTGCTCAGTGTCCGTGTGGTCGAAGTCATTCCCGGCAAGACCACCGTCGGTATCGAGATTCCGAACGAAGACCGGCAGATCGTGCGTTTCTCCGAGGTGCTGTCCTCGCCCCAGTACGACGAGGCCAAGTCGCCTGTGACCATGGCGCTAGGCCACGATATCGGCGGCAAACCGGTGATCACCGACCTGGCCAAGATGCCTCACCTGCTGGTCGCCGGTACCACCGGTTCCGGCAAGTCGGTGGGGGTCAACGCGATGATTCTGTCGATCCTGTTCAAGTCGGGCCCGGAAGACGCCAAGCTGATCATGATCGACCCGAAGATGCTCGAATTGTCTATCTACGAGGGGATTCCGCACCTGCTTTGCCCCGTGGTCACCGACATGAAGGATGCCGCTAACGCGCTGCGTTGGAGCGTTGCCGAGATGGAGCGACGCTACAAGCTGATGGCGGCCATGGGCGTGCGCAACCTGGCGGGCTTCAACCGCAAGATCAAGGACGCCGAAGAGGCCGGGACGCCCCTCAGCGACCCGCTCTACAAGCGCGAAAGCATTCACGACGAGGCGCCGCTGCTCAAGACCCTGCCGACCATCGTGGTAGTCGTGGACGAATTCGCCGATATGATGATGATCGTCGGCAAGAAGGTCGAAGAGCTCATCGCGCGTATCGCGCAGAAGGCCCGTGCCGCCGGTATCCACCTGATCCTCGCTACCCAGCGACCTTCGGTGGACGTCATCACCGGCCTGATCAAGGCCAACATCCCCACGCGCATGGCGTTCCAGGTATCGAGCAAGATCGACTCGCGTACCATCATCGACCAAGGCGGTGCCGAACAGCTGCTGGGTCACGGTGACATGCTCTACATGCCGCCGGGCACCAGCCTGCCGATTCGCGTGCACGGCGCCTTCGTTTCCGATGAAGAGGTGCATCGCGTGGTCGAGGCGTGGAAGCAGCGTGGCGTGCCCGACTACAACGAAGACATTCTGGCCGGCGTCGAGGAAGCCGGCAGTGGCTTCGAGGGCAGCAGTGGCGGCGGCGATGGCGACGACAGCGAAAGCGACGCGCTCTACGACGAGGCAGTGAACTTCGTGCTGGAAAGCCGTCGTGCGTCCATCTCGGCGGTACAGCGCAAGCTCAAGATCGGCTACAACCGCGCGGCGCGCATGATCGAGTCCATGGAAATGGCCGGTGTGGTCACGCCGATGAACACCAATGGCTCGCGCGAAGTGATCGCGCCGGGCCCGATGCGCGACTGATGCAACGCTCGCGCCTTACCCTAGAACGAGGATTCCCATGCGCCTGATTCGCATGCTGTTGGTTTCTGCCCTGGCCCTGGCCAGCCTGTCGGTACACGCCGACCAGAAGGACGTGGCGCGCTTGACGCAATTGCTGGAGAAATCCCAGACGCTAACCGCGCGTTTTTCCCAGCTGACCCTGGACGGCAGCGGTACCCAGTTGCAGGAGACCGCCGGGCAGATGGCCCTGCAGCGGCCTGGCCTGTTCAACTGGCACACCGACGCGCCGCAGGAGCAACTGATGGTCTCCGACGGCAAGAAGGTTTCGCTGTGGGACCCGGACCTGGAGCAGGTCACCATCAAGACCCTCGACCAGCGCCTGACCCAGACCCCGGCGCTGCTGTTGTCCGGTGACGTGTCGAAGATCAGCCAGAGCTTCGACATCAGTGCCAAGGAAGCCGGCGACGTGATCGATTTCGTGCTCAAGCCCAAGACCCGCGACACCTTGTTCGATTCGTTGCGCCTGTCGTTCCGCAAGGGTGTGATCAACGACATGCAACTGATCGACAGCGTGGGCCAGCGCACCAATATCCTGTTCATGAACGTCCGGGCCAATGAGCCGATCGCCGCGAACAAATTCAAGTTCGACATCCCCAAAGGGGCGGACGTGATCCAGGAATAATTCGAGGTCGATTGTCGCCCCATGGACCTGTTTCGCAGTGATCCCATTGCCCAGCCGCTGGCCGCGCGTCTGCGCGCCAGCAACCTGGACGAATACGTCGGCCAGGAGCATCTGCTCGCCCGCGGCAAGCCGCTGCGCGAGGCACTGGAGCAGGGCGCCCTGCACTCGATGATCTTCTGGGGGCCACCGGGCGTGGGCAAGACCACCCTGGCACGGCTGCTGGCGAAGGTGTCCGATGCTCACTTCGAAACCGTGTCGGCGGTGCTCGCCGGGGTCAAGGAGATTCGCCAGGCGGTCGAGGTGGCCAAGCAGCAGGCGGGCCAGTATGGCCGTCGCACGATTCTGTTCGTCGATGAAGTGCACCGTTTCAACAAGTCCCAGCAGGATGCGTTCTTGCCCTACGTGGAAGACGGTACGCTGATCTTCATCGGCGCCACCACCGAAAATCCCTCGTTCGAACTCAACAACGCCTTGCTCTCGCGAGCCCGCGTGTATGTGCTCAAGAGCCTCGACGAGGCGGCGCTGCGGCGTCTGGTCGACCGTGCGCTGAACGAAGAACGCGGCCTGGGCAAGCGCCGACTGCGCCTGGGCGACGAGGCCTTTGCCATGCTCATGGCCGCTGCCGACGGTGACGGACGCAGGATCCTCAACCTGCTGGAGAATGCCTCCGACCTTGCCGAGGACGGTGAGGAAATAGGCGTCGAGCTGTTGCAGAGCCTGCTCGGCGATACCCGCCGACGCTTCGACAAAGGCGGCGAGGCGTTCTACGACCAGATATCGGCCTTGCACAAATCGGTGCGCGGCTCCGATCCGGATGCGTCGCTGTACTGGTTCGCACGCATGCTCGACGGCGGTTGCGACCCGCTCTATCTGGCGCGGCGGGTGGTGCGCATGGCCAGCGAAGACATCGGCAATGCCGATCCGCGGGCGCTGCCGCTGTGCCTGTCGGCGTGGGATGTGCAGGAGCGCCTGGGCAGCCCCGAAGGCGAGCTGGCGGTGGCCCAGGCCATCGTTTACCTGGCGTGTGCACCCAAGAGCAATGCCGTGTACATGGGCTTCAAGGCGGCGATGCGCGAGGCGGCCGAACATGGCTCGCTGGAAGTACCGCTGCATTTGCGCAACGCCCCGACCAAACTGATGAAGCAGCTGGGCTACGGCGACGAGTACCGCTATGCCCACGATGAGCCCGACGCCTATGCGGCCGGCGAAGACTACTTCCCCGAGCAATTGAGCCCACGCCACTACTATCGTCCCGTGCCGCGCGGCCTGGAATTGAAGATAGGCGAAAAGCTCAAGCACCTCGCCAGCCTGGACGACAGCAGTCCACGGCGGCGGAGAAAGGCGTGATCCCGACCATTGTCGCGGTATCCCTGGGTGGGGTGGTCGGCACACTGCTGCGCCTGTTCACCGCGACCTACATCAATGCGAACTGGCCACGTCTGTTCTATACCGGTACGCTGGCCGTCAATATCATCGGTTGCCTGATCATCGGCTACCTGTATGGCCTGTTCATGATTCGCCCGGACATTCCGGTCGAGATCCGTTCGGGATTGATGGTGGGGTTCGTGGGTGGCCTGACCACCTTCTCGTCATTTTCGCTGGACACCGTGCGCCTGCTCGAAAGCGGCCAGGGGCTGGTTGCCATGGGCTACTGCGCTGTGAGCGTATTCGGCGGCCTGCTGGCCACCTGGGCCGGCCTGGCACTGACTAAAATCTGACCAATACTGATAAACGAGAGACCGACATGCTCGATTCCAAACTGTTACGTAGCCAGCTTCAGGACGTAGCGGATCGCCTTGCCAGCCGTGGCTATGTCCTGGATGTGGCGCGCCTCGAGGCGCTGGAAGCCCAGCGCAAGACCGTGCAGACCCGCACCGAACAACTGCAGGCCGAGCGCAATGCGCTGTCCAAGTCCATTGGCCAGGTGATGAAAAGCGGCGGCGATGTCGACGCGCTGAAAGCGCAGGTCGAGTCCATTGCCGAGGAGCTGGGTCGTGGCAAGGCGGAGCTGGAACAGCTGCAGGGCGAGCTCGACGGTATTGCCCTGGGCATTCCCAACCTGCCCCACGAATCGGTGCCGATCGGCGAGGACGAAGACGGCAACGTCGAGGTCCGCCGCTGGGGAACGCCGACCACCTTCGATTTTCCGGTGCAGGACCACGTTGCCCTCGGTGGCAAGTCGGGTGGCCTGGATTTCGAGACGGCTGCCAAGCTGTCCGGCGCACGCTTTGCCATCATGCGTGGGCCGATTGCGCGCCTGCATCGCGCACTGGCGCAGTTCATGATCAACCTGCACGTCAGCGAACACGGCTACGAAGAAGCCTACACCCCGTACCTGGTGCAGGCCCCGGCCTTGCAGGGCACCGGTCAGTTGCCCAAGTTCGAGGAAGACCTGTTCAAGATCAGCCGTGAAGGTGAAGCCGATCTGTACCTGATCCCCACAGCCGAAGTGTCGCTGACCAACATCGTGGCCGGCGAAATCCTCGATGCCAAGCTGCTGCCACTCAAGTTCGTCGCCCACACGCCGTGCTTCCGCAGCGAAGCCGGCGCGTCGGGCCGCGATACCCGCGGCATGATCCGTCAGCACCAGTTCGACAAGGTCGAGATGGTCCAGGTGGTCGAACCGTCGAAATCCATGGAAGCCCTCGAAAGCCTGACTGCCAACGCCGAGCGCATTCTGCAGGCGCTCGAGTTGCCGTACCGGGTACTGGCCCTGTGCACCGGCGACATGGGCTTCAGCGCGGTGAAAACCTACGACCTGGAAGTCTGGGTGCCGAGCCAGGACAAGTACCGCGAGATATCCTCGTGCTCCAACACCGGGGATTTCCAGGCGCGGCGCATGCAGGCACGCTTCCGCAACCCCGAGACAGGCAAACCCGAGCTGGTTCATACCTTGAACGGTTCGGGCCTGGCAGTCGGTCGCACCTTGGTGGCCGTGCTGGAGAACTACCAGCAGGCCGACGGCAGCATCCGCGTGCCCGAAGTACTCAAGCCCTATATGGGCGGCATCGAGGTCATCGGCTAAATGGAGTTTCTGCCGCTGTTCCACAAATTGCGCGACAGCCAGGTGCTGGTGGTGGGCGGGGGCGAGATCGCCCTGCGCAAATCGCGCCTGCTGGCCGAGGCTGGCGCGGTGTTGCGCGTGGTCGCTCCGAGCATCGACCCGCAGCTTGCCGATCTGGTGCGCGGCAGCGGCGGGCAGATGCTCGACAGGGGTTACCTGAGCAGCGATCTGGACGGCTGCGTGCTGGTGATCGCCGCCACCGATGACGAACCGCTCAACGCCCAGGTGTCGGCCGATGCCCGCGCGCGCTGTGTGCCGGTCAATGTGGTCGATGCGCCAGCACTGTGTACGGTGATCTTTCCGGCCATCGTCGACCGCTCACCCTTGGTGGTGGCAGTGTCCAGTGGCGGCGACGCACCGGTCCTGGCGCGGCTGATCCGCGCCAAGCTGGAAACCTGGATTCCATCCACCTATGGCGAGCTGGCCGGCCTGGCAGCGCGCTTTCGGCAGAAGGTCAAGGCGCTGTACCCGGATGTTACCCAGCGCCGTGCGTTCTGGGAGGAAGTGTTCCAGGGCCCGATCGCCGATCGCCAGTTGGCCGGGCAGGGCGCCGAGGCCGAACGCATGCTCCAGGCGAAGGTCGACGGTGCACCGCCCCATGCCCCCGGTGAGGTCTATCTGGTGGGCGCTGGCCCCGGTGACCCGGACTTGCTGACCTTCCGCGCCCTGCGCTTGATGCAGCAGGCCGATGTGGTGCTCTACGACCGCCTCGTCGCGCCGGCGATCCTCGACCTGTGTCGTCGGGACGCCGAACGTGTGTATGTCGGCAAGCGTCGCGCCGAGCATGCCTTGCCGCAAGACCAGATCAACCAGCAACTGGTGGCCTTGGCCAAGCAGGGCAAGCGCGTGCTGCGTCTCAAGGGCGGCGATCCGTTCATATTCGGCCGGGGCGGCGAAGAGATCGAGGAATTGGCGGCCCACGGTATCCCATTCCAGGTGGTACCGGGCATCACCGCAGCCAGCGGCTGTGCGGCGTATGCCGGCATTCCCCTGACCCACCGCGACTATGCGCAATCTGTGCGTTTCGTCACCGGGCACTTGAAGAACAACACCAGTGATCTGCCGTGGCACGATCTGGTGTCCCCAGGGCAGACGCTGGTGTTCTACATGGGCCTGATCGGCCTGCCGATCATCTGCGAACAGCTGATTCGCCACGGTCGCGGCGCGGATACACCGGCGGCGTTGATCCAGCAGGGCACTACTGTAAACCAGCGGGTGTTCACCGGCACCCTGGCGGACCTGCCGCGGATGGTCGCCGAGCATGAGGTGCATGCACCTACGCTGGTCATCGTTGGCGAAGTGGTGGTGCTGCGCGAGAAGCTCGCCTGGTTCGACGGCGCGCAGTATCGCTGACGAGCACAGACCGGCGCCGACTGTCGCTGACAGGCGACAGCCATTACTTGGGAATGGGCTGGATGTCCTGAATCACCGCATTGCTGCGCCTGACCAGTACGAAGTTGTCGCCGATCTGCACCCACTGGCTGTCCGGGTCGGGTTGCTTGAGCCCCGAGGATTTCCACCCGATGAAAGCTGAATCGGGTTGGGCATAGGCTGCCGGAACACGGTCGCCCTTGCCCAGGGAAACCAGCTCGGTGGCGTCGCCGGGCGGGCGGAATACCTCGATGGCAAGCGTGACAGGCGATGCGGCCGACAACAGCGCGCCGGTGATGCACAGCGAAGCGAACAGCATGCGGGTCATGGGGGAACTTCCTTTAATCAACCTATTGGCCAAGCTGCAACGATCAACGCGGAACCAGAGGCCACGCAATGTGGTGAACAGGTTCCGAAGAGACGGCTAGGCTTGACGTCTGCCAGTCTGAGATCTCGATTTTTTAACCGAATCGACCGTAGTATGCCAATTGTACAGCATGCCAAGCGTATTTGAAAAAGCTTTGACGGCAAGTAAGAAAATGCGCAAAGGCAACGCACGCAAGCTCCCATCTGTTCCAAAAATGTAACTTTGCATTACATTGGCGAAGCATGGGAAATTTCCTCTATTTTTCTCCGCCTTGCGACGATTAAAGTTGTTGAAAAATAAATACGTCATTTTGCGTGTGTGTCATGTATGGAATACAGGATGCCAGTGAGTGCTGAATTTCGTCGGTTTCAAATATTGGTGGGCGGTTGAAATGGCTATAAAAAACAAAATTCTACAATGCTCTGGGCTGGCGTGGATGTTTGTGATGCCGCAGGATGTTATTGCTCTATCTGTCAATGGCCCTGATCCGTTGAATTTTAATATTCCCTTTAGTCCGACTATCGGGAATGGGTTGAATGTCGGTACGTATGGGTACGGACGAGTGAATATTACAAACGGCGCAAAAGTGACAAGTCATTCAGTGGGAGTTGGATCTGGTCAACTGGGTGTTGACGCCGGTTCTGAGGGAGTGGTGGTTGTCTCCGGATCAGGTTCTCGCTGGAATAGTACAGGAGACACCAAAGTGGGGGTCAATGGTAAAGGCCTCCTGGTTGTAGATAGCGCGGCGCGTGTTTCTGTAGGTGAGTCGCTCGAGGTCGGAGTAGAAGGGGATTCGATCGGTAGCGTAGTGGTAAGTAATGGCAGCTCTCTATCTGTCGAGAACACGCTAGATGTCGGCGGGGAAGACTTTTCGCAGGGTAGCGTAAGCGTTACTGGAGGGAGCGTTATAAATGTTGTGGGGGCAGGTGTAGGCTCTATAACGCTCGGTAGAGCAAGCAACTCGGCTGGGGACTTAATTGTTTCGGGGGACGGCTCGACCGTGAATGCGGCTGAAGTTACGGTTGTGGGTAAAGGTGGCAGTGGCATGCTCACGCTTCAGAATAAAGGTGAGCTACACACCAATAAGCTGGTTTTGGCGGATGCCGCTGGTTCAAGCGGAGTGCTTTACATAGGTTCTTCAAATATTGACGCTCCGTCCGAAGCGGGTTCGCTGAACTCAACCGAGGGCGTTTGGCTCGGTGCCGGCGATGGCAGTATTGTTTTTAACCACACTGCATCGGATTATGAGTTTGCATCGGCTATTAAAGGAGGCGGTTCAGCGTTGATTGCAAATGGCCGAACGATATTGACCGGTGAGAGCACATACAGTGGGTTGACTAAATTAGTGGGTGGAGTGCTTGAGGCAGGAGGTATGAATGTCTTCAGTAAGAACTCTGATTACACTGTATTTGAAGGCGGGGCCTTATCGCTCAATGGATACGGCCAAACGTTGGGAGGGTTGACCAATAGTGGTGTTGTTTCGTTGCAAGGGCCGCGTGCTGGTGCGGTACTCACAATTGATGGGGATTATACAGGTGGCAATGGATTGTTGATTTTCAACTCAGTGCTAAATGGCGATGAATCCGTGACGGATCGCTTGGTAGTCTTGGGGGATACTTCTGGTCTTACAAAAGTTAGCGTCAATAATTTGGGCGGATCAGGTGCCTCGACACTGAACGGGATAGAACTTATCACCGTCCAGGGCAATTCTTTAGCTCAGTTCGAGCAGGCCGGCCGAATCGTAGCCGGGGCTTATGATTATCGTCTCGTAAGGGGGGAAGGCGCTAATAGTGGGAATTGGTATTTGGACAGTGGAACTTCTGAGGTGCCAGAAATACCTCAGTCGCAAACTATTCGGCCTGAGGCGGGGTCTTACTCTGCAAATCTCGCGATGGCAAATGCTTTGTTTGAAACCAGGTTGGAGGATCGGCCCGGCTCGCGAGATTACACTGATCCACTGAGTGGCGAGCAAAAGACAACGCGTTTGTGGATGAAAACTATCAGGGGGTATGCCCAGGGCGTAGATGTCAGCGGTCAGCTGAGTACTCACTCCGACCGTCAGGCTGTGATGATAGGTAGTGATATTGCATCAGGGGCGACAGGGAAAGGAGGAGGGTGGCGAGTAGGCGCATTGGCAGGTTATGGCAGCGGCACCAACGACACTTCATATAAACTTAATTCATACGACTCAAAAGGGCGAGTTTCAGGCTACTCAATAGGCGTTTATAGTACTTGGTACGAAGATGCCGTAGATGAAATGGGTGCTTATATCGACGGTGTACTTCAGTACAGTTGGTTCGATAATTCGGTAAAAGGTGAGGGTTTAAATGGCGAGCAGTACAAGTCTCGTGGTCCCGTTGCTTCGGTAGAAGTTGGCCGTGTGATGGAGGTTTCCAAGTTCCGCGGTTTTTCATTTTACATTCAGCCCAAAATGAAATTGGCTTGGTCCAACATAAAAGCTGAAGATCACATTGAGCGGAATGGAACCGTGGTGAGATTTGGTAATGAGAGCGGTATTTACACTCATTTGGCAGTGAGAGCATTTCTGAAAAATTTAGATCGCGGCTCATCAGCAGGGACTGAGATCAAGCCCTACGTAGAGGCGGGATGGATTCACAGTGACAAGGTATATAGTGTCAATATGGATCGTGTGAAAATCTCCCAGGATGGGTATCGGGATGTTGGAGAAATAAAGCTGGGTGTGGAGGGCGAAGTAACTTCTCGACTTGGCCTGAGCGGGGCAGTTGGCCATCGATTCGGTGGCCGAAATTACAGCGACAGTGTTGCCGAGGTGAGTTTGACCTACGGGTTTTAGGTAGGTCGAACTACACCAAGGCTGAGCGTGCCATTCTCCATCCATTCACCACACGCTGGCCAGTGCGTGTTGCCTGCTGCCGGATCAGTCTCGCGCCAGAGCCAGGGCTACACCTTGCCCACCGCCAATGCACAGGGTGGCCAGCCCCTTGCTGGCATCGCGACGCAGCATCTCGTGCAGCAAGGTGACCAGTACCCGGCAGCCGGAAGCCCCTATCGGGTGACCCAGGGCAATGGCGCCGCCGTTGACGTTGACCTTGTCGGCGTCCCAGCCCAGCACTTGGCCAACCGACAGCGCCTGCGCCGCGAAGGCTTCGTTGGCTTCGATCAGGTCCAGTTGCTCGAGGCTCCAGCCGGCCTTCTCCAGGCAGCGGCGAGTGGCCGACACCGGAGCGATGCCCATCACCGCCGGATCCACGCCGGCATTGGCATAGGCGGCAATGCGTGCCAGCACCGGCAGGCCCAGTGCCTGGGCCTTGGTCGCACTCATGAGCAGCACGGCCGCGGCGCCATCGTTGAGCGACGACGCATTGCCAGCGGTGACGCTGCCGTCGGCTTTGAAGGCCGGCTTGAGCTTGCCCAGGCTTTGCGCCGTAGTGTCGGCACGGGGCTGCTCGTCTACAGCGAACTGCACGGGCTCGCCTTTGCGCTGGGGCACGGCAATGGGGGTGATTTCATCGCCGAAACGACCGGCTTCGATGGCCGCCACGGCCTTTTGCTGGGACTGCGCAGCGAACGCATCCTGGGCTTCGCGGCTGATGCCGTGCTGTTCGGCCAGGTTTTCTGCGGTAATGCCCATGTGATAGTCGTTGAAGACATCCCACAGGCCGTCCTTGATCATGCTGTCGACCAGCGCGGCATTGCCCATGCGCAGACCGGTGCGTGCGGCCGGCAGCAGGTAGGGCGCCAGGCTCATGTTCTCCATGCCGCCGGCGATGATCACCTCGGCGTCGCCGCAGCGGATGGCCTGGGCGGCCAGGTGCACGGCTTTGAGCCCTGAACCGCAGACCTTGTTCAACGTCATGGCCGGCACGGCGCTGGGCAGGCCGGCGAACATCGCCGCCTGGCGCGCGGGGTTTTGCCCGGCGCCCGCGGTAAGCACCTGCCCAAGAATGACCTCGTCGACCTGTGCAGGATCCAGATCGGTCTGTGCGATCAGTCGGCGAATCACCGCAGCGCCCAGCTCGACGGCGGGTACGCTCGCCAGCGAGCCCTGGAAACTGCCGACGGCGGTGCGTGTGGCGGCAACGATAACGACGTCTTGCATGAAGGAGTCCTCGGTAGGGCGGCCGGTGGCCTTGTTCTTGTAGGAAGCGGATGGCACCGCTCAACGTACCGGACACACAGCGACGGCACAGAGTGATTGTCGGCCCTGTGCACTGATTTGATAAGTTGCATTTTCAAACGGGTTTATAAGAAAAGCAGAACAATGCCACAGACCAGCGCCCGCACTCAGCCGCCAGTCATGTTCATGAAGCGCACTACCTGCACGTCATCGTCGAGGCGAAAGTTGTGGCTCCACGGCTTGAGCTGCATGGCCTGAATAATCGCCTGCTCGAGCAGCTCGGGTTGGCCGGGGTGCTCGCGCAGCACGCTTTTCAAGTCTGCCGAATGCTCGTTGCCCAGGCACAGCAGCAGACGGCCTTCGACGGTCAGGCGCACGCGGTTGCAGGTCGCACAGAAGTTGTGGCTGTGCGGGGAAATGAAACCGATGCGCGTGCCCGGCGCCTGGGGGATGCGCCAGTAGCGCGACGGGCCCTGGGTGGAGTCGGCGGACGGCAGCAGCTCGTAACGCTCGGCGATGCGTGCGCGTACCTGATCACTCGAGTAGAAGGCTTCGGCGCGGCTGTGCTCGCTGATGGCCCCCAGGGGCATCTCCTCGATGAAGGAAATGTCCAGGCCGCGGTCGATGGCAAAGGTCACCAGGTCGACGACTTCGTCGTCGTTGCGACCCTGCATGACCACGCAGTTGAGCTTGGTATGGTGGAATCCGGCCGCGTTGGCCGCGTCGATGCCGGCAATTACCTTGTTCAGGTCGCCGGTACGAGTGAGCTCACGAAAACGCGCTGGATCGAGGCTGTCCAGGCTGATGTTCAGGCGCTTGACGCCGGCGTCGAACAACGGCTGGGCCAGGGCTTCCAGGCGCGAGCCATTGGTGGTCATGCACAGTTCTTGCAGGCCGGGCAGGGCCGCGATGCGTCGGCACAGGTCAACGATGCCCGAGCGCACCAGCGGTTCCCCTCCGGTCAGGCGAATCTTGCGAGTCCCCAGGGCGACGAAGCTTGCGGCCACCTGCTCGAGTTCCTCGAGGCTGAGGATCTGCTGGCGCGGCAGAAACGTCATGTCTTCGGCCATGCAGTACACGCAGCGAAAATCGCAGCGATCGGTGACCGACAACCTCAGGTAATCGACTTTGCGGGCGAAGCCATCGTGCAGGGTGCGCTCAGGGGTGTGCATCGGGGGTACCAGTAAAGGGCATGACCATTTCGACTGCCAACGCCATGCAGGCGTTGCAAAAAAAATACAGACCTTGAAGGTACGCGCCACACCGGGGTCAAGCCAATCGCTTTTTTCAATGCGGTCATCGACAGGATTGATCGGCCCCCGGTGCACAGCCCGGTCATGGCATCTGCGGCAACTCGTTGGGGCGCAGGTCGAATACCAGCACCTCGGCGTCGACCCCGTTGGTCAACTGCAGCACGGTTTCCTCGCGCAGGCGCACGCCATCCCCTTCATTCAGACGCTGGCCGTTGAGTTCGACGCTGCCCGTGGCGACGTGCACATAGGCGTAGCGGTTATCCGCCAGCGTCAGCGTGGCCTGTTCCGCGCCGTCGAACAGGCCGGCGTAGACCCGCGCATCCTGGCGCACTTCAAGCGAGCCTTGCGCGCCATCGGGCGAGATGATCAGTTGCAGGCGGCCACGTTTCTGCTCGGGCGAGAAGTGTTCCTGCTGGTAGCGAGGCTCGGCGCCTGCTTGCTCGGGCACGATCCAGATCTGCAGGAAATGCACGGGGTCGACATCGCTGTGGTTGAACTCGCTGTGGGCCACGCCGTGGCCAGCACTCATCAGCTGCACGTCGCCCGGGCGAATGACCGAGCCGGTGCCCAGGGTGTCCTTGTGCGCCAGTGCGCCTTGCAGCACGTAGGAGAAGATCTCCATGTCGCGGTGCGGGTGCTGACCGAAGCCCTTGCCGGCGCTGACCCGGTCGTCGTTGATCACCAACAGGTCGGAGAAGCCCTGCTCCTGTGGGTTGCGGTAGTGGCCGAAGGAAAAGGTATGGAAGGATTGCAACCAGCCATGATTGGCAAGACCGCGGTCCGAAGCTTTGCGAAGTGCGAGCATGGTGTTCTCCCGATTCTGGTGGGGGGCGCAGCGTTGGAGGTGCTGTGCGATGGGTAGAGATTATGCGTTCGCCGCGCCGGGATAAATCGTCCCTGCAGCGCAGGACTGTCGCGCTCAGGTTGACAGTCATGAAGTGCAGGCTTGCTTTGCGTGATCGAGTGGCGGTTATAAGCTAATGCTTCATAGTTATAATTGGCTATATCAGAAATTGTTATCCTGCCGCCCGGCTACCGCTCCCGCGATGCTGAATCTGATGTGTAGGACGTAAGAATGGACGTAGGTACCTGGGGTTTCACCGTGGCCGGGCTGGTGGTCGGTTTCATCGTCGGCATGACAGGTGTAGGCGGCGGCTCGCTGATGACGCCCATCCTGCTCTGGTTTGGCATCAATCCGGCCACGGCCGTTGGCACGGACCTTTTGTATGCCGCCATCACCAAGGCCAGTGGCGTCTGGGTGCATGGGCGCAACAAGAACATCGACTGGAAGATCACCGGCTGGCTGGCGCTGGGCAGCGTGCCCGCAGCGGCGCTGGTGCTCTGGTATCTGAAAAGCCTGGATGCCGAACCGCAGGCCATGGGCGCGGTGATCAAGCAGGCATTGGCTGCGGTGCTGTTCCTGACCGCGTTCGCCATCCTCTTCAAGAAGCGCCTGCAGGCCTTCGCCAGCCGCCATGCCGGCGACCGCTACAACCTCAGTGCCAGCACCCTCAACGGGCTGACGGTGATCACCGGCGTGGTCCTTGGTGTGATGGTTTCGCTCACGTCCATCGGCGCCGGTGCGCTGGGCACCGTGGCCCTGTTCCTGCTGTATCCGTTCCTGGCGACGCGGCGCCTGGTCGGCACCGAGATCGCCCACGCCGTGCCCCTGACCCTGGTGGCGGGCATGGGCCACGCCAGTATGGGCAACATGGACTGGTCGTTGCTTGGCCATTTGCTGCTTGGCTCGCTGCCGGGCATCTGGCTGGGCAGCCATCTGTCCGGGCGCGTGTCGGACGACATCCTGCGGCCTTGCCTGGCAGTGATGCTGCTGCTGATCGGTTTCAAACTTGCTTTCTGAGCCCCTCCCACTGGCGCGGGTTATCTCATGTGCAGAGCAGATTCCATGAACGCGATAGACATTCGCCCAGTGCGATCGGATCAGGTCGCTGCAACCCTGGATTACGTCATGGCTGCGCGGGCCTCGATCTTTCCGCAGCTGGATGCCACGCAGGTGCCGGATGACCTGGCGCGCTTTGCCGAGGTTTACCTGGGCTCCGCCCAAGGCTGTTTTCTGCTGGCCTGGCAGGCGGGTCAGATCGTAGGCAGCATCGGTTACCTACCCTACGACCAGCGCTTCAATCAGCTGCAGCTACCGCTCGAAGCCACCGTCGAGGTCGTCCGGTTGTTCGTTTCGCCCAGCTGTCGTGGCGCCGGCGTGGCCAAGGCGCTGTATGCAGCCCTGCTGGCGCAGGCGCGTGCGGCAGGTGTGCGAACCCTGTACCTGCACACTCACCCATTCCTGCCCGGAGCCATCGCCTTCTGGCAGAAACAAGGGTTCGAGGTGCTCGACGTCGAGTCCGATCCAATCTGGCAGACGACGCACATGAGCTGCGCCGCTTCAAGCTGAACCAACGGCCAGGGGCGCCGGTCGGTGATAGACATACCGAACGCCTTGGAGCCGCCAATGAAGCCCTATGTAATCTGTCACATGATGTCTTCCGTCGATGGTCATGCGCTGACCGACGGTTGGGCGCGGCCGTTCAAGAACGCCGCAGGTGAGCTGTACGAGCAATTGGCCAAACAGTTCGAGTTCGATGCCTGGGCCTGTGGCCGGGTGACCATGCAGGAGATCGCCCACGACGAGGGTTATCCGTCCGGCCTGGCCACCGGGCCGATTGCGCGTACCCCGTATTTTGCCGATCGCGCGGCGAGCGCCTATGCCATTTCCATCGACCCGAAGGGCAAGGTCGGTTGGAAATCCAACACGGCGCTGGACTCGCACATCGTCGAAGTACTGACCGAAGGCGTCAGCGACGACTACCTGGCCTATCTGCAGTCGATCCAGGTGTCCTACATTTTTGGCGGCCAGGACACCCTGGACTTGAGTCGAGTGCTGGACATTCTCGGCCGTGAATTGGGCATCAAGCGCCTGGTCGTCGAAGGCGGACCGCACGTCAGTGGCTCTTTCGTGAACGCAGGGCTGGTTGATGAAATCAGTGTCCTGCTGCTGCCCTTGGTAGACGGCCGCGGCGAGCACCCGGCGTCGTTCGAGATCGACGCCGGGCAATGGCAGCAGCCGACCTACCTGGCCCTGGACAGTGCCGAAGTGCAGGAGGGCGGTGCGGTGTGGCTGCGCTACCGGCAGCAAGCACTGCCGGGCTGAAGGCCGGATGCGCGCAGCTAGGCCAGGGTCTGCGCGGGCACGCGTACCCAGCCTTCCATCAAGACTCGCGCGCTGCGGCTCATGATTGCCTTGGTCACTTGCCACTGGCCCGCGACTTCGTTGGCCTGGGCGCCGACACGCAACGTGCCCGAGGGATGGCCGAAACACACCGTACTGCGCACGCCACCCCCGGCCGCGCGGTTGACCAAGGTGCCGGGGATGGCCGCGGCGGTACCGATGGCCACCGCCGCAGTGCCCATCATCGCGTGGTGCAGCTTGCCCATCGACATGGCGCGTACGGTCAGGTCGATATCTCTAGCGGCAACGGGTTTGCCGCTGGACGCAAGGTAGTTGGCCGGTGGTGCGACGAAAGCGACCTTCGGCGTGTGCTGGCGCGTCTGTGCATCCTCCAGGCGACTGATCAGGCCCATGCGCAGCGCGCCATGGGCGCGGATGGTTTCGAAGCGAGCGAGGGCCTGCGGATCGCCGTTGATCGCCTCCTGCAGTTCGCAGCCGTTGTAGCCCAGGGCGGCGGCGTCGATGAAGATGGTTGGAATGCCCGCGTTGATCAGGGTCGCCTCGAAACGACCCACGTTCGGCACGTCCAGCACATCGATAAGGTTGCCGGTGGGAAACATCGCCCCCGCCGCGCCCTCGGCCTCGGCAGCCGGATCGATGAACTCCAGTTGCACCTCGGCGGCCGGGAACGTCACGCCGTCGAGTTCGAAATCACCGGTTTCCTGCACCACACCGCCGCTCATGGGCACATGGGCGATGATCGTCTTGCCGATATTGGCCTGCCACACGCGAACCGTGGCGATGCCGTCGTGGGGGACGCGGGAAGGATCGAGCAGGCCAGTACTGATGGCAAAGGGGCCGACGGCGGCGGACAGGTTGCCGCAGTTGCCGCTCCAGTCGACGAACGCGCTGTCGATGGACACCTGGCCGAACAGATAGTCGACGTCATGCCCCGGCTGGCTGCTCGGGCTGACGATCACCGTCTTGCTAGTGCTCGAGGTGGCACCGCCCATGCCGTCGATCTGCTTGGCGTACGGGTCCGGGCTGCCGATCACCCGCAGCAGCAGGGCGTCACGCAGTGGCCCTGGCTGGCGCGCCGGCTCGGGCAGGTCGGCGAGGTTGAAGAACACGCCCTTGCTGGTGCCGCCGCGCATGTAGGTGGCGGGAATGCGAATCTGCGTCATGAAGCTGTCCTCAGTGAGCGCCGGCGGCATGGGGAGCAGGCGCGGTGGCCTGCAGGAAATCCTGGGCGAAGCGCTGCAGCACACCACCGGCTTCGTAGATCGAGACCTCTTCGGCAGTGTCCAGTCGGCAGGTCACCGGCACTTCCAGGCGCTCGCCATTGCGCCGTTCGATGATCAGCGTCACCTGCGCCTGGGGTGTCAGTCGGCCGATCACGTCGAACACCTCGGTGCCGTCGATACCCAGGGTCTTGCGGTCGGTGCCGGCAGCGAACTGCAGCGGCAGCACACCCATGCCCACCAGATTGGTCCGGTGGATGCGCTCGAAGCCCTCGGCGGCAATTGCCTCGACCCCGGCCAGGCGTACGCCTTTGGCCGCCCAGTCGCGCGAGGAACCCTGGCCGTAATCGGCCCCGGCAATGATGATCAGCGGCTGCTTGCGCAGCATGTAGGTTTCGATCGCTTCCCACATGCGCATCACCTGGCCTTCGGGTTCCAGGCGGGTCAGCGAGCCTTGGCGAACCTTGCCGTTTTCCACCACCATTTCATTGAACAGCTTGGGGTTGGCGAACGTCGCGCGCTGGGCAGTCAGGTGGTCGCCGCGGTGGGTGGCGTAGGAGTTGAAGTCTTCTTCGGGCAGACCCATTTTGGCCAGGTATTCGCCCGCAGCACTGTCGAGCATGATCGCGTTGGACGGCGACAGGTGATCGGTGGTGATGTTGTCCGGCAGCACGGCTAGGGGGCGCATGCCCTTGAGCGTGCGCTCGCCGGCCAGGGCGCCTTCCCAGTAGGGCGGACGACGGATGTAGGTGCTCGCCGGGCGCCAGTCGTAGAGGGGCGCGACCTTCGGCCCGGTGTCCTCGTGAATGGCGAACATGGGGATGTACACCTGGCGGAACTGCTCCGGTTTCACCGACGACTTGACCACGGCGTTGACTTCTTCGTCACTGGGCCAGATGTCCTTGAGCCGAATGGGCTGACCCTGCGGGTCTAACCCGAGCACGTCTTTTTCGATGTCGAAGCGGATGGTGCCGGCGATGGCATAGGCGACTACCAAAGGCGGTGAGGCGAGGAAGGCCTGCCGGGCATACGGGTGGATGCGCCCGTCGAAGTTGCGGTTGCCCGAGAGCACCGCCGTGGCATACAGGTCGCGTTCGATGATCTCCTGCTGGATCACCGGGTCCAGCGCGCCGGACATGCCATTGCAGGTGGTGCAGGCGAACGCCACGATGCCGAAGCCCAGGGTTTCCAGTTCCTCGGTCAGGCCGGCTTCGTCCAGGTACAGCGCCACGGTTTTCGAGCCCGGTGCCAGGGATGATTTTACCCAGGGCTTGCGGGTCAGGCCCAGGCGGTTGGCATTGCGCGCCAAGAGGCCGGCGGCGATCACGTTGCGCGGGTTGCTGGTGTTGGTGCAGCTGGTGATGGCGGCGATGATCACCGCGCCGTCCGGCATCTGCCCTGGCACGTCGGTCCAGGGGCCGGCGATACCTTGGGCGGCCAGGTCGCTGGTCGCCACCCGCGCGTGGGGGTTGCTCGGGCCGGCCATGTTGCGCACCACGCCCGACAGATCGAAGCTCAGGTCGCGTTCATAGACGGCGGCGTCCAGGCTGTCGGCCCACAGGCCGGTAAGGCGCGCGTAGTCTTCGACCAACTGCACTTGCTGCTCCTCGCGGCCGGTCAGACGCAGGTAGTCGATGGTCTGCTGGTCGATGGCGAACATCGCCGCCGTGGCGCCGTATTCCGGGGCCATGTTGGAGATGGTGGCGCGGTCGCCCAGGGTCAGCTCGCGCGCGCCTTCGCCGAAGAATTCCAGGTAGGCACCGACGACTTTCTGCTGGCGCAGGTATTGGGTCAGGGCCAGCACCATGTCGGTGGCGGTGATGCCGGGTTGCAGCTGCCCGGTCAGTTCGACGCCGACGATCTCGGGCAGGCGCATCCACGAGGCACGACCGAGCATGACGCTTTCGGCTTCCAGGCCGCCGACACCGATGGCAACCACCCCCAGCGCGTCGACGTGGGGCGTGTGGCTGTCGGTACCGACGCAGGTGTCGGGGAAGGCCACGCCTTCGCGAACCTGAATGACCGGCGACATCTTCTCCAGATTGATCTGGTGCATGATGCCGTTGCCCGGTGGAATGACATCGACGTTCTTGAAGGCCTTGCGCGTCCAGTCGATGAAATGGAAGCGGTCTTCGTTGCGACGGTCTTCGATGGCGCGGTTCTTCTCGAACGCCTGGGGGTCGAAGCCGGCACTTTCTACCGCCAGCGAGTGATCGACGATCAATTGGGTCGGCACCACCGGGTTGACCAGCGCCGGGTCGCCGCCCTGGGAGGCAATCGCGTCGCGCAGGCCGGCGAGGTCGACCAGCGCGGTCTGGCCGAGGATGTCATGGCACACCACACGCGCCGGGTACCAGGGGAAGTCCAGGTCGCGCTTGCGCTCGATCAGCTGGCGCAGCGAGGCGTCGAGTGTGGTGGGGTCGCAGCGTCGCACCAGGTTTTCGGCGAGTACGCGGGAGGTGTAGGGCAGAGTGGCGTAGGCGCCTGGCTGGAGGGCTTCGACGGCTTCTCGGGCGTCGTAATAGTCCAGTGGCGAGTTCGGCAGGGACTTGCGGTGTTGTGTGTTCATCAGGTCGGCTCACGGTGCACGGCATGGTCAGGCATGGCAAAAGTTCGGCGGGGCGGCCTTCGCGGGCAGAGCCCGCTCCCACATAAAACCCAGCTCCAGATTCGGAGGATTGTGGGAGCGGGGCGGGCGGCGAGCCATCTACCCGCGAAGAGGCCCGCCAGGTCAGCGACGATCCAGGGGCACGAATGCGCGCTGTTCCACGCCGACATACTCCGCGCTGGGCCGGATAATCCGGTTGTTCGCGCGCTGCTCGAATACGTGCGCCGCCCAGCCCGTCACCCGCGAGCAAACGAAGATGGGTGTGAACAGTTCGGTGGCGATGCCCATGAAGTGGTACGCCGAGGCATGGTAGAAGTCGGCGTTGGGAAACAGCTTCTTCTGTTCCCACATGGTCTTGTCGATGGCCTCGGACACCGGGTAGAGCACCTTGTCGCCGGCTTCTTCGCTCAGCTTCTTGGCCCAGCCCTTGATCACCTCGTTGCGCGGATCGTTGTCCTTGTAGACGGCATGGCCGAAACCCATGATCTTGTCCTTGCGCTCCAGCATGGCCAAGGTGCCGCGCACCGCCTCCTCGGGCGAAGCGAACTTCTGGATCATCGCCATCGCCGCCTCGTTGGCGCCGCCGTGCAGCGGGCCGCGCAACGAGCCGATGGCGGCGGTCACGCATGAATACATGTCCGACAGGGTCGATGCGCAGACGCGGGCGGTGAAGGTCGAGGCGTTGAATTCGTGCTCGGCGTAGAGAATCAGCGATACGTCCATCACCTTGCTGTGCAATTCACTCGGTGACTTGCCATGCAGCAGGTACAGGAAGTGCCCGGCGAACGTCTCTTCGTCGCTGCTGCAGCTGATACGCACGCCATGGTGGCTGTAGCGGTACCAGTAGCACATCATCGCCGGGAACGCCGCCAGCAGGCGGTCGCTCACGTGTTCCTGCTGGCCGAAGTTGCGTTCCGGCTCCAGGGTGCCGAGGAACGAGCAACCGGTGCGCATCACGTCCATCGGATGGGTGCTCGACGGAATGCGTTCGAGCACTTCCTTCAACGGCTGCGGCAGGTCGCGCAGGCTGCGCAGCTTGCCCTGGTAGGCAGCCAGTTCGGCAGGCGTGGGCAGCTCGCCGTGCAGCAGCAGGTAGGCGACTTCTTCGAACAGCGCGTGTTCGGCCAGTTCGCGCACGTCATAGCCACGATAGGTCAGCCCGGCACCGGGCATGCCGACGGTCGACAGGGCGGTCTGTCCGGCCACTTGGCCACGCAGGCCAGCGCCACTGAGTACTTTTGCTTCGGCCATGAGTTTTCTCCGATCTTGGATTTGTTATTGGAATGCAGTGATCATTTTTTCTGCGCAAACAGTGCGTCCAGCTTGCGCTCGAAGTCGTGGTAATCAATTGCCTCGTACAGCTCCATGCGAGTCTGCATGGTGTCGATGACATTCTGCTGAGTGCCATCGCGGCGTATCGCGGTGTAGACGTTCTCGGCCGCTTTGTTCATGGCGCGGAACGCAGACAGTGGGTAAAGCACCAGGCCCACGCCAACGCCACCCAGTTGCTCGGTGGTGAACAGCGGAGTGGCGCCGAACTCGGTGATGTTGGCCAGAATCGGCGCCTTCACCCGGCTGGCGAACAGCTGGTACATCTGCAATTCGGTGATGGCTTCGGGAAAGATCATGTCCGCACCCGCCTCGATGCAGGCGGCGGCGCGGTCCAGGGCGGACTCCAGTCCTTCCACCGCCAGGGCGTCGGTGCGCGCCATGATCACGAAGCTGTCGTCGGTGCGGGCGTCCACGGCCGCCTTGATGCGATCGACCATCTCCTGCTGTGAGACGATTTCCTTGTTCGGCCGATGGCCGCAGCGTTTGGCGCCCACCTGGTCCTCGATGTGCATGGCCGCCGCGCCGAACTTGATCATCGACTTGACGGTGCGCGCAACGTTGAACGCCGACGAGCCGAAACCGGTGTCGACATCGACCAGCAACGGCAGCTCGCAGACGTCAGTGATGCGGCGCACGTCGGTGAGCACATCGTCCAGGCCGGTAATGCCCAGGTCGGGCAGGCCCAGCGAGCCCGCCGCGACGCCGCCTCCAGAGAGGTAGATGGCCTTGAAGCCGGCCCGCTGCGCGAGCAGTGCGTGGTTGGCGTTGATGGTGCCGACCACCTGCAGGGGTGACTCTTCGGCGAGTGCCTGGCGGAAACGTTGGCCGGGGCTGGACGGCTGATTCATGGTTGGGCTCCTGGGGTGTTGTTGTGGTTGGGTTCCAGGTAATGGCGCTCGATGTTGCGCTTGGACGCGGCGATGTGCCTGCGCATGAGCAACTCGGCCAATTCGCCATCGCGCTCGGCGATGGCGTCGAGAATACGGTGGTGTTCGGCAAAAGCCTGATGGGGGCGGTTGGGCGTGGCCGAGAACTGGATCCGGTACATGCGCACCAACTGGTAGAGGTCGTCGCACAGCATCTGCACCAGCGTGCTGTTGCCGCTGCCCTGGATGATCCGGTAGTGGAAGTCGAAATCGCCTTCCTGTTGGTAGTAGCCGACGCCGGCCTGGAACGCGGCATCGCGCTCATGGGTGGCCAGCACCTCGCGCAGTTCGTCGATCTGCACCTGGCTCATGCGCGTGGCGGCCAACCGGCAGGCCATGCCTTCAAGCGATTCGCGGATTTCGTAGAGTTCGATGAGTTCGGCGTGGTTGAGCGATACCACCCGCGCACCGACGTGCGGAATGCGCACCAGCAGGCGTTGGCCTTCGAGGCGGTGGATGGCTTCACGCAGGGGACCGCGGCTGATGCCGTAGGTGCGTGCCAGTTCGGGCTCGGAAATCTTGCTGCCAGGGGCTATTTCGCCGTTGACGATGGCCGCCTGGATACGTCGGAAGACGTTTTCCGAAAGCGTCTCGGTTTCACCCGCAACACTGGAAACGTGCGGAGCGTCATTGTTGGGCAGGACGTGCAACGAAACAGACGTGGCAGACATATTGTCGACACCTGGGCAGGTAGTGACAAAAAAATAGCCCTGTTTAAGCGGCCAGTCAATACGTCACAGGTCAAGTGTCGACAATCCTTGGTAGTGACCGGGGGCACTGGCCCCCGATACCGTGCTGCGCTCACTCGGCTGTGGGGTAGTCCACGTAGCCTTCGGGCCCCTGGCTGTACCAGGTTTCCATCACGTCCTTGTTCAGCGGCAAGCCTTCGGCGAACCGATGGGGCAGGTCAGGGTTGGCCAGGAACGGTCGGCCGAAAGCGATGGCGTCTGCTTCACCTGCGTCCAGCGCGGCCTGCGCCTTCTCATGGGTGTAGTCGGAGTTGAGCACCAGTGTGCGGCTGAAGGCCTTGCGGATGACCGGATGCACGGGCGGGCGGTCGGCCTTGCCGAAGGTACCGTCGAGCGGTGGCTCACGCAGTTCCAGGTAGGCGATGCCGATCTTGTCCAGCGCAGCGGCTGCAGCCGAGAACAGGGTTTCCGGATCGCTGTCGTTGACCCCCTGCGAATCACCGTTGGGCGACAGGCGCACGCCGGTGCGCTCGGCACCGATGGTGTCGACAACCCGCTGAGTGACCTCGGTCAGCAGGCGGATGCGGTTTTCCACCGAGCCGCCGTAGGCATCGTCACGGAAGTTGCTGTTGTCGCGCAGGAACTGATCGATCAAATAACCATTGGCCGCATGGATCTGCACGCCATCGAAGCCGGCACGCATGGCGTTCTTCGCGGCATGCTCGTAGTCGTCGAGCAACCGTGGAATTTCGTGGATGCCCAACGGACGCGCCTGCACATAGGGCTGCTTGCCATCGTAGGTATGGGTCTGACCTGGCGCAGTGGTTGCCGATGAGGAAACCGGCTGCGCGCCACCGAGGAAGCTGGGGTGAACTATGCGGCCCATATGCCACAGCTGCAGGTCGATGCGGCCACCGACCTCATGCACCGCTGCAGTGATCTTCTTCCAGCCCTCGACCTGCTCGTCGCTCCAGATGCCGGGCGCGTAAGGCCAGCCCAGTCCTTCCTGAGTGATGCCGGTGGCTTCGGTGATGATCAACCCGGCGCTCGCACGCTGGGTGTAGTACTCGATCATCAAGTCGGTGGGTACATGGTTGCGCGTGGCACGGCCGCGGGTCAGCGGCGCCATCAGGATCCGGTGGGGCAGTTTCTGCGCGCCGACCTGGATCGGGTCGAATAAAGAAGGCATCTGGTCTCCCTGGTCTGTGGGTTGAAAGGCGGCTCAGGCGGTGGCGAGGGCTTTGATGATGGCGTCATTGAAGGCCGGGATATCCTTCGGGTTGCGCGAGGTGATCAAGGTCCAGCCGTTGGCACCGCACTGCTTGACCTCTTGATCCACCCAGCCAGCGGCACCGGCGTTGGTCAGGTCGAGGCTGACGCTGGGGTACGAGGTCAGGGTTTTGCCGGGGATCACGCCAGCATTGATCAGCAGCCATGGACCATGGCAAATGGCAGCCACGACCTTGCCAGCGTCGGCGAATGCCTTGACCAGTTGCTGGGCATCGGTGTCCTGGCGCAGGGTGTCGGCATTCACGGTGCCGCCGGGAATCACCAGTGCGTCGAAGTCGCTGGCGTTCAGGCCCTGGATTTTGCCGTCGGATTCAACGGTACGGTCTTTCTCGGTGTCCTGCTGGAAGGTCTGCACGGTGCCGCCTTCGCTCGAAGCGTGGGTCACGGTGGCGCCTGCTTCGCGCATCGCTTCGAGAGGCTTGAGCAGTTCGTCGCGTTCGATGCCGGTGTTGGCAGTGATGAACAGGACTTTCTTGCCTTGCAGTTGGGTACTCATGAAGGTCTTCCTCGGCTCAGTGGGTGCCTGGCACGCCAGGCGATCAGAAAATCTGAGCACAGGGGAAAATGGAAAGTTCAGGCGGATTCGTCTTCGGTGCGGTGGGCGGGCAGACCTGGCTGCAGACCTGCCCGTGCGCACGCCGGGTCAGTAGCCAGCGGCCAGACCGGTGTTACGGCGGGGATCGTTGGCGCCGTAGAAACGGTTGTTGGCCACCGGTTTGGCGCCCAGTGCCGGCGCGCCTACCAGGATCGCGGCCAGGTGATTGGCGTCCTGGGGCTCACCGAACTTGTGCCCCCAGCTTTCGAGAATCTTGCGTGTGTCGGGGCTGATGGCGAAGTTTTCCAGATTGGTAACGTCGGGCATCCACTGCTGGTGGAAGCGCGGTGCATTGACCGCCTGCTGAATGTCCATACCGTAGTCGATCACGTTGAGCATGGTCAGCAAGGTGGCGGTGATGATTCTGCTGCCGCCGGGCGTGCCGAGCACCATGACTGGCTTGCCGTCCTTGGTGACGATGGTCGGGCTCATGGACGACAGCGGCGTCTTGTACGGCGCGATGGCGTTGGCCTCGCCCTGGACCAGCCCGTACATGTTGGCCACGCCGACCTTGGAGGTGAAGTCGTCCATTTCGTCGTTGAGCAGGATGCCGGTACCGCTGGCCATGACCCGCGCGCCGAACCAGCCGTTGAGGGTGTAGGTCACCGACACCGCGTTGCCCCATTTGTCGACGATGGAGTAATGCGTGGTGTTGCTGCCCTCATGGGGTGCCACACCCGGCTTGATCTCGGCGGAAACGCCGGCCTTGTTCGGTGCGATGCTGTCGCGCAGCTTGGTCGCATAGTTGGCGTCGAGCAGGTGCGCGATGGGGTTCTTGACGAAATCCGGGTCGCCCAGGTAGCTGTTGCGGTCCACGTAGGCGTGGCGCATGGCTTCGATCTGGTAGTGCATGCCCTGCGCCGAGCCATAGCCCAGCTCGGCCATCGGGTAGCCCTGGAGGATGTTCATGATCTGGCAGATGACCACGCCGCCGGAACTGGGCGGTGGCGCGGACACCACATGGTAGCCACGGTAGTCGCACTCGATCGGGTCCAGTTCGCGGGTCTTGTACTTGTCGAGGTCGGCCTGGGTGATGATGCCTTTGCCTGCCTGGCTCGAATCGACGATGGCCTTGGCCACCCAGCCTTGGTAGAACCCGGCGTTACCCTTCTCGGAGATTTCCCGCAGGGTCCGCGCCAGGTCCTTCTGCACCAGCTTTTCGCCGGCCTTGAACGGCTGGCCCTGTTTGAGAAAGATCTTTGCCGAATCCTGGCTGTCCTTGCGGAAGTCCTCGGTGGCGGTTTCCAGCAGATCGACATCGCCCTGGGCCAGGGTGAAACCTTCGTCTGCCAGCTTGATGGCCGGCGCCAGCAGATCGGCGCGTTTGAAGGTGCCGTACTTCTGCAACGCCAGCTCCATGCCCGAGACCGTGCCGGGTATGCCTACCGACAAGTGGCCGTCGGTGCTCAGGCCCTCGATGACATTGCCGGCCTTGTCCAGGTACATGTCGGCGGTGGCGGCCAGCGGTGCCTTCTCGCGGAAGTCGAGGAAGGTCTTGCGGCCATCGGCCATCTGCAGGGTCATGAAGCCACCGCCGCCGATGTTGCCCGCAGCCGGGTAGACCACGGCCAGGGCATAGCCTACGGCCACGGCGGCATCGACGGCATTGCCGCCGTCCTTGAGCACATCCACGCCAATGTGGGTGGCCAGTTGCTGTGCGGTGACGACCATGCCGTTCTCGGCAGCGACGGGGGCGGGAGAAGCGGCGAACGTACAGGCGGGCACCAGCGCGAACGCAAGGGCGATCAGCGACTTGGGCAAGGGTTCGAGTTTCAAGAGGTGGCTCTCTTCTTCTGCGGATGGGGAGCAAAAAAGCGAATGGCTTCGCCAATCGCAAGAATAGCCGTGTTTCTCAATGTTGCTGGCGGCCGGCGGCCAACGCCGTCAGCTGCTGGCCGGCAGCATCGAAGTTATCCGTCGCCAGCCACCGCTCGAAGGCTGCGCGCAGCGCCGGCCATTCGCTGTCGATGATGGAAAACCAGGCCGTATCGCGGTTGCGACCCTTGTACACCAGCGCCTGGCGGAAGATGCCTTCGAAGCTGAAGCCCAGCCGTGCCGCGGCCTTGCGCGAGGGCTCGTTGAGGGCGTCGCATTTCCACTCGTAGCGGCGGTAACCCAGTTCGTCGAACACCCGGCGCATCAACAGGTACTGCGCTTCGGTCGACAGAGGGGTGCGTTTCATCAGCGGCGAGAACGTCACATGGCCGACCTCGATGACGCCATTGGCCGGGTCCATGCGCATCAAGGCCAAGGTGCCCACCGCGCGCTGGGTGCGCAGGTCGATCACCGCCCAGTGTTGTGGATCCTGGCTGGCTGCCGCGTGTTGCAGGTGACTGCGGTAGCTGTCCAGGTCGGCAAACGGGCCGACCGGCAGGTAGGTCCAGTCGCTGCCATCGGTCTGTTGGCAATAGCCGCTGAACAGCTCTTCGGCGTGGGCCGCAGCGTTCAGTGGCTCGAGCCGGCAATAGCGTCCTTCGATGACGTCGTGGGCCGGGCGAGGGCGAGGGCTCCACTCGGGAAGGGCGTGACCGACAGGCTGGTGGTGCTCGTTGCGGCTGTTCTGGTTGCTGGGCATGACGACTCCTGACGTGAGCAGAGTGAGGCAATAAGGTTGCACCGACCTCAGCGCGGATCCAGCACGATGCCGAAGCCTGTCTTGGCTTCGCTGACGATACGCAGGTGCTGGCGCTCGCCGGGCTGCGCCTGCAGGCGCAGTTCGCGGTTCAGGCGGCCTTTGCTGCACAGCAGGCCACCCTGCTTGTCGGTGGTGATGCCGACGATGTGTTCGCCCGGTGGCAGGTGAAAGGTCGCCACTTCACCCACGGCCAGCAGCGCGGCGGGTTCACGGTCGATCAGCAGTGCCACGTAGCAGCCGCCGCCCAGCATGCCGATATCACGGTCCACCACCAGCTCGCTCGATGGCGACAGCGTTTGTTGCCAGGCCGACAGCCGTTCGGCCGGCACGGCTTTCAGGTGCTCCGAATCAGCGCGAAACGAGGTACAACCCGACAGGCTTGCCGCGGCCAGCATCATCCAGAACACACGCATCGTTCGATTCCTCATAGGGCACTGTGCTCCCACTCTAGCTCAAGCGAGAAGGGGTGCCGAACACTCGCAACGTGGCCAGCTTCAGAAAAGTTTTGAAACAGGTTCCCGCCAGGGTCCGCGATAGGCAAGAATGGTTGGGCTTATCCGTACGGACTGACCTGAACCTGTGGAGGTACCGTGGCACCTAGAGACCTGATGTTGGCCCTGGTCGTGATCGTTGTCTGGGGTTTGAATTTCGTGGTGATTCGCTACGGTCTCGATGGCTTGCCGCCGATGCTGCTGGGCGGCCTGCGCTTCACCCTGGTGGCGATTCCCGCGGTGTTCTTCATCCGCCGGCCGAACCTGCCACTGCGCTGGCTGATTGCCTATGGCGCGACCATTTCCCTGGGCCAGTTCGCGTTTCTGTTCGAGGCCATGGCCAATGGCATGCCCGCCGGCCTGGCCTCGCTGGTGCTGCAATCCCAGGCCTTCTTCACCTTGTTCTTCGCTGCGCTGTTCATTGGCGAGCGCCTGCGCGCCGCCAGCGTGGTGGGCTTGCTGGTGGCGGCTGGAGGGCTGGCGATGATCGGCCTGGAAAGCGATCAGGCCACGCCGTTGATGGCGGTCTTGCTGACCCTGTGCGCAGCGTCGATGTGGGCGATGGGCAATGTCATCACCCGCCGCTTCGGCAATATCGACCTGGTCGCGCTGGTGATCTGGGGCGCATTGATTCCGCCCTTGCCGTTCTTCGCCTTGTCGCTGTGGCTGGAAGGTCCGGCACTGATCCAGCAATCGCTGTTGGGCATCGGCTGGAAATCCATCGGTAGCCTGGTCTATCTGGCTGCCGTGGCTACGGTGCTTGGCTACAGCTTGTGGAGCAAGCTGTTGTCGCGCTATCCGGCCGGCAAGGTAGCGCCGTTTTCATTGCTGGTGCCGGTGGTGGGCTTGAGTTCTTCGGCCTGGATCCTGGGCGAGCGCCTGGGTGCCCTGCAGTGGTGGGGTGGAGCGCTGGTCATGGTCGGGCTGTTGATCAACGTATTCGGCAGCAGCCTGTTCAGCCGCCTGGGCACGGGTCGCACCGAGGCGAAATCTCTGCAATGATGAGGCCATCGATACGTCAAGGAGATGCAGCATGATGATCCGGTCGCTGACCCTCGCCACACTGTTCGCGTTCGCGGCGCCCTTGCTGGCCGCCGATGGCGACAGCCCCCTGGCCCAGGACCGCGGGAGGGCCCGGCCGCTGGTGGTCATTGCTCCCAGCTCGGTGGATCCCAACCTGCTGAAGCTGCGCAAGGCGCTGGAAGAACCCGCCAACCGCGACGGCTTCAAGCAGCGCGGCATGGTCCTGTACACCGTGATCAATACCATCGGCCAGCGTGACGGCAAGGATCTCGACCCACAGGCCACCATGTCGCTGATCCGCGACTTGAAACTGGGTGCCGGGTCCAGCCAGAAGTTCGTGCTGTTGGGCAAGGATGGCGAGAAGAAGCTCGAACAGGCGGGTTACGTCGAGCCTTCACAGCTGTTCAGCACCATTGACCAGTTGCCGGCAGCGGAAAAGGACGCCAGTGCGCCCGCAGCGGCAGTGCCTGCTGCACAGGAGCCCGCCAGCAAGCCGGGCAAGGCGGCCAAGCCGAGCAAGGCGCCGCAGCCGCTCGACGATTGATCCGTCAGCGCTCTACGCCGCGTTGCGGCCTCGGATTCCTGCGTTCAAACCATGTTGAGGCGCTGCTTGCGCAGGGGTGGTGGGTAAGCGGCATCCAGCGAGGCTAGATCTGCTTCGTCGAGCTTCACCTGCAAGGCCGCCGCATTCAGCCTTACGTGCTCGGGCGTGGAAGCCTTGGGGATCGCGATCACGTTGTCGTGGCGCACGACCCAGGCCAGGCATGCCTGGGCCGGCGTGATGCCGTGACGCTCGGCTACCTGGCGCAAGGCGGGTTGGTCGAGCAGGCGACCGCCCTGGGCAATCGGACAATAAGCCATCAATGGCATCGCCTGCTTCGCGCACCACGGCAACAGGTCGAACTCGATGCCGCGCTCTTCCAAGTTGTACAGCACCTGGTTGGTCGCGCATCCGGCGTCGTCCAGCTCGGTCATGTCATCGACATCGAAATTCGACACGCCCCAACGGCCGATCTTGCCCTGGGCCTGCAGCCGCTCGAACGCTTCCACCGTTTCGCTCAGGGGATACTGGCCGCGCCAGTGCAACAGATACAGGTCGATGCGCTCGGTGTTCAGACGCTGCAGGCTGCGCTCGCACGCCTTGATCACGCCCTGGCTGCTGGCGTTGTGCGGGTAGACCTTGCTGACCAGCATGACGTCGTCACGACGCCCTTGGATGGCTTGCCCGACGATTTTTTCGGCGCCGCCTTCGCCGTACATTTCAGCGGTGTCGAGCAGGGTCATGCCCAGGTCGATACCTTGCTGCAGCGCGGCGATTTCCTGTTGCGCACGGGCAGGATCCTCGCCCATGCGCCAAGTGCCTTGGCCGATTCTCGCGACCGGCCTGCCGGCCAGGCTGATGCTGTTCATCGCAATGCTCCGTGATTGATAACATGGTAAACGCGCCATCGCTGCAGGGTTGGGCAGTGCGATGAAGCTGCGGTTCAACCCAGTCGGCGCTGCGCCGTGTGCTCCAGCAGCACCTCCATCAACGCGTGCGCGGCGGCCGACAGCTTGTGATCGGGCAGGCGCATCAGGCCGATGCGCCGTTCGATGCGCGGTGACTCCAACGGCACGCAGCGCGCACCCAGTTCATGCATCTGCTCGATGCACAATGCCGGCACCGCGCTCACCCCCAGGCCGTGGGCAACCATGCGGCCGATGGTGCTCAACTGGTGGCTCTCGAATGCCACCGCAAGCTTGCCGTGCTGCTCGCTGATGGCGCTTTCCAGCAGCAGGCGAACCGCAGAAGGGCGCTGCAGGGCAATGAAATCGTGAGCGAGCAGGGTCTCCCAGGTGAGCATCGGTTGCTCGGCCAGCGGTGAATCGGCCGCCACCACCGCCACGAACCGATCGGTGTAGAAGGGGGTGAACACCAGCGACGAGGTGCTTTCCGGCTCGAAGCCTATGCCCAGTTCGACCCGCCGATGGCGGACCATTTCCACCACGTGCTCGTTGATCACATCATGCACGGCAACATTGACCCTCGGGTGCCGGTCGCGAAAGATCCGCAGTGCTGCCGGCAGCAGGTTGCCGGCGAACGACGGCATGGCCGCGATGGACACTTTGCCCAACTGCAGGGTGAAGTGCTGGCGCAGCAGCTCTTCGGTATTGTCCCAGTCCGCCAGCAAGCGGCGGGCCAGAGGCACCAGCACCTCGCCTTCCGGCGTCAGGCTGACGCTGCGCGTGGTGCGGATCAGCAGCGCGCCGCCCAGGTCTTCTTCCAGGCCTTTTATCGTCAAGCTCAGGGCGGGCTGCGAGAGATGCAGTTTTTCACCAGCCTGGGCGAAGCTCAGGGCTTGGGCGACAGCGAGAAAAGCGCGCAGCTGTTTGACGTTCATCTATTTGCAAAACCAATCAATCCCCAAGAAAAACAAAATTAACAAATTACCATCATGGGGAGAAGATACCGTTACGCTTGCCGTTGCCGACGTGACGGCGCCATAACAAACAAAACAAGGCGAACAATCATGGCTGGACTCGATAAACGAGTGGCAACCTATGCCCAGGCACTCGCAGGCCTGCGTGATGGCATGACCGTACTGGCCGGTGGGTTCGGCCTGTGTGGCATTCCGGAAAACCTCATTGCCGAAATCAAGCGAATGGGTGTCCGCGACCTTACGGTGGTGTCCAACAACTGCGGCGTCGACGGCTTTGGCCTTGGCGTGCTGCTCGAGGACCGGCAGATTCGCAAGATGATCGCCTCCTATGTCGGCGAAAACGCCTTGTTCGAGCGACAGTTGCTCGATGGCGAGCTGGAAGTCGAACTCACCCCTCAAGGCACCCTGGCGGAAAAGATGCGCGCAGGCGGCGCCGGCATCCCCGCGTTCTTCACGGCTACCGGCTACGGCACACCGATAGCGCAAGGCAAGGAAATACGTGAATTCAATGGCCGCCAGTACATTCTCGAGCAGGCCATCACCGGCGACTTCGCCATCGTCAAGGGCTGGAAGGCCGACCATTTCGGCAACGTCATCTATCGTCACACCGCCCAGAACTTCAACCCGCTGGCGGCAAGCGCCGGGCGCATCACCGTGGTCGAGGTCGAAGAAATCGTCGAACCCGGCGTGCTCCTGCCCGAGCACATCCACACGCCAGGCATCTACGTCGACCGAGTGATCCAGGGCACCTTCGAGAAGCGCATCGAAAAGCGCACCCTCAAGGCCTGATTGCTCCCATCTGCTCTGCTCCACAAGAGGTTTTCCAAATGGCACTTACTCGCGAACAGATGGCCCAGCGCGTGGCGCGCGAACTGCAAGACGGTTTCTACGTGAACCTGGGGATCGGCATACCTACCCTGGTGGCCAACTACGTGCCGGCCGGCATCGACGTCATGCTGCAGTCGGAAAACGGTCTGCTGGGCATGGGCGAATTTCCCACCGAGGCTACCATCGACGCCGACATGATCAACGCCGGCAAACAGACCGTGACGGCCCGCGCCGGCGCGTCCATCTTCGACTCTGCGCAGTCGTTTGCGATGATCCGCGGCGGCCATGTCGACCTCACCGTGCTCGGTGCTTTCGAAGTGGACGTACAGGGCAACATTGCCTCGTGGATGATCCCCGGCAAGCTGGTCAAGGGTATGGGTGGGGCGATGGACCTGGTGGCCGGCGCAGAGAACATCATCGTCACCATGACCCATGCCTCCAAGGATGGCGAGTCGAAGCTGCTGCCGTTGTGCACACTGCCGCTGACCGGTGCCGGGTGCATTCGCAAGGTACTCACGGACCTGGCCTACCTGGAGATCGAAGACGGCGCGTTCATTCTCAAGGAGCGTGCGCCCGGTGTCAGTATCGATGAGATCAAGGCGAAGACGGCCGGCAAGCTGATCATCGCCGACGACGTCGTTGAAATGAGTTTCTGATTACGTTCCACCACTGCCTTCAGCCGATCTCATACCTATAAGAACAAGGGAAACACCACCATGTCTGCACAACTTGAAGAGAGCCGCTACGCTCGCTTCGCCCTGCGCTGTTCGAGCTGGGCCGAGCGCTGGTTCCCTGATTCCTACGTATTCGCCGCCGTTGCGGTGTTGCTGGTGGCACTGGGAGCACTGGCCATCGGCGGCACGCCGACCGCAACGGCAACAGCCTTTGGCGACGGATTCTGGAGCCTGATCCCGTTCACCATGCAGATGGCCTTCGTGGTGATTGGTGGCTACGTGGTCGCCAGTTCGCCACCTGCGGTGAAGCTGATCGATCGCCTCGCGCGCATCCCTCGCAATGGCCGCTCGGCCGTGGCCTGGGTGGCGCTGATATCGATGGTGGCGTCGTTGCTCAACTGGGGGCTGTCGCTGGTTTTCGGCGGGCTGCTGGTGCGGGCATTGGCACGACGGACCGACCTACGCATGGACTACCGCGCGGCCGGCGCGGCGGCGTACCTGGGGCTGGGTGCGGTTTGGGCGCTCGGGTTGTCGTCGTCGGCGGCGCAGTTGCAGGCCAACCCCGCCAGCCTGCCACCGTCGATCCTGTCGATCACCGGTGTGATTCCGTTTACCCAGACGATTTTCCTCTGGCAGTCGGGTGTATTGCTGCTGGCACTGGTGCTGGTTTCGTTGGTGGTGGCCTACGCCACGGCCCCGGGCCCCAACTCTGCCCGGGACGCCGAGGCCTGTGGCATCGACCCGGCTTTCAGTCTGCCGCCCCTGAACAAGCGCAGTCGACCTGGCGAATGGCTGGAATACAGCCCGCTGATCACCATCTTTCTGGTATTGCTGGCCGCGGGGTGGCTGTTCCACGAGTTTTCCACCAAGCCGGCGATCACCGCCATCTCTGGGCTCAATACCTATAACTTCCTGTTCATCATGCTGGGCCTGCTGCTGCATTGGCGTCCGCGCAGCTTTCTCGATGCAGTGGCGCGTGCAGTGCCGACCACCACCGGGGTGCTGATCCAGTTTCCCCTGTACGGCTCGATCGCCGCGATCATGACCACGGTCAAGGGTGGCGATGCGCAGACCCTGGCCCACCACATCTCCACCTTCTTCGTACAGATCGCCTCGCACGATACCTATGCACTGTTGATGGGCGTCTATTCGGCAGTGCTCGGGTTCTTCATCCCGTCGGGCGGGGGCAAGTGGATCATCGAGGCGCCCTACGTCATGCAGGTGGCCAACGAGCTGCAATATCACCTGGGCTGGGCCGTGCAGATCTACAACGCTGCCGAAGCCTTGCCGAATCTGATCAATCCGTTCTATATGCTGCCTCTGCTCGGCGTGTTGGGCTTGAAAGCGCGTGACTTGATCGGTTTCTCGTTCGTGCAGCTGCTGGTGCATGCGCCCCTGGTGCTGTTCCTGCTTTGGGCGCTGGGCACGACCTTGGCCTATGTGCCTCCCGTTGCACCCTGAGACAGGCGTCATCTGCGCGCGACGTTGATCGGGAATATGCTCCCGCCGAGCGATTGTTTGCGTAGTGGCTATTGCGAAGTAGCCAGCGCTCGGGGTACACATCTAGGTTGAATGGGATATGGGCTGGACGCCCACCCATCGTGAACCGATGAAGGGAGATCTTGAAATGCTTGATAACGGCGCGGGCGGGGGTCCGGACCAGGGTGAACAGGTCAGTCGGATCATTTCCCAGGAAATACGCAACCTGCATACCGCAGCGTCCAGGGACCTGGATCAGGCAGCGGTGCAGATCATTGGCAAGGTCGAGGGTTTCAGGGAGCAGGGTCTGATCAGTTCGGAGGTCGCTCGGCAGCTGATATTCGACGTGCGCAACGAGCGCAGCCGTATCAGCCGCTGAGCGAACGGTCAGCCGAGGTGGCGGCGCGGGTCAGCCGCCTGCTGTGTCGATATCGGCGTCGGTTTCTTCGTCGTCCGCACTGCCGGGGTCGACTTCAGGGTCCGATTTGAAATCGGGACTGAAGCGATTGCCTTCAGGGGTGGTTGGATCCCCGGTCTCGTCAGGCTTGGAGTCGAGTAGCGGTTCTTCGGGGTGGTTGCCCTGCGAATCGTCGGTATCACGCTCGACCGTGTTCGGTGCAGGTGTGTGTTCGCTCATGATGTTCTCCCGAGGTGGCTGGATGCGTGGCCGATCAGCGCTTGCCGCCTTCGGACCCGGTGCCGTCGCCACCGTCCATGGTGCCCGAACCAGGCTTGGTCACCGCGCTGCCCATCGAACTGCCTTCGGGGTTGCCGGTGTTCTGCGGCTTGATGTCGGTGCTGGTGCCGTTTCGCGGCGCGGCAGTGCCGTCGGTATTACGATTGGTCATACCGCTATCGGTCCCCGCCGGCACGCCTACCGCTGAAGGTACGGTGCCCTTGGCGGCTGGGTTGGTCGGACCGGTGCTGTTGTCGGCCATAGCCGGTACGGCTGCAGCAGCCAACAAGCCTGCGAGCAACGCTGTGGTGATGTATTTCTGGCTTTTCATGGAGCTCTCCTTGTTCGTGAATGCTTCATGCATTGGGCTATGAGGGAGGCCAGGAGGTGCCCGCATGCCGACGAACGGCATGCTTGGCAAACTTGGTGGGGGCGGCCGTCGGCCGCTCACAGGGGGGAAGGGGCGATCAAGCGAGCAATTGCATGCCCAGCTGGAACGCGACCCATACGGCAAGGATGGTGGCGAAGCCCAGCGCGATGTTTTCGAACCAGTTGTTGCGATATTTACCGAGCAGTTTCTTCTGGTTGGACATGATCAGCAGGCCAAGGGAAATCACTGGCAGGCCAATGATGTTCAGCGCATTCACGCCAATGGTCAGGGTCACGAAGTCGGGCATGCCGGGCAGCGACCACACCAGCGGCGTAACCAGGATGAATAGCATGAACCATTTGTGCATCGGGTCATGATGGAACTCCTTGCCATATTTCTCGCGACGCTCCGGACGGATGTGCTGGAAGGCATCGGTGATCAGCATCGGGAAGGCCGTGGTCTTGCCAGCGATGCTGGCGAACAGCGTGGCGAACACGCCGACGAAGAAGATCAGCCAGCCGCCGGTGCCGAAGAACATCTGCAGTGCCGAGCCCAGGTCGTCCAGGGTCTTCACTTCGATACCGTTGGGACGCAGGATTTCCGCACCCACCACCCAGATGGCCAGGTTGATGATAATGCCGACGAATACCGCGAACAGCAGGTCGTTACGCTGGATGCGTTTGTGTTCCGGGCCTACCCAGCCTTTCTGGCGCATCACGTAGGGGTGTACGAAGTTGGCGATGGAACCGGCCACCGCACCGATCACCGATACCGCGACCAGCAGCGCGCCATGCACGCCTTCATCCGGCGGAATACTGAAGCCGATGGTCCCGGCCAGGATGCCGCCCACGTCCGGTTTGGACATGATCGCCAAGGCCATGAAAGCCAGGGTCATCAAGGCCAGCAGCCCTTTCATCACGCCTTCGATCAGCGAATAGATGTTGCGCCCCACCAGCAGCCACACACCCAGGACCACGGCAAAGGATGCCAGCAGTGGCTGATTGATGTGGAGCAGCGTGGCCAGTGCCTCGCCGGCGCCCTTGATCATGTAGGCGTTGGTCAAGTGGCCCATGATCAATGCGTAGCCCAGCATGAACCAGGCGAAGAATGGGTGCAGTTGTGCATAACCCTGCAGGATGGTCATGCCCTGGTTGTTGCACAGCTGGAAGCGGGCGATGATGTTGACGATGAGGAATCTGAGCAGCAGCGACACTGCCAGCACCCACATCATGGCATAGCCGTAGTTGGCGCCCGCCACGGAGGAGGTGATCAAGTCACCGGCGCCCAGCCATGACAGCACGGCGATAATGCCCGGTCCGATGATCTTGGCAAGGCGGCCCATGCGAGTCGTGGGAGCGGCCGCCTTTTTTTCGAGCGAGTGGGTACTCGTCATTGGGTGAATTCCCTTTGTTGTTTTTGTGGATGGATCAGGGGGTCATTCAATCATGAGTTAGGATGTCATATGACCTGACAAGTTGCAAAAAGGTGTAAGGGGATATTTCACATTTTTACGCTTTTAGTGACCGTACCCGCCGGTCGGTTGCGCTGAACCAATCCTGCCGCAGGCTTTCCGATGAGCCTTACCGCAAAAGGAATGCAGCCATGTCGCAGATAATCGTCGATGACATTCAGACGCCTGCCAGAGCCGACGCGGCAGCCGATGTGCTGATGTTCGGCAGCCCCAAGGATCGCCTGGACTTCTACCGCAAGGAGATCCAGTACGAAACCTCCATTCTTTCCAACCGCACCGACGCCTATCTGTCCGCACAGTCTTTCCTGGTCATTGCCTATGCCTCGTCCATGGCCAACCTGAACCCGGAGTGGGGCAAGCTGTTCACCCTGGTCGTGCCGCCGCTGCTGGCGCTGTTCGGCCTGGTCAGTTCGCTGCATGCCTGGCCGGGCATCCGCTCGGCCTACGACATCATCGACCATTGGCATTTCAAGCAGAGCCAGTTGCTGGACAGCGAGCCGGCGATGGGCGCGGCCTATGACGAGTCGCCGTTGTTCAGCGAACGCGAGTCGAGTGAAAAGCGCTGGCGCGGAGCGTTGCTGTTCTCCATGAGATCGCCGTTCCTGTTCAGTGTGCTGTGGGTGTTGCTGGGTGTGTTCGCGGTGTATGCGCAGTACACCAATCCGGGCGGTTAAAACGAAAAAGGCCCCTGCATGTGCAGGGGCCTTCGGGTGATGCGGGGGTAGATCAGCGCACCGAGCTGAAAGCCTCCTGGCGACTGCGCTCATACGCCTGCGAGTCCACTGCAGCGGCGCCTGGCTTGCCCAACTCGTTCAACGGGATGCGATAGGTCTCCTTGGCACAGAACGCTGCCAACGCTGCGATGCAGCACACACCCAAGGCCAGTGAACCCACTACCATGGGGATGTTGGCGGAGCCCGGTGGAGCCATCGCGGCGAACAGCACCGGAAGCATAGCGGTGATCAGCGTGCCGACATTCTGCGAAATGGCCATGGCCGAGACGCGGTAGCGGGTTTCGAAAAGCTCAGGGTAGAAACTTGGAAACACCGCGTTGTAGCCCTGGTAGAACACGCCCCACATCAGAATCGACATGCCGATGGCCAGCGGTACGTTATGCACGCTGATCGCATACAGGTAGAAGAACGACAGGATGCCGGAGCTCAGTGCGCCACCGATGATTATCGGACGGCGGCCGATCCGGTCCGAGAGGTTACCCACGAACGGGATCACGCACACCGCCACGATGTTGCCGATTACCGGGATCCACAGGTACACGCTCTTCGCGAAACCGATGCCGTAGGCCGGTTGCACCGCGTACGCGGCGCCGAAGATGGTCGCGACCACCGGGATCACGTTCATCAGCGCCATGCACATGACCAGACCCATGTTCCGCCAGCTGTGCTTGAAAGCCTCCAGAACCGGCGACTTGGTGATGGTGGCCCGCGCTTCCTGAGTTTCGAAGGCCGGGGTTTCACTGACCTCGCGGCGAATGATGTAGCCGGCGATCAGCACCACGGCACTGAGCAGGAACGGAATACGCCAGCCCCACGAGTTGAACGCTTCGTCGGGCATGAAGTAGGCCAATGGCAGGAAAATCGCTGCGGCGAAGATTTGCCCGGCCTGCACGCCCTGCAAGGTGAAACTGGCGTAGAAACCTCGCCGTCCGAACGGCGCGTGTTCCAGGACCATGGAACTGGCTCCGGATATCTCCCCTGCGACCGCGAAGCCCTGGATCAGGCGCAGTACCACCAGCATGGCCGGTGCCCAGAGGCCTACCTGGCTATAGGTCGGCAGCAGGCCGACGGCCATGGTGGCGAAGCCCATCAGGAACATGCACAACAGCAATACGTTCTTGCGGCCGCGGGTATCGCCCCAGTGGCCGAGGAAGAACGCGCCGATGGGGCGTGCAACGTAGCCTACGCCGTAGGTGGCCAGGGAGGCGACGATGGCGACCTTGGGGTCGGTGTTGGGAAAGAAGATTTGCGGAAAGATCAACGCCGCGGCCTGGGCATAGATGAAGAAGTCGTAGTATTCCAGAGCGGAACCGACCCAACCGCTGGCGGTGGCCTTCTTGGTTTGCTGCGAGCCGTGCGATTCTGACTGAGCATGCGCCATGCTGTGTCTCCGTTGTTTTTATTATGAAGCATTGGAACCGTTGGCTTCGTTTTCACCCCGGTGCAGGCGACGCTGCGTGCGCTGGAGTGAGGCAAAACTAACTGGGTAGTTAATGTTTAGCAGTGGTGCCGAATGGGTGTCAATACAGCTGCATGCCAGGGTTGAAGCGGTCCATGGGCCGGGCTGCACGCAAGACTGCCCCAAGTGGGTTCGGGTTTCAACCGACAGTGCCGGAATAGAGCGCTGCGCAGGCGCATGGAACGGGTTGCGCGCGGACGTGATCGTTGCCTAGCTTGCTTGCTATTGTAGCCGCTGATCGCACACATTTGCTTTTTGATCCACGCCGGTGCGCGGCGCTCCCGGACGCGGCTTGCGCCGCTGCTACAGGTTCTCGGTTCCACCGCATCCCCCGGTCGGCCAAGAACCCGAATCCCCCGTAGGAGCGGTCAGCGGCCGCGAAGAGAGCGCCGCAGTACGTCGTTCAATGCACGGTGTGTCATTTGCTGCAGCTGATTGCGCGTGCGGCTCAGGCCAACTCGCTGACCAGATTGCCCAGCGTCTGCATGGCGGCCAACTGCACCTTGCCCATCGGTGTGCCGTAATTCAAACGAATGCAGTTGCCGAATCGGCCGCTGGCGGAAAAGATCGGGCCCGGCGCAATGCTGATGCCTTGCGCCAACGCCAGGCGAAACAACTGCAGCGAATCGACTCTCGTCGGTAATTCGAGCCACAGGAAGTACCCACCCTCGGGACGACTTACCCGGGTGTCTTGGGGAAAATAACGCGCGATGGCCGCCATCATTGCGTGCTGCTGGCCCTGCAGTGCACCGCGCAACCGATGCAGGTGTCGATCATAGCCGCCGTGTTGAAGGTAGTCGGCAATGGCCGCCTGACCCGGCACCGAAGCGCAGATCGAGGTCATGATCTTCAGGCGCTCGACTTTCTGCGCAAAGCGTCCGGCAGCGACCCAGCCGATCCTGTACCCGGGTGCCAGGCTTTTGGCGAACGATCCGCAATGCAGCACCCAGCCATCGCTGTCATAGGCCTTGGCCGGGCGCGGCGCGTGTTGGCCGAAGTACAGCTCGGCGTACACGTCATCTTCGATCAAGGGCACCTGGTGTTCATGCAGCAGCGCTACCAGTTGACGCTTGCGCGCCTCCGGCATGCTTGCACCGATCGGATTCTGGAACGTCGGCATGCACCAGCATGCCTTGATCGGCAGGCGCTGCAGAGCGTTGGCCAAGGCATCCACGTCCAACCCGTCGCGCGGATGGGTGGGAATTTCAACCGCCTTGAGCTTGAGCCGTTCCAGCACTTGCAGGCAGGCGTAGAACGCCGGTGCCTCGATGGCCACCATATCGCCCGGCTCGGTCACCGCCTGCAGGCACAGGTTCAAGGCTTCCAGTGCGCCGTTGGTGATCAGCAACTCATCGACCGGCAGGTTGATGCCGGCGATGTTGTAGCGCAAGGCGATCTGCCGCCGCAGCTCGGGGCTGCCTGGCGACAGATCGGTGACCGTCTCGCGCGGGTGCATGGCTCGGCTGGTACTGGCCAGCGAGCGCGCCAGGCGCGGCAATGGAAACAAGTCAGGGCTGGGAAAGGCAGACCCCAGTGGCACCGTGTTCGGATCCTTGATCGAATCGAGGATGGAAAACACCAGCTCACTGACGTCGACATCGGTCGACTCGGCCAGCACCTGCGAGGTCGCCGAGGGCTCCTCCAGCGATCGTTCGGCCAAGGCATTGACGAAGTAGCCGGAACGCGGACGGGCGCGGATCATTCCGCGTCGCTCGAGCAGGTAATAGGCCTGGAACACCGTAGAGGGGCTGACACCCTGAGTCTGGCTGGCATGCCGCACGGAGGGCACGCGCTCGTCGGGCTTCAGCACGCCGGTGCGAATGAGCTCGGCGATGTGGTGGGCAAACTGCTCGTAGCGTTTCATGACCGGCCTGGGTCCATGGGCGAGGGCCGCACTATGCCACAGCGGTGCGCACAGCCGGCAGGCCATGCGCACATGGCTTGCCGGTGACCAGTGCCGGGTTCAGGCCTGGATCGGCGCAGGGTCGATGGGAGGGTCGCCAATCGGGGTGGGTGGCACGGTCGGTTGCACCGGGACACCGTCCGGATCGTCTTGAGGCACCGTGGGTGGCACGTCCGGCAGGGGAGGTTCGTCGATGTTCGGATCCGTTGGTTCAGGCGGAAGGGGAAGGTTCATAGGGCGGCCTCTGGTGGGTAATGGACATATGCCTGTGGTAGACATCGTTTACAACGATTTCGGTCCGTCCAAGCGCGTTGCAACGTGTAAAAGCATATGAACTTTCCCTCGAGGCTTGGCTCCGAACCTAAGCGAAAGACAAACCCGGTTCACTTCACCGCTTGCACAAGCACAACAGCGTCCAGGTGACGCACAGGAGCGAGGCTCGATGACGGCTGATCAGACTTTCCAAGCGGACCAGAACGCGACCGACGAACAGACGCCAGACCACGTGCTGAGCCTGTCCCAGGCGCTGCTGCTGCCTCGGATCGTGATCGAAGACACGCAGCCTGTCATTGACGGTGGTCAATTTGCCGTCAAGGCCATCGTCGGCCAGACGGTCACGGTCAGCACCAAGGTCTACGCCGACGGTCACGACAAGCTGGCCGTGGTCCTGCGCTGGCATGAGGCGGGCACCGACACCTGGCACAGCACTGCCATGCGCGAGCTGGGCAACGACAGCTGGGAAGCCGAGCTGGTCGTCGACAGCGTCGGCACCCATGCCTATTGCATCGACGCCTGGATCGACCAGTTCGCCAGCTACCGCTACGAACTGGAAAAGAAGTACGCCGCTGGCGTGACCATCGACCTGGAACTTGAAGAAGGCCGCGTGCACCTCGAGCAAGCCGCCAGCCGCAGCCAGGATACCCTGGCACGCCAACTGCGCCAGTTGCACGACGAATTGCAGGGGCTGGATCAAGACGCCAAGGTCGCGCTGCTGTTGCAGCGTGACACCCAGGCCCTGATGTCCCTGGCGGACTCGCGCGCGTTCCTCTGCTCCAGTGTCGAATATGCCCTGGACGTAGAACGCGAACTCGCGCAGTTCGCCAGCTGGTACGAGTTGTTTCCGCGCTCGATCACCGATGACAAAGCTCGTCATGGCACCTTCAATGATGTGCACAGCCGTCTGCCGATGATTCGCGACATGAACTTCGACGTGCTGTATTTCCCGCCGATCCATCCAATCGGACGCGCTCACCGCAAGGGCCCGAACAACTCCCTGACCGCTGGCCTGGACGATCCAGGCAGCCCTTATGCCATCGGCAGCGCCGAGGGTGGGCACGAGGCCATTCACCCGCAGCTGGGCACGCGTGAAGACTTCCGCAGGCTGGTGGCCGCGGCGGCCGAGCACGGTCTGGAAATCGCGCTGGACTTCGCCATCCAGTGCTCCCAAGACCACCTGTGGCTCAAAGAGCACCCGGGCTGGTTCAGCTGGCGCCCGGACGGCACCATCCGCTATGCGGAAAACCCGCCGAAGAAATACCAGGACATCGTCAACGTCGACTTCTACGCTGCCGACGCAGTACCGGGCCTGTGGACCGAGCTGCGCGACGTGGTGTGGGGCTGGGTCGAGGAAGGCGTGAAGATCTTTCGCGTCGACAACCCGCACACCAAGCCGCTGCCATTCTGGCAATGGCTGATCGCCGATATCCGCAGCAAAGACCCAAGCGTGATGTTCCTTGCAGAGGCGTTCACCAAGCCAGCCATGATGGCGCGCCTGGGCAAGGTCGGTTACTCGCAGAGCTACACCTACTTCACCTGGCGCAATACCAAGCCGGAGCTGACCACCTATTTCACCCAGCTCAACCAGGCACCGTGGGCGCACTGCTACCGGCCGAACTTCTTCGTCAACACGCCGGACATCAACCCGTTCTTCCTGCACGACAACGGCCGCGCCGGGTTCCTCATCCGCGCGGCGCTGGCGACCATGGGCTCCGGCCTGTGGGGCATGTATTCGGGTTTCGAATTGTGTGAATCGGCGCCTATCCCTGGCAAGGAAGAGTATCTGGACTCGGAGAAGTATGAGATCCGCCCGCGTGACTTCACCGCCCCCGGCAACATCATTGCCGAGATCGCCCAGCTCAACCGAATTCGCCGTCAGAACCCGGCGCTGCAAACTCATCTGGGCGTCGAGTTCTTTCAGTGCTACAACGATAACGTCCTGTATTTCGGCAAGCGGACCGCTGACCGCAGCAACTATGTGCTGGTCGCCGTGAGCCTCGATCCCCACAACGTCCAGGAAGCCCATTTCGAGCTGCCGCTGTGGGAGTTGGGCCTGGACGATGATGCGGCCACCAATGGCGAAGACCTGATGACCGGGCATCGCTGGACGTGGCATGGCAAGAGTCAGTTCATGCGGATCGACCCTGCCTATCAACCGTTCGGCATCTGGAGGATCACCCGCGTACAGCCGTAGGCAAGTGCCACGTCGTACGCCGCACTCGGTGTCTTACGCTGCTCCAGGCGATGTCCAGCCGCTTTAGACACGCTGCTCACTACAGGGAATCCACAATGGCGAAAAAGCCTCGGTCGCAAGCGTTCATCGATGATCCGCTCTGGTACAAGGATGCGGTTATCTATCAGGTCCACGTCAAGTCGTTCTTCGACTCCGACAACGACGGCATCGGTGACTTTCCGGGGTTGATCGCCAAACTCGATTACATCGCCGATCTGGGCGTCAATACCATTTGGCTGCTGCCGTTCTACCCGTCGCCGCGTCGCGACGACGGCTACGACATCGCCGAGTACAAGGCGGTGCACTCGGACTACGGCACGTTGGCCGATGTGCGACGTTTCATCAGCGAGGCGCACAAGCGCGGCTTGCGTGTGATCACCGAGCTGGTGATCAACCACACTTCCGACCAGCACCCCTGGTTTCAGCGCGCGCGCAAGGCCAAGAAGGGCTCCAAGGCTCGCGATTTCTATGTGTGGTCCGACAGCGACGAGAAATACGACGGCACGCGAATCATCTTTCTCGATACCGAGAAGTCCAACTGGACCTGGGACCCCGTCGCAGGCCAATACTTCTGGCACCGTTTCTATTCGCACCAGCCGGATTTGAATTTCGACAACCCGCAAGTGATGAAAGCAGTCATTGACGTCATGCGCTACTGGCTGGACATGGGCATCGACGGTCTGCGCCTGGATGCCATTCCGTATTTGATCGAGCGTGACGGCACCAACAATGAGAACCTGCCCGAAACCCACCAGGTGCTCAAGCAGATCCGTGCCGAGATCGACGCCAATTACCCGGACCGCATGCTGCTGGCCGAGGCCAACCAGTGGCCAGAGGACACCCAGCTGTACTTCGGCGATGCTCACGGCGACAACGGCGACGAGTGCCACATGGCGTTCCATTTCCCGTTGATGCCACGCATGTACATGGCACTGGCGCAGGAAGACCGCTTTCCGGTCACCGACATTCTGCGCCAGACGCCTGCCATTCCAGCCAACTGCCAATGGGCGATCTTCCTGCGCAACCACGATGAACTGACCCTGGAAATGGTCACCGACCGTGAGCGCGATTACCTGTGGAACTACTACGCGGCCGACAGCCGCGCGCGGATCAACCTCGGCATTCGTCGTCGCCTGGCGCCGCTGCTCGAACGTGACCGCCGCCGGGTCGAATTGCTCAACAGCCTGCTGCTGTCCATGCCCGGCACACCGACCCTTTATTACGGTGACGAAATCGGCATGGGCGACAATATCTACCTGGGTGACCGCGACGGTGTGCGCACGCCCATGCAGTGGTCGATCGACCGAAACGGCGGCTTCTCTCGCGCCGACCCGGCCAGCCTAGTGCTGCCGCCGATCATGGATCCGCTCTACGGCTACCAGTCGGTCAACGTCGAAACCCAGGCCAACGACCCGCACTCGCTGCTGAACTGGACCCGGCGCATGCTCGCCGTGCGCCGTCAGCAAAAAGCGTTCGGCCGTGGCACCCTGACCATGCTCACGCCGACCAACCGCCGCATCCTGGCCTACGTGCGTGAATACACCGGCAGCGATGGCAAGACCGAGATCGTGTTGTGCGTAGCCAACGTCTCGCGTGCCGCCCAAGCGGCTGAATTGGATCTGTCCCCGTACGCCGGCATGGTGCCGGTAGAGATGCTCGGCGGCAGCGCCTTCCCACCCATCGGTCAGCTGAATTTTCTGCTGACCTTGCCACCCTACGGCTTCTATTGGTTCCTGCTGGCCAGCGAAACCCAGATGCCGAGTTGGCACGTCGAACCGGCCCAAAGCATGCCTGACTTCCAGACCCTGGTTTTGAAACAACGGATGGAGGAGTTGCTCGACGAGCCGTCGCGCAGCACTCTGGAAAACACCTCTCTGCTGCAGTACCTGCCCAAGCGACGCTGGTTCGGCGGCAAGGACGTAGCCATAGACAACCTGCGCATCGCTTACGGCGTGCGCTTCGGCACGCCGCAAAGCCCGGTGCTCCTCAGTGAGCTGGAGGTCACCGCCGGTGGCCAGACCAGCCGCTACCAGTTCCCGTTCGGCTTCATTCCCGAGGAGCACAGCGGCTCGCCGCTGCCCTTGCAACTGGCGCTGTCGCGTGTTCGGCGCGGCCGTGAAGTCGGCCTGATCACCGACGCCTTCGTCCTGGAAAACTTCATCCACTCGGTGATCGAAGGGCTTCAGGTCGAGAAGACCCTGGCGACCGGCGAAGGCGAGATCCGCTTCCAGGCCACCGAGCATCTGACGGCCCTGAATCTCGACCAGACTTCGGTGATCCGCTACCTGTCGGCCGAGCAGTCCAACAGCTCGGTCGTGGTCGGCGGCAGCCTGGTGCTGAAGATGATTCGCCGCGTCAGCGGTGGCATCCATCCAGAGCTGGAAATGGGTGCCTACCTGACCGCCGCGGGCTACGCCAACATCTCGCCGCTGATGGGGTCCGTCAGCCGTGTGGATGCCAGCGGAACACCGCACTTGCTGATGATTGCCCAGGGTTACCTGAACAATCAGGGCGACGCCTGGGAATGGACCCAGAACAACCTCGAGCGCGCGATTCGCGACGAGATGGCCTTCGCCCATTCCGAACAAGGCCAGCGCTACGACGCACTGGGCGAGCTGGCAGACTTTGCCGGCATGCTCGGCCAGCGCCTGGGCGAGATGCACGTCGCCCTGGCGGCGTCCGGCGCCCAGGCCGATTTCCTCGCCCGGGTGAGCAACCGGAAAGATGCCCAAGGCTGGGCTACAAGCATCGCCAGCCAGGTCGAGCGGGCGCTGGGCCTGCTCGAGCAGCGCCGCGCCGAATTTGCCGAGCAGGACCAGGCTTTGGTGGCCGAACTGCTGGGCCGACGCGAAGAGTTGCTGGCCCAGGTCGAGCGCCTCAGCGCGCAGGCCACTGGCGGTCTGATCATGCGGGTCCATGGTGACCTGCACCTGGGCCAGATGCTGGTGGTGCAGGGTGATGCCTACCTGATCGACTTCGAGGGCGAGCCTGCACGGCCACTCGAAGAGCGCCGCGCCAAATACAGTCCTTACAAGGATGTAGGAGGCGTATTGCGTTCGTTCGACTACGCTGCGGCCATGGCGATCCGCAATGTACAAAGCACCGATGCCTCCGAGGAAGCAGCATCGGCGCGCCAGCGCGTGGCCCAGCGCTACCTGGCCGAGGCCCGCCATGCGTTCATCGGCGCCTACGACCTGGCGACCAAGGCCGTGCCACATCAGTGGCAGGACCCGGACGGCGCGCGCGCGGCACTGGATTTGTTCAGCCTGGAAAAGGCTGCCTACGAGATCGCTTATGAAGCGGAGAATCGCCCGAGCTGGTTGGCCGTGCCCTTGCACGGACTGTTCGGGCTCTTGAGTACGAGGGAGAATAAGCAATGAGTGCGCACAGCGAACATGGCAAGCGCGATTCCGGCGCGTTGCCGGCAAAAGCCGATATCGAGGCGCTGATCCGTGCCGACCATTCCGATCCGTTCTCGGTTCTGGGTGCCCATAGCGATGGCGGCACAGGCAGCTACATCCGTGCCTACCTGCCGACGGCCCTGAGCGTGCAGGTATTGGCCAAGGACGGGGGGCATCCACTAACGACCCTCGACCAGGGCGACGTGCCCGGGTTGTTCACCGGCCATATCGAGCAAAGCCAACCCTACCTGCTGCGCGTGCAGTGGGCCGGGGGGGTGCAGGTCAGCGAAGACCCGTACAGCTACGGCAATCTGCTCGGCGACATGGACATCTACCTGTTTGCAGAGGGCAAGCATCGCAACCTGGGCAGCGTCTTCGGTGCCCAGTTCATCGAAATCGAAGGCGTGCAGGGCGTGCGCTTCGCCGTCTGGGCACCGAACGCCAAGCGGGTTTCGGTGGTCGGTGACTTCAACGTCTGGGACGGTCGCCGTCATCCAATGCGCCAACGCTTCCCGGCCGGCGTCTGGGAGTTGTTCATCCCCGGCCTGCAGCCTGGCGAACCGTATAAATACGAGATTCTTGGCCAGCACGGCATTCTGCCGCTCAAGGCCGACCCGATTGCCCTGTGCACCGAGTTGCCGCCGTCCACCGCCTCGCGGGTGGCCAAGCCGATGCAGTTCGCCTGGGACGACAACGCTTGGCTGGATATCCGCGCCGAGCGTCACGCGCTGGGTGCACCACAGTCGATCTACGAACTGCACGCCGGTTCATGGATGTGCGAGCTCGACGAAGCAGGCGAGGTGGTTCGTCCCTACAACTGGCATGAACTGGCCGAGCGCCTGATTCCGTACGTGCAGAAGATGGGCTTCACCCACATCGAGTTGCTGCCGATCATGGAGCACCCATTCGGCGGTTCGTGGGGTTATCAGCCGTTGTCGCAGTTCGCGCCGTCGGCCCGCTATGGCACGCCGGAAGACTTCGCGGCGTTCGTCAATGCCTGCCACAAAGCCGAAATCGGTGTGATCCTGGACTGGGTCCCGGCGCATTTCCCCACCGACGAGCATGGCCTGGCGCGTTTCGACGGCACTGCGCTGTACGAATACGACAACCCGCTGGAGGGCTTCCATCAAGACTGGAACACGCTGATCTACAACCTGGGCCGCACTGAAGTGCATGGCTTCATGATTGCCTCCGCGGTTCACTGGCTCAAGCAGTTCCATATCGACGGCCTGCGCGTCGATGCCGTGGCGTCGATGCTGTACCGCGACTATTCGCGCAAGGCAGGGGAATGGGTGCCCAACGAGTACGGCGGCCGTGAGAACCTGGAAACCATCGCGTTCCTGCGTCACCTCAATGACGTGGTGAAACAGGAAGCACCGGGGGCCATGGTGATAGCCGAAGAGTCCACCGCCTGGCCGGGCGTGACTCAGCCCACACAGGAAGGCGGCCTGGGTTTCGACTACAAGTGGAACATGGGCTGGATGCATGACACGCTCAACTACGTCCAGAACGATCCGATCCACAGGCCGCATCATCACGGGCAGCTCAGTTTTGGTTTGGTGTATGCCTATTCAGAACATTTCGTGCTGCCGATTTCCCATGATGAGGTCGTGCATGGCAAACACTCGCTGATCGACAAGATGCCCGGTGACCGCTGGCAGAAGTTTGCCAACCTGCGTGCCTACCTGAGTTTTATGTGGACTCATCCGGGCAAGAAGCTGTTGTTCATGGGTTGCGAGTTCGGCCAGTGGCGAGAGTGGAACCACGATCATCAGCTGGATTGGTACCTCACCGAGTACTCCGAACACAAGGGTGTTCAGCAGCTGATCGCCGACCTCAACAGGCTGTACCGCGAAGTACCGGCACTGCACCAGCAGGACTGCCAGCCCGAGGGCTTCCAGTGGTTGATCGGCGACGACGCCACCAACAGTGTCTTTGCCTGGCTGCGCTGGAGTGCCAATAACGAGCCGGTGCTGGTGGTGGCCAACTTCACGCCGGTTCCGCGCGAGGCCTACCGCGTAGGCGTGCCGTTCGGTGGCGAGTGGGAAGAGCTGCTCAACAGCGACGCCGAGCAGTACGCTGGCTCCAACTACGGCAACGGCGGCAAGGTCTTCGCCGAAGAGGAGGGCAGCCATGGCCAACCTCACGCCATCAGCCTCAACCTGCCACCGCTGGGTGTATTGATCCTGCGTCCTACGCGGGCCGATATCCAGGGCTGACGGTAATGAAAAGGGGCTCCTTCACGGAGCCCCTTTTTTTCGACTGAGTATCAAGTCTGCGTGTTCCAAGGGTCAGCGCAATCCCTCGTGCTGGGCGACGGTCGTCGACTCGCAGCTCCACAGTTCCAGTAGAAAATCACCCTCCCTGTGTTCCACCAGCCGGTGCATGCCCAATTCCGCGTGCAGCTGTTCGTGGACCTGCGTGGCCGTCTGCGGCGCACCCTCGATGCTCGCCAGCCAGTGACAGGCAACCACCTGGCCACCGGGGTTCAAGCAAGCACGAGCTTTCTCGATGACCTGGCTGAGGTCGGCGCGACTCAGGTAGTAACCCAGTTCATTGAGCACGATGAGGTCGAAGCGCTCGCCTGGCCAGTCGGCGGGCAGGGCAGCCTGTCGCGCCTGGGCGTGGGCGATGTCGCTCAGGCGCGCCTGGGTCAGGCCCACCGCGCGGGTATTCATGTCGCAGCTGAGCAGGGAGTCGCAGCGCGTGGCCAGTGCCAGGCTGGTCTCGCCGTTGGCACAACCGGGCTCGAAGATCGCGCCATATCGCTCCTGCGGCAGGCAGGCGAGCAGCAATGCCCGCTTGCGCCGCTCGTACCAGCGATGACGCATGGCCCAGGGGTCGTCGTTGCCCTCGTAGAGCTTGTCGAAATACTGGTTGTCGACGCTTTGTCCGCTCATAGAAACACCACCTCGAACGGCTGCAGCAACCGCTCCAGAACGTAGGGGGGCAGCACAGGCGCCAGGCCTATCTGTGGATCGCCTTCCAGCTGACTGGCGAAGGCATGCACCGCATGGCTCTTGCGCGCCACCATCACCTTGTCCAGCGGCAGCTTGCGCGCGCGCGACCATGGGATCCGATCGTCTTCGGGCTGCGCCCAGTGCCAGGTCCAGATCGGCAGTTCATGATGGCTCGCGCCAGCAGCCGCGGCCGCCGTTGCGCCCGCACGGCCTACCGCCTCATGGTCGGTGTGGCCATCGTTGCACCAGGTGCTGAACACCACATCGGTGGGCTTGAGGTAGCGCTGAATGAACTCGGTGAGTCGTTGCTCTTCGTGCGCCACACCGCTGTCGGCAAAGCCTCCGCGAATCCATTGCAAGCTGTGCAGGGGTAGGCCCAGACGGTGCAGCGCCTCGGCGCTCTCCTGCGGGCGCACCGCGCTGAGGCGTTCGGCGGGCCACGTCTGCGAGCCCGGATGGCTGGCGCTGCCGTCGGTGACGGAAATGATCAGGATCTGCCGATCCAGCCCTGCCAGCAATTGCAAAAGCCCACCACAGCCGAGCACTTCATCGTCCGGATGCGGGGCGATGATCACCGCCCGCGAGCCGGCCGGTACCAGTGTCTGGGCGTCGATCAATGGCAGTTCGGCCAAGTGTCGCGAGCCGCGCCAGGCCTGCAGGGGCGTGCCCTGGCCTACGATAGGGTTTTCTTTCATAAACTCCAGGTCCGCGTCGTGGGGGCGCCGAGCAACTGGCCCAGCGCAGCGAGGTCGCGCTCGGCATGGCTCTGTCGCAGGTATACCGGCAGATCGGCGATCAACCGGGCGAAATGAGGATCCTTGCAGTACGGGCCCGCGCCCAGGGCTCGGCCGACATGGCTGATGACGGTGTCGGCGGTGTGTTCAGCCACCGCGCGGCACAGTCGCGCCGAATGCTCGAAATGGCCATCGGGCTGCTGGTCGGCAGCAATGGCGGCCTGGCGCAGGACGGCAATGCAGGCCGCCAATGCTCGATCCACTGCGCCCAGGTGCGCCAGTGCATGAGGTTCGGGCCGGGCATGGCAGTGCTGGGCCAGATAGCGCCCAAGCTCGCGGGCAGCACCGAACCAGCACGCGGCGATGCCGATGCCGCCCAGCCAGAAACCGGGGCGGTTGAGGTAGCTTCCTGCGGTTCCGACGCACCAGCCCTCGGCGTTTTCCAGCAGGATCTCGACGCTGCCGGTGTTGGCCATGCCCACGGCGTTCCAGCCGTCGTCGGTGACGCACAGGTTGGCCTGGTCCATCGGCACCGCGACCAGTTGTTGCTGGCCATCGTCATCCCAGGCCGTAAGCAGGCCATGGGTGACGACGCTGGCGCCCGAACACCAGGCCTTGCGGCCGCTGAGCAGCACGCGGTCACCTTCGTGGCGAACCATCACCCGTGCCTGGGGCGGCTCCGAGGCCCAAGTGCCCCAGATCGAGCCCTCGGGCGCGGGATCGGCGCCCAGTTCCTGCATGATGGCCAACGCGTCAGTGTGGCCTTCGTACAGTTTGCACAGGCCCAGATCATGCCCGGCCACGGCCGCCAGGCACTGCCAGCGCTGCAAAGTGTCGCCGCCGGCGGGCAGCGGCAGGCTGTCCAGGCCCGAGGCGCACAGCCGCCGCAGTTCCTTGCCCAGTGCCGCAGTGTCGGCGTAACCCTGCGCCGGCCAAGTCAGAGCCTCGGTCAGGGTCGGTTTCATTCTTCGACATCCCGGTGCAGTTCGAACATCAGCATCGAGCGACCGGTCACCTGGAATTCGCTGCCGAATTCCAGACGCTCATGCTCACCCAGATCCGGGCGGTTGGTGTCGATGCGGCAATTCCAGTATTCACCTTCCGGTACTTCGGGAAGGGTGAAGTTGACGACGTCATGGTGAGCATTGACGATCAGCAGCAGGGTCGCATCGGCGCCCGGTTTGCGAATGCCACTGGGCTGCGCGCGGCCATCGAGCATCATCCCCAGGCAGCGGCCATGGGCGTCTTCCCATTGCTCGGCGGTCATCTCGTTGCCCAGCGGGTCAAGCCAGGTCACGTCCTTGACGCCGATGGCTTCGTTGTACTCGCCGACCAGAAAGCGATTGCGGCGCAGGATCGGGTAGCTGTTGCGCAGCTTGATCAGGCGTTTGACGAAACGCAGCAGGCCCTTGCCGTCTTCGTCGAGCTCCCAGTTGACCCAGCCGATCTCGCTGTCCTGGCAGTAGGCATTGTTGTTGCCACCCTGCGTGCGCGAGAACTCGTCGCCGGCGACGATCATCGGCGTACCTTGGGAGAACAACAGGGTGGTAAAGAAGTTGCGCATCTGGCGCAGGCGCAGTTCGATGATTTCCGGATCGTCACTGGGGCCTTCGACACCGTGGTTCCAGGAGACGTTGTTACTGGTGCCGTCCTGGTTGTCTTCGTCGTTGTCTTCGTTGTGCTTGTCGTTGTACGACACCAGGTCGCGCAGGGTAAAGCCATCGTGCGCGGTGATGAAGTTGACCGAAGAATAGGGCCGGCGACCGCGCTGATTGAACATGTCGCCCGAACCGGTCATGCGCGCGGCGAAGTCGGCAAGCTGGCCGTCGTCACCTTTCCAGAACGCCCGTACGGTGTCGCGGAAGCGATCGTTCCATTCGGCCCAACCCGGCGCGAAGCCGCCCACCTGATAACCACCGGGGCCACAGTCCCACGGCTCGGCGATGAGCTTCACCGAGCGCAGCACCGGGTCCTGGCGACAGGCAACGAGGAAGCTGTGACGTTCCGAGAAGCCGTCGTGGTAGCGGCCGAGGATGGTTGCCAGGTCGAAGCGGAAACCGTCGACGTGCATTTCCGAGGCCCAGTAGCGCAGCGAGTCGGTGACCATCTGCAACACGCAGGGATGGCTCAGGTCCAGCGTGTTGCCGGTGCCTGAGTCGTTGATGTAATAGCGCTTGTTCTCGGGCATCAAGCGATAGTAGGAAGCGTTGTCGATGCCGCGCATCGACAGCGTCGGCCCTTGCTCGTTGCCTTCGGCGGTGTGGTTGTAGACCACGTCGAGAATGACTTCCAGGCCGGCGTCGTGCAGGTGCGCGATCATCTCCTTGAACTCGGCTATCTTGCCGCTGGCGATGTAGCGCGAATGCGGCGCGAAGAACGCAATGCTGTTGTAGCCCCAGTAGTTGTTGAGGCCTTTCTGCAACAGGTGCTGGTCGTTGACGAAGCCATGGATCGGCAGCAACTCGATCGACGTCACCCCCAGGTTCTTCAGGTGGTCGACCACTTCCGGCACGGCGAGGCCGGCGAAGGTCCCGCGCAGGGACTCAGGCACGGCAGGGTGCTGCATGGTCAGGCCGCGCACATGGGCCTCGTAGAAGATGGTCTTGTCCCACGGCACACTGACGCGATGGTCGCGGCCCCAGGTGTAGGCCGGGTCGATGACTTTGCTCTTCGGCACGAACGGAGCGCTGTCGCGTTCATCGAAACTAAGGTCACCATCGGGATGGCCGATGGTATAGCCGAACAGGGCCTCGGACCACTTGAGTTCGCCTACCAGCTGCTTGGCGTAGGGGTCGATCAGCAGCTTGTTGGGGTTGAAACGGTGGCCGTTCTCGGGGTCGTAAGGGCCATGCACACGGTAGCCGTAGATCAGCCCTGGGTGGGCGTCGGGCAAGTAGCCGTGGTAGATCTCGTCGGTATACTCGGGCAACTCGATGCGCTCGATTTCCTCTTCGCCACTGGCATCGAAGATACAAAGTTCGACCTTGGTGGCATTGGCGGAAAACAGTGCGAAGTTCACACCCAGACCGGTCCAGGTGGCGCCAAGCGGGAAGGGCAGGCCTTCGCGAATACGCGACGGTTCGGTCGGTTCTGGCGCGGGTGCAGCTTTCTTGTGCGGACTCATGGTCGATCCTTGCTCTTGTTTTGCACGCATACGGCGCAGGCAGATGTCATAGCATCATCGGTGTCTTCAGAGTCGGGAGGTGCTGAGGCAGGCAACGGGTCGGTGAACGTGCCGTCCGGGTGACGGGCACGTGAAGTTCGGTAACTGCAGCCATCCAGCCCTGGGGCTGGACCGACGGAAGATGTGCCCGCGTGCCAGGTAGCGGCAGTACGCGGGCGGGTGTCACTTTGCAGCGGGCTTTTTCGGTGGACGCGGCTTCTTCGGTGCCGGTGGCTTGCCAGCACCGTCGGCCTTGGCGGCGGGATCCGCTGCTGCATCGGCTGGCTCAGCAGCCTTGCCCGGGGCCTTGGGTTTGGCAGCAGGACCCTCGCCAGCTGGCTTGGGCTTGGGCTGAGCGGCCGCCTTGGGCTTGGCCGCAGCTTTGCCCTTGGCCGGCTTGGAAGGTGCTAGCGCCTCAGCCTCGGCCAGTTTGCGTGCCATCTCCCAATGGCGCTCGTCCTGCCCTTCGGGCTGACCTTCGGATTCCCAGATCTGATAGGCGAATTCGCGGACTCGTTTATCGTCGGCACTCATTTCAACGCTCCTTATTACAGCTCACTTTGTAGGAAGAGATTGACGGGAAACTCTTTCAGCGCAGTGCTCACCAACAATTCCTTCTCTGCTGTGACTGCGTGGTCGGAGAAAAGTCCCTTCAATGTAGCCCCGGATTGCACCGATGGCAAAACGACACGGGTGTCGCCCCAAGCGCTGGCATCGATCAAAGGCGTCTGGGCATCGGCCAACAGGCCGCTGGCCAGACGGGGCACGATCACTATGGCCGTCGTGCCGTCCAGTACGCGAGCGAACGCGTGAATGCGATCGGCATGCACACCCTGGACGTCGAGCTTCTGGTAGCTGCCGTCCCGGAATAGCGCCGGGTGTGCGGCACGAGCCTGAAGCGTGCGCTGGATCATGGCCTGCTTGATGCGACCATCGTGCCAGTCTTGCAGCAATTCGCTGACCGCAGGGCGGGCGTCGAGCGAATGTTCGCGTGCGGCGTAATCCACCGGACGACGATTGTCCGGATCGACCAGGCTGAAATCCCAGTACTCGGCGCCCTGATACAGATCGGGGATGCCGGGCACGGTCATGCGCAGCAGGGTTTGCACCAGGCTGTCCAGCGCGCCGCTGGGCGCAATGGTGCGACTGGCGGCGGCAATGGCATCGCGCAGCGGGCGACCCTTGTCGCTCAGCAGCAATTGCTCGAGAAAGTCGCGGCAGGCTGTTTCGTAGGCTTCGTTCGGCGCACTCCAACTGCTGATCAGCTTGGCTTCGCGCAACGCCTTCTGTTGCCATTGGTACAGGCGCTCGGCGTAGGCGGTCAGGCCTTCGACGTCGTCACTGCGCAAGTCCAGCGGCCAGCTGCCCAGCAGTGCCTGGTAAAGCATCAGCTCGTCGCCACCACTCGGTGCATGGCCGTCGCCGAAGGCACTGCGCAGCGGCGCAGCCAGCTCCAGCCATTGCTGCACTTGCTCGACGTACCAGGGTGCGCGCTCGCTGAGCACGGCCAGGCGCGTACGGGTGTCTTCGCCCCGCTTGTGGTCGTGGGTGGCAGTGGCCAGCAGATTGTCCGGGAAATGCTCGAGGCGCTGCTGACAGGCCTGGTCGAACGCTTCCGGGGTGCCGGCGAACAGTTCGGTCTCGAAACCGACGTCGTTGCGCGAAAGCAATACGGCAGAGCGGTAGAATGCAGTGTCCTCGACAGCCTTGGCCGCCGCCGGCGATGTCAGTTGCTGGAAGCGCACGCAGGCGTGGCGAATCAGCTTGCGTCGACGGCCGATGGGCAGCGCGCGCCAGCGTTCGCCACCCAGCCAGCGCTGCAGGTAATCGAGTACCGGCCAGTCGGCTTCGCCCAACGTACCGCGTGCGCCGTCCATAGCCTTGTGGAAGAAAGCTTCGTCTTCAGCCGGGCGTCCGCACGGGTTGATATAGGTACGGTACACCGGGAAGTGCACGATCAGCTCTTGCAGCGCTCGGCGGATGGCGCCCAGGGTCAGGTCGCGGCTCATCAAGTCGCCGCGGGCCACTTGCAGCAAGGCCTGGGCCACGGACTCGAAATCGCCGGCGAGGGAACCGTTGAGTACCAGGTTGCGAGCCACGTGGGCTTCTTCGATGAACTCGCTGGGGCGGCCACTGACGCGGCTCCACAGCTCGCCCAGTGGCTGCTCGCCGTCAGGATCATGCTGCAGCAACGACACCTGGTTCATGAACTCGTAGCCGGTGGTGCCATCGACCTGCCAGTCACGGTGCAGTGTTTCGCCTGCGCCCAGAATCTTCTCGACGTAGATCGGTACGTGATCGATGCGCGCGGACTCCGGGCGCTGCTGCAACAGGGCGTTGACCCGACGTCGCAGTTTGCGCGAATAGCCACGCGGGTCGGCCAGGCCGTCGATATGGTCGATACGCAAGCCGTCCACCAGGCCTGCGCCGATCAGTTCGAAGATCTTCGCATGGGTCGCTTCGAACACCGCCGGCCGCTCGACACGCAGGCCGCCCAACTCGTTGACGTCGAAGAAGCGCCGCCAGTTGATGTCGTCACCGGCGGTGCGCCAGCTTGCCAGGCGATAGGATTGTCGCTCCAGCAGCTCGTGCAGGCGGTTGAAGCCTTCGTCGCTGGTAGCATCGAACTGGGCCAGGGAGGCTTGGATGGCATCGTTCAGGCCGCCGCTGGCGACACGGGTCGCCAGATCGGCTTGCAGCGTGCGAGCCTCGCCGTACGCGTCGTCGCTGCCATGCAGGTTGGCGAAGCGCGCGCCCAACTCGCTGACCGGTGCATTGCCCGACGCCGCCAGGATGTGCGGGTAGTCGATCGGACAGATCGGAAAGCGATGCTCGTAGTGCTCAACGAAAAAGCTGCCTTGCTCGGCGTCGAACTTCAGTACCAGTTCACCGCCCTGCAGGGCTGCGCCGTAGTCACTGCCGAGAAAGGGCAACAGCAACTGGCCTTCGAGCAACGGGTCGGGCGAGTGCCACTGAATGTCGAAGAACTCCGAATACGGGCTGCGACGCCCCCACTCGAGCAGGTCGAGCCACCACGGGTTGTGCGCACCCCCCACGGCCATGTGATTGGACACGATGTCGAGGATGAAACCCATGTCCTGCTCGCGCAGCGCTGCGATCAGCCGCTCCAGCGCGGGCTGGCCACCCAGTTCGGGGTTGACCTGGGTCGGGTCGACGACGTCGTAGCCGTGCATCGAGCCGGGGCGGGCCTTGAGAATGGGAGACGCGTACACGTGGCTGATGCCGAGCCGGGAAAAATACGGCACCAGGCGAGCGGCATCATCCAGGGTGAAATCCTTGTGCAACTGCAGCCGAACGCTGGCCGTCATTTTTTTCATCGGTAACGCTCACTGGCTTGTTGGCGGGCGCAGGCCAGCAGCTCTAGGCGTCTGGCAGCGTCTTCATCGTCGAGAAGATTCTGGGCATGGGCGCTGTAGCGGCGGCGCCAATTGGGATGACTGTCTATGGTGCCCGGCAGGTTCGCCTGTTCCTCGATACCCAAGGCATCGTCGATCGGCAGCAATACCAGCGGAGCAGGGGTCTGGCCAAGGAAGCGGGTACTGGCGTCGATCATCGCATCGATGTCGTCCACGCCCTCCACCTGGCTCTGCTGCAGCTCGTGTGCAAGCACCTGGCGCAACGCGCGACGCTCGTGCTCGCGGGTCTCGCGCCAGTGTTTCTCGGTCGGCTCGTCGATCAGTTCCAAGTCGCGGTTCCAATCGATGTCACGCCCGCGCCACCAACCGTTGAGGGTCGGCAGGTCGTGGGTGGTCGAGGTGGCCAGGGCGTTGTCTGGCCACGCTTGATTCTCGATGAACACGCCGTCGTTCTGTTCGAACAGCAGCACGCGCATCCCCAGCATCTGCCGGGCTGCCAGCTTCTCACGCAAGCCATCGGGCACCGTGCCGAGGTCTTCGCCCAGCACCACGGCGTGGTGACGGTGGGATTCGAGCGCGAGCAGGCGCAGCATGTCGTCGATGGGAAACTGCAGGTAGGCACCTTCGCCAGGCTTGGCGTCGGCCGGAATCAGCCACAGGCGCTGCAAGCCCATGATGTGATCGATGCGCAGGCCACCGGCGTGGGCGAAATTGGCCCGCAGCATCTCGATGAATGCGCGGAAGCCATTGCGCTGCAGACCCTCGGGCGAGAATGCCGAGATGCCCCAGCTTTGCCCCGAACGATTCAGAATGTCAGGCGGCGCGCCCACGGTCAGGTCGGCGAGCAACTCGTCCTGACGGCTCCAGGCCTGGCTGCCGGCACCGTCGGCACCCACGGCAAGGTCGGCGATCAGACCGATCTTCATGCCGCTGCTGCGCGCCGCTTGTTGCACCTTGGCCAGGCAGCGGTCGATCAGCCATTGGCAAAATGCATGAAAGGCGATCTCATCGCCGTGGGCTGCAGCGAACTCGGCCACGGCCGTGCCGCGTGGGTCATGCCACTGCTGGGGCCACTGGCGCCAGTCGAGGCTTTCACCGCGAGCCTTGAAGACGGCCTGCAAAGCCTCGTAGCGGCAGTGATTCTCCAGCGCTTCGCCACCGGTGTGGCGGAACGCGTTGAAATCCGCATTGAGGGGGTGTTCGTTCTGGCAGAAGCTGTCATAGAGCGCACGCAGCAAGCGCTGCTTGGCCCCGGCGGCAGCTGGCCAGTCCACCAAAGGCAACGCTTCCAGCGCGTGCAGGGTATCGCCCAACCCGGAAGTTTCGATAGCGGTGCGCACGGCGTCTTCACCGAGCACCGCGGCAGGTGCCGCGTACAGGCTGTTGAGAAACAGCCGGCTCGAAGGCGAGTAGGGGCTGTAGCGCGTGTTGTCGCTGCTGCTCATGGCGTGCATGGGGCTGATCGCCAAGGCATCGGCACCGCGCTCGCCGGCACTGCGCACCAGCGTTTCCAGGGCTTGGGTGTCGCCGAAGCCGCCATCACCGCTGCGGCGCACTGCGTACAACTGAACACTCAGCCCCCAGGCGTGGGCCGTGTCCTGGCCATAGGCGTCGGCTACGCTGAAGCAGCGTGGTGGCGCTACAGCCAGGGTGAAATGCTGCTGCTCGATGTGCACGTCCTGATAACCGACGGGCAACAGGCCGGGCAGGGCGCCGTTTTTGTCCAGGCTCAGCGACAGCGTACTGCCGTCTTCCAGCTTGACTTCGCAGGCCGTACCCGGCTCGAAGAACCGCGCAAGATCGAGCGGCTGGCCGTGTTCGACCGTCAACAGTGGGGGCAGGCGATGCGACTGTGCCGTCTTGCGCAACTCGTCCAGGCTTTGCTCGACCTCTTGCACTGAATCGGCAGGATGGCCCAGGCCACGCAGCACCTTGCGCAGGACACCGTCGGCAACCGTCTGCGGCTTGCCATTGGCATCGGTCCAGTCGACGGCGATGCCGGCGCGCTCGGCAAGATCGTGGAGTTGGCGTTGTTCGGTCATACCGCTGTCTCCGAGTCACCCGCCGGAATCAAGCTGACCAGAGCGGTAAAGGCGGGCAGTCCTTGGTTCAGTACGGTGGTGGTGTCGTTCTGGGGCCGGCTGTCGAACAGCAGGTGTTCGGTCTGCAGATGGGCCGGCACGGTCGCCTCGCTCAGGTTCAGATCGATGCGCAACACGCTGCCATCGCCCATTCGCCATTTTGCCGTCACCGCCTTGTCGGCCAATACCTGCGCACCCAGTGACTGGGCACCATCGAGCCGCGGCACGATCTCGTCGCGGCGCAAGGCCAGCAACTGGCGATACAACTGCACCCAGGCCCCGTCCTGGCGGAACTGGAATTCGGCGAAGTCCGGCCGCGACGCTTCGAACGTGCTGGCAGCGTTCGGATCGGGAATCTTCGCCCGGGTTGCTTCGTTGGCGAAGGCGTCGAACGCGGCAAACTCGGCGCGACGCCCCTCGCGGACCGCTTCGGCCAATTCGCCGTGGTGATCGGTGAAAAACAGGAACGGCTCGTCGGCGGCCCACTCGTCGCCCATGAACAGCATGGGAATCATCGGAGACAGCAACAGCAAGGCAGTGGCGGCGCGCAGGGCCGGTTCGCTGCACAGCAGACTCAGGCGCTCACCCATGGCGCGGTTGCCGATCTGGTCGTGGTTCTGCAGAAACAGCACGAAGGCAGTGGGCGGCAGATGACCGCTGGGTTCGCCACGCGATTCGCCCTTCTGGTTGGTATCGCCCTGATAGATGAAACCCTGACTCAGGCAACGCGCCAGCTTTTCGGTCGACTGTTCGCTGAAGTCGGCGTAGTACGCCTCGTCTTCGCCGGTCAGCAGTGCATGCAGCACGTTATGACCGTCGTCGTTCCACTGCGCGTCGTAACCCTGCTCGAGCAGATGAGCCTGGTTGTGCTCGTTCTCCAGCATCAGCCAGACGTGTCGATCGGCGCCGACCTGCTCGCGCAGGGTGGTGGCCATCTCCTGCAGGAAGGTCGGGTCCTGAATGGCATGCACGGCGTCGAAGCGCAGGCCGTCGAAACGGTATTCGAGCAGCCACATGGCGGCGTTATCGATGAAGAAACTTCTTACCTCATCGCGGCGGAAGTCGATGGCATCGCCCCACGGGGTTTTCTTGTCGTGGCGGAAGAAGCCCTTGGCGTAGCGGCCAAGGTAATTGCCATCGGGGCCGAAGTGGTTGTAGACCACATCGAGGATTACCATCAGGCCATGGCCATGGGCGCAATCGATCAAATGCTTGAGCTGTTCGGGTGTGCCGTAGGAGGCTTCCGGAGCATACGGCAGGACGCCGTCATACCCCCAGTTGCGTTCGCCCGGGAATTCGGCGATGGGCATCAACTCGATCGCGGTGACGCCCAGGGCTGCAAGGCGTGCCAGGTGGGATTCGACACCGGCGTAGCCGCCCAGCGCACCCACGTGCAGTTCATAGATGACCGCCTGGGACCATGGTCGGCCCAGCCAGCTGGTGTTCTGCCAACTGTAGGCCAGCGGGTCGACTACAAGGCTGGCTGAATGCACGTCGTCCTGCTGGGCGCGGGACGCCGGGTCAGGCACTGCCATCTCGCCATCGATATCGAAACGGTAGGCGGTACCGGCCGCGCACTTGTGTTCCAGGGTGAACCAGCCGTCGTTGCCGGCGAGCATGGGCAACGATTCGCCGTCGGCGACCTGCAGCCCGACCGAGAAAGCGTCCGGTGCCCACAATGCAAAGTGAGTGAGCCCGGAGTCCTGCATTACTGCACCGTGGGACCAGGTTTCAGTTTTCCGTGAAGGCATCGATGAAACCTCTTCCATTTATTGATTGATCGCCGTTATTTATGATTCGCAGAAGTCTTGCTGCCATGGACCAGCGCCTGATAAAGCTCGGCGTAAGGCTCCACCGCCTCGCTCCAGTTGAAAGGCTGGGTCATCGCGCGGCAGCGCATGGCGTTCAGCAGTTCGGGCTTGCCGAAGACATAAAAGGCGCGCGCCAGGGCGGCCTTGTAGCTCTCGATGGTCGACTCGCCGAACAGAAAACCGGTTACCCCGTCCTCGATGGTGTCGGCCAGGCCCCCGGTGTTGCGCGCCACAGGCAGCGAGCCGAAGCGTTGTGCATACATCTGGCTCAGGCCGCAGGGCTCGTAGCGTGACGGCATCAGCAGGAAGTCGCTGCCGGCGAACATGCGTCGCGCATCGGTTTCGTTGAAGCCGATGCGTACACCCACGCGACCGGGGAAGCGCAGGGCGAGCTCGCGCATGGCCTGCTCTTCCTCGGGCTCGCCGCGGCCGATGATGATCACCTGGCCACCGTTTTCGACGATGAACTGTGTCACGCCTTCGGTAAGGTCCAGGCCTTTCTGGTAGACCAGGCGGGACACCACGGCGAACAGGGGGCCATCAGATTCTTCGATTTCGAACAGCTTGCGCACGTGGGCCGCATTGACCGCCTTGCCTTCCCAGTCGTTCAGGCTGAACGGGCAGACCAGGTGCGGGTCGGTGGCCGACTCCCAGCTGGCGTCGATGCCGTTGGGAATGCCGCTGAGTTTGCCTTGCTGCGCCTTGCTGCTGAGGAAGCCTTCCAGGCCGCAACCGAATTCAGGCGTGGTGATCTCTTCGGCATAGGTCGCGCTCACCGTGGTGATGTGGTTCGCGTAGGCCATGCCGGCCTTGAGAAACGACAGCTTGCCGAAGAACTCCATGCCGTCCTGCTGCATCGCATGGTTGGGAACGCCCAGCTCGGGGCAGCAGCCGCGGCTGAACACGCCTTGGTAGGCCAGGTTGTGGATGGTGAACAGGGTAGGCGTACGCAGACCACGCCAGTGCATGTAGGCAGGCGCCAGGCCGGCAGGCCAATCGTGGGCGTGCACCAAGTCGGGCTTCCAATGCACCATGCCCTGGCCTGCGGCGATGTCGGCGGCTGCCAGGCCCAGGCGGGCGAAGCGGATATGGTTGTCCGGCCAGTCGCGACCGTTGTTGGCGCCGTAGGGGGTGCCATCGCGCTCATACAGTTCTGGGCAGAGCAACACGTAGATGACCAGCCCGTCGGGCATGTCCATGCGGCCGATCTTGCACGGTGGCAGGGCGGCATGGCCGCTGAGTTCGCCGACCACGTGAATCGGGTTGTCGCTGTTGAGCACTTGCGGGTAGCCGGGAATCAGTACGCGAACGTCATGTACCTGACTCATGGCGCGTGGCAGCGCCGCCGACACGTCACCCAGGCCGCCGGTCTTGACCAGGTCGGCAATTTCCGATGTCACGAAAAGAACTTTTTGTTTGTGGGCGCCAGACGGCGTCTGCAGTGCTTTGCTGGTAGGCGTGGGAACCTGCAAGTGGGCGGGTTCCGCCGCTTGCCTGTTGAAACGCTCTCCGTGGTTTTCGACAGCGGCACTGATCATTGTTCTCTCCCGTGCATTACGTACTTGTATGGCAGATCCTGACTCTAAAAAAAGCGCTGATCGATTAGCGCTTCCCGCTGACACACGCACAGGCGCCGCAGGCAACGGCGTTCCTGCCGCAGGCTGCAATGATTCACGGGATGGCAGGCTTGGCGGACAAGAAACAGCAAATAACCTGCTCCCTATCCTGACCTGTCTGATTTGCAAAAAGTTTCGAGTTTTTTGCATCGGATTTCCAAGCGATACATCGCCTGTGGCCTGAGTGTAGGAGATCCGCCATTTTTTTGGGCCAGGCGCGCGACTGACGGCCGATAATTATTGGCACACTCGTACTACAGGCCTCTGCCAGAGGGCTTCCAGCGCACTTTGGCTGTGCGCCGAAAGCGCTTTTGCGCGGTCGTCCATGCCTGCCTCGCAAACCGTTGCGATTTGTGTCGGATCCCAGGTATGGACGTTGATGAAATCGACAAAAAAAGCCAAGTTTTGCCCAGCGTCGCAATCGACCAAAGGTATACTCGGAAACTTACCGGTATCGTCCGGGACTAACTTGGAAGCTCGATCGGGCAATACCCGTACAGGCTTTCAGGACAACACCGTTCAAGAAATATCTTCTTCAAGCAACATAGAGTGGAGCTCTCGCATGCAACTGGGAATCATTGGGCTGGGCCGCATGGGCGGCAACATCGCCAGAAGGTTGATGCGCGCGGGTCATCAAACGGTGGTCTTCGATCGCAATCAGGATTCAGTGCATGGCCTGGCCGGTGAGGGCGCCATCGGGGCCGCCGATCTAGCCGATCTGGTGAGCAAGATGGACACGCCGCGCGCGGTCTGGGTCATGCTGCCCGCCGGCGCTCCGACCGAGGCGACCATCGCCCAGCTGGGCGATCTGCTCGAGCCGGGCGACGTGATCATCGACGGGGGCAACACCTTCTACAAGGATGACATCCGTCGCGCACGCGAGCTGGCGGCACGCCAGTTGCACTACGTCGACGTCGGCACCTCTGGCGGCGTGTGGGGCCTGGACCGCGGCTATTGCATGATGATCGGCGGCGAGCCGGACATCTTCGAACGCCTCGACCCACTGTTCGACTGCCTGGCGCCGGGCATGGGCGACATCCCGCGTACCCGTGATCGCAACAGTTCGGACGATCGTGCCGAGCGTGGCTACATCCATGCAGGTCCGGCCGGTTCCGGGCACTTCGTCAAGATGATCCACAATGGCATCGAGTACGGCATGATGCAGGCCTTCGCCGAGGGCTTCGATATCCTCAAGACCAAATCCAGCAGCGAGCTGCCGGAAGATCAGCGTTTCGACCTCAACCTGGCCGATATCGCCGAAGTCTGGCGTCGCGGCAGCGTGGTGTCGTCGTGGTTGCTCGATCTGACGGCCGATGCCCTGGCCAGCGATCAGCAGCTGAGTCAATATTCCGGCGTCGTGTCGGACAGTGGTGAAGGCCGCTGGACCATCGACGCAGCGGTCGAGCAGGCCGTTCCGGTACCGGTGTTGTCCAGCGCCTTGTTCGCGCGTTTCCGCTCGCGTCAGGACGCGACCTACGGTGACAAGATCCTCTCGGCGATGCGCTTCGGCTTCGGCGGTCACGTCGAGGTTCCCAAATGAGTAGAGCGACCTCGAAAGTAGATGCCGCTCCACCGTCAACCCTGTTTCTGTTCGGCGCCCACGGCGACCTTGTCAAACGCTTGCTGATGCCGGCCTTGTACAACTTGAGCCGGGATGGACTGCTGGACAACGGCCTGCACATTGTCGGGGTCGATCACAACGAGGTGAGCGACGCGGATTTCGCCGCCAAGCTCGAAGCCTTCATCATCGAACAGGCGCGCGCCAAGGGCATCGACGAGCCGGACAAAGTGCTGGATCCGGCGCTCTGGGCCAAGCTGCGCAAGCGCATCAGCTACATTTCCGGCGACTTCCTCGACGACGCCACCTACCAGGCGATTGCCGAGCGCATCGAAGTCAACGGTACCGGCAATGCCATGTTCTACCTGGCCACCTCGCCGCGCTTCTTCAGTGAAGTCGCGCAGCGACTGGGCAGCAGCGGGTTGCTCAAGGAGCAGCCTGACGCCTTTCGCCGGGTGGTGATCGAAAAACCCTTCGGTCACGACCTGGCGTCCGCCGAAGCGCTCAACGCCTGCCTGTTGAGCGTGATGAGCGAGAAGCAGATCTATCGCATCGATCATTACCTGGGCAAGGAGACGGTGCAGAACATTCTGGTCAGCCGTTTCTCCAACGGTATTTTCGAAGCGTTCTGGAACAACCACTACATCGACCACGTGCAGATCACTGCCGCCGAAACGGTCGGGGTTGAAACCCGTGGCAATTTCTACGACCAGACCGGCGCGTTGCGCGACATGGTCCCCAATCACCTGTTCCAGCTGTTGGCGATGATTGCCATGGAGCCCCCGGCGGCCTTCGGCGCCGACGCGGTCCGCGGCGAGAAGGCCAAGGTGATCGGCGCCATTCGCCCCTGGTCCAAGGCCGATGCCTTGAAGAATTCGGTCCGTGGCCAGTACACCGCGGGGCAGGGCGACAAGCCCGGCTATCGCGAGGAGCCCAAGGTCGACCCGCAGAGCAGCACTGAAACCTACGTGGCGCTCAAGGTCATGGTCGACAACTGGCGCTGGGTCGGTGTGCCGTTCTATCTGCGCACCGGCAAGCGCATGAGCGTGCGCGACACCGAGATCGCCATCTGCTTCAAGCCGGCGCCCTACGCGCAGTTCCGCGATACCGAAGTAGACCGGCTCAAGTCCAACTACCTGAAGATCCAGATCCAGCCAGACGAGGGCATGTGGTTCGACCTGCAGGCCAAACGCCCCGGCCCGGCAATGGAGCTGGAGAACGTCAAGCTGGGCTTCGCCTACAAGGACTTCTTCCAGATGCAGCCGTCCACGGGCTACGAGACGTTGATCTACGACTGCCTCATCGGCGACCAGACCCTGTTCCAGCGCGCCGACAACATCGAAAATGGTTGGCGCGCCGTGCAGCCGTTCCTCGACGCCTGGCGCGAGGGCGGCAGCATTGCCATCTACGCGGCGGGCGAAGACGGTCCGGAGGCGGCCGACGAGTTGTTGGCACGCGATGGCCACCACTGGCATCGACTGGGATGAGTGCGGCTTCGCAAGACCTCATCCAGTTCGTCCTCAGCGACATGGACGGCACCCTGCTGATGCCCGATCACAGCCTGAGCCCCGCGGTTATCGAAGCGGTGGCGCAGCTGCGCGAGGCAGGGGTGCGGTTTACCCTGGCGAGCAGCCGCCCGCCGCGGGCCATGCGCCAACAGATTCAGACCTTGGGAATCGACCTGCCGACCGCTGCATTCAACGGTGGCGTATTGGTCAATCCCGACGGCAGTGAGCTGCAGTCCCACTGGGTGGAGCGCGCGGCGGTCGATATTTGCCTGGCGTTGTTTGCCCAGCACCGGCTGGACGTCTGGGTGTTCGCCGACGACCAGTGGCTGGCACGCGACCGCGACGCTCACTATTTTCCCAAGGAGCTGCACGCTCTGGGCTACGAGCCGTTGATCGTCGACGATTTCACGCCCTATCTGGACCGCGTGCACAAGATGGTCGCCACCTCCAGCGACTTCCAACTGCTGATCGATCTGGAACGGCAGCTGCAGGGGCCGCTGAGCGGCAAGGCGATTGCGGCACGCTCGCAGCAGTATTACCTGGACATCACCGCGGTGTTGGCCAACAAAGGCGAAGCCCTGGCAACCTTGGCTGCCGGTTTGAGCATTGACCTGGCCAACACCGCCGTATTGGGTGACGGCGCCAACGATGTGGCCATGTTCAAGCGGGCCGGTTTTTCCGTGGCCATGGGCCAGGGCGAGCAGGCGGTGCGCGACCAGGCCGATGCAGTGACCGCCAGCAATGCGGCAGACGGCGTGGCGCAAGCCATTCATGAGCTGATATTGCCCCGCGCTCGACGTTGATACAGTTTTCCGGCGTGGCACCGACTTCCGGTCCGCGCCCGTGGTCATGAGGGTTCCATGCCGGCACTGATCGAAGACTATGCCCTGTTGGGCAACTGCCGTACCGCTGCTCTGGTTGACAAGTCGGGTTCGCTGGATTGGTTGTGCTTTCCTCGTTTCGATTCCCCTGCCTGTTTCTCGGCCTTGCTGGGTGACAGCGAAAACGGCCGCTGGCGTATCTGCCCCAGTGATGCCTTGACCGCTACCGAGCGCCGCTACCGCGACAGCACGATGATCCTGGAGACGGTGTTCCATACCGAGCACGGCAGCGCCATGCTCGTCGACTGGATGCCGGTGGGTGACCAGGACTGCGTAGTGCGCACGGTGGTCGGCCTGAGCGGGAAGGTCGCTTTCGACATGGAGCTGGTCATGCGCTTCGACTACGGCAGCAGCGTGCCCTGGGTCGAGCAGGCCCATCCCCGGACCCTCACTGCGGTGGCCGGCCCCGACATGCTGGTGTTGCGCAGCGCGTCCGACCTGCACGCGGTGGACCACCGCACCGGCAGCCGCTTCACGGTCGCCGCCGGCGAGCGGCTGTGCTATCGCCTGAGTTTCCAGGCCTCGCACCTGCCGCTGCAACCGGCCGTGGATGCCGACCGCTGCCTGGCCGAAACCGAGCGCTACTGGCATGAGTTCGCCGAGCGCTGCCCCGACGTGGGGGCATGGACGCCGCTGGTCAAGCGCTCGCTGTTGACCCTCAAGGCCATGACCTATGCCCCCACGGGCGGCATCGTCGCTGCGGTCACCACCTCGCTGCCCGAGCAGTTGGGCGGCGAGCGCAACTGGGATTATCGTTACTGCTGGCTGCGCGATGCCACCATGACCTTGCTGGCCTTCATGAACCTGGGCTACTACGAAGAAGCCGCTGCCTGGCGCAAGTGGTTGATGCGTTCGGTTGCCGGCAACCCCGAGCAGATGCAGATCATGTACGGCCTGGCCGGCGAGCGCCGATTGCCCGAGCAGACCCTGCCATGGCTGGCGGGCTACGAGGGTTCGGCGCCGGTGCGCATCGGCAACGGCGCCGCGACCCAGCGGCAGCTGGATGTCTACGGCGAAGTGGCCGACGCCATGAGCCAGGCCATCCGCGCCGGACTGCCGCGACACCCCCGTGGCGCCGCGATTTTCCGCGTCATACTGCCGTACCTGGAAAGCATCTGGGAGCAGCCGGACGAGGGGATCTGGGAGATTCGCGGTGCGCCGCAGCACTTCACCCACTCCAAGGTCATGGCCTGGGTAGCTTTCGACCGTGCGGCGAACCTCGCCGAGCCCACAGAGGAGGGACGGGAGCAGGCCGCGCGTTACCGCGCCGTCGCCGACCGCATCCATGCCCAGGTCTGCAGCCGAGGCATCGATGCGCAGCTGGGGCATTTCGTTCAGGCCTATGGCTCGACCCATACCGATGCCAGCCTGCTGCAGATTGCCTTGACCGGTTTCCTGCCGCCGGACGATCCGCGGGTGGTGGCGACCGTGGCACGTATTGAGAGCACGTTGATGCGCGACGGTCTGCTGCTGCGTTACGACACCGCCCACGGGGTCGATGGCTTGGACCCTGGCGAAGGGACTTTTCTGGTGTGCTCTTTCTGGCTGGCCGATGTCTATGTGCTGCAAGGCCGCATGGCCGACGCCGAACGGCTGTTCGAGCGCCTGGCCGGTCTGTGCAACGACGTTGGCCTGCTGGCCGAGCAGTACGACCCACAGGCGGGGCGCATGCTGGGGAATTTTCCCCAGGCGTTCAGCCAGTTGGGCATCATCAATACCGCGCTCAACCTGTACCGCGCGCAGAACCCGGCCCAGGCCCGCGCTGCCGCCGCCGTGGGCGCGCGCGTGGAATGATCGCGCGGCTGCAAAACGAGGATTCGATTCGATGAGTGAACGCTGGACCACAGCGGTGCTCGATACCGCACAACCCGGTGGCTGGGCCGTGGCTCGCAGCAGTCAGGGATTTCTCTGCAACGCCCAAGGCGTACTGTTCGAGCGTGACTGGCTCAGGCAGCAACCCATCGATGTCCTGACCGAACACGGCATCGGGCATTTCGACGGCCGGCCGGTGTACCTTCTGGAGCTGCGCAGCCCGGACGCACCGGACGGCTGCCACTGGCAGGGCCTGCGGCAGTTCATGCTCGAAGGCGATTTCCAGGTCTACCGCATGCTCGGCTATGCCGCGCAGATTGGCACCTGGGCGCGTGAGCATCGGTTTTGCGGCAGTTGCGGCGGCCCGACATTGCAGGTGCCAGGTGAACGTGCGATGCATTGCGCGCGCTGCGAGTTGCGCAGCTATCCGCGGATCTCGCCGAGCATGATCGTACTGGTCACCCGCGGCGATGAAGTCTTGCTGGCTCGCTCTCCACGGTTCGTGCCGGGTGTCTACAGCACGTTGGCCGGCTTTGCCGAGCCGGGCGAGTCTGCCGAAGACTGCCTGCGCCGTGAGGTGATGGAAGAGGTGCAGGTGAGCGTACGCAACATCCAGTACATCGGCAGCCAATGCTGGCCGTTTCCGCATTCGATGATGCTGGGTTTCCATGCCGAATACGCCGCCGGCGAGATCGTGCCCCAGCTCGACGAAATCGAAGACGCCCAGTGGTTTCGCATCGATGCATTGCCGGCCCTGCCGGCCGGGCGCTCGATTGCCCGGCATCTCATCGACCTGTACGTGGGGCGCCGCTCAGGCCTGCCCGAACCAGTGCTGCCAGGCTAGCCGCACGGTCAGGGCCAGCACGATGGTAATGAACACCGGGCGGATGAACTTGGCGCCGCCGCCGATCGCCGTGCGTGCGCCGAAGAACGCACCCACCGTCACTGCCAGGCCCATGCTCAGGCCGATCAGCCAGTCGACCTGACCGCTGATGATGAACACCGTAAGTGCGGCGATGTTGCTGACGAAGTTCATGCTGCGCGCCACGCCGCTGGCGCGGACCAGGTCCAGTGGGTACAGCAGCATCGTGCTGACGGTCCAGAAGGCCCCGGTGCCGGGGCCTGCCACGCCATCGTAGAAGCCCAGCGTCAAGCCTTGGGGCAATTGCCATTTGCGCTTGATCGGCGCGTGGCTGTCCAGCGGCGCCTTGGGTGTACCGCCGAACAGCAGGTACAGGCCGCAGGCGAAGACGATCACCGGCAGCATCCGGTTCAGCCATTCGGCAGGCATGTAGTGCGCCGCACCCGCACCGAGAAACCCGCCGACCAGGGTGCCCAGCAGCGCATTCTTCCATTGCTGCGGATGGAACAGCTTGCGTTTGTAGAAGGTATAGCTTGCAGTCGCGGCGCCAAAGGTCGAGCTGAGCTTGTTGGTGCCCAGCACCAGGTGCGGTGGCAAGCCTGCAGTGAGCAGGGCCGGCGTGGTGAGCAGGCCACCGCCGCCAGCGATGGCGTCGATGAACCCGGCCACGAATGCTACCAGCACGAGAATGAGCAGGACGCTCGGCGTGACGCTGAGATTGGACAGAAGATCGAAAGACATGGGGTCGGCTTCACGGCAGGGTGCATGCGAAAGGCGCAGGCGAATGCAGCCATTCTAGCCGGTGCGCGGCGCTGCATGCATCCGTAGGAACGGTCTTTGGCCGCGAATGGGAAGCCGCGGAGCCGCAGATGAACCGCGCCGCCCGTTTCGCGGCCAAAGACCGCTCCTACACAGAAGCCTGATACCGTAGGAGCGGTCAGCGGCCGCGAAAGCAACGCCGCGGAGTTCCAGGTTCACCGCGCCGCCGAGATGGGGCTAGCCGATCTGCTCTTTCGCCAGCTTCACCACATTGTCCACGGTGAACCCGAACTTGGCCTGCAACTTGTCGATCGGCGCCGAGGCCCCGAAGCTGTTCATCACCACCTTCGCACCGGTGGCACCCACGTAGCGATCCCAACCCAGCGGTCCGGCCTGCTCGATGGCCACGCGCGCAGTCACCGTAGCCGGCAGCACCTGTTCGCGATACTGCGCATCCTGCTCCTCGAACAACTCCCAGCACGGCAGGCTGACCACACGCGCCGCGATACCTTGCTCGTGCAACTGCTCATAAGCCTGCACAGCAAGGCCCACTTCACTGCCAGTGGCGATCAGAATCACCTGCGGATTCTCGCTGTCGGCCAATACATAGCCGCCACGGGCGACGCCCTCGGCACTGCCGAAGCGCTCGCGATCCAGGGTCGCCATAGGCTGACGCGACAGCACGATGCACGACGGCCGATCGGTCTGTGCCAAGGCAATCTTCCAGGCCTGGGTGGTTTCGTTGGCGTCGCCTGGGCGCAACGTCAGCAGCCCTGGGGTGGCACGTAGCTGGGTCAGGTGCTCGATGGGCTGATGGGTAGGGCCGTCTTCACCGACACCGATGGAATCGTGAGTGAAGACGAACACCACCGGCAACTCCATGATCGCCGCCAGGCGAATCGGCGGTTTCATGTAGTCGCTGAACACCAGAAAGGTCGAGGTGTACGGACGGATGTAGCACAGCGCCAGGCCATTGGCGATCGCGCCCATGGCGTGCTCGCGGATGCCAAAGTGCAGATTGCGCCCCCCAGGCTGGGTTGCCGAAAAACTGCCGGCACCGTCGAACGTCAGGTTGGTCTTGGTCGACGGCGACAGATCGGCCGAACCGCCCAGCAACCAGGGAATCTTCTTGGCGAACGCGTTCAGCACCTTGCCGCCCGCGGCACGCGTCGCCACACCCTTGGCGTCGGTGTCGAAGGCTTCCAGTTCGGCCTGCCAACCTTCGGGCATTTCCCCAGCGCGCATGCGCCGCAGTTCTTCGGCCAGGTCGGGTTCGCGTTCTGCCAGTGTCTGCAACTGCTGTTCCCACTGCGCATGGCGTTCACCATGGCTGTTCAGCAAAGTGTCACGCAGATGATGGGCCACGCTGTCAGGCACCGAGAAGCTGCTGTTCTCATCCCAGCCGTAGGCTTTCTTGGCCAGCTTGATTTCATCGTCACCCAGCGCTTCACCGTGGGCAGCGGCGGTGTTCTGTTTGTTCGGCGCGCCGTAGCCGATCACGCTGTCGACCATGATCAAGGTCGGCGCGTCGCGGTTCTGGGTGAACTGCTCGAAGGCTTTGGCCAACGCTTCGGTGTCGTTGGCGTCGGTGACGTGCAAGGTGTTCCAGCCGTAGCCCTTGAATCGGGTCAGCACGTCTTCGCTGAACGCCAGTTCGGTGTGGCCTTCGATGCTGATCGTGTTGTTGTCGTAGATCCAGCACAGGTTGGCCAGCTTCAAATGGCCGGCCATCGACGCGGCCTCGCTGCTGACGCCTTCCATCATGTCGCCGTCGCCGCAGATCGCGTAGACGTTGTAGTCGAACAGCTTCAGGTCGTCGCGGTTGAAGCGCGACGCCAGCCAGTGCTGGGCCATGGCCATGCCCACGCTGTTGGCGCAACCTTGGCCCAGCGGCCCGGTGGTAGTCTCGACACCGGTAGTGAAACGGTATTCGGGATGCCCGGGAGTCTTGGAGTCCATCTGCCGAAACTGCTTGATGTCGTCCAGGCTGACTGCAGGCTGGCCGGTCTTGGTCCCGTGCTCGTCGATTTCTTCGACGCCCGCCAAGTGCAACAGCCCGTACAGCAGCATGGAAGCATGGCCGGCGGAGAGCACGAATCGGTCGCGGTTGGGCCAGTCGGGATGCTCGGGGTGGTAGCGCAAGAAGCGGCTCCACAGGGTATAGCCCACCGGCGCCAGGGCCATGGGTGTGCCGGGATGCCCGGAATTGGCTTTCTGCACGGCATCCATGGCCAGCGTGCGCAGGGTATTGATGCACAGCTGGTCGGTGGCGGTGGAACTGGCTGGGTTGGAAACCTGATTTGTCATATTGATTCGATCCCACATTGAGTTCGCGAGGAAATCGCGGTGAAGATGTCGTCAGGGTTGACCCTTGAGCGGCCGGGTAAGTTGCGTTGCAAGGCTACCCTCTGCACTCCAACCAATTGTTACCTGCCGTGCAACTCAGCTTTATCGAAATCCGGTTTGCCCGGCGCCCGTCTCCCGGCCTAAGCTTGCCCGCTCGATGCCGTACGCCCTTATCAGTGGAATCCATGATGCCCATCCAGTTTCCTTCCGCCAGGCCGCGCCGCCTGCGCCGCAACGCTTCTTTCCGCGATCTGTTCCAGGAAGCCGAATTCAATCTTGGCGACCTGGTGCTGCCGATTTTCGTCGAAGAAGAGATAGACGACTTCGTGCCCATCAACAGCATGCCGGGAGTCATGCGCATTCCCGAGTCGAAGCTTGCGGGCGAGATCGAGCGCTACGCGCGTGCCGGCATAAAATCGGTGATGACGTTCGGTGTGTCTCACCACCTCGATGCCGATGGCAGCGACACCTGGAACGAAAACGGTCTGGTGGCGCGCATTGCCCGTATCTGCAAGGACACCGCTCCCGAGATGGTGGTCATGGCCGACACCTGTTTCTGCGAGTACACCTCCCATGGCCATTGCGGGGTTCTGCACGGTGACCATGTCGACAACGACGCCACCTTGATCAACCTCGGCAAGCAGGCCGTGGTTGCGGCCCGCGCCGGTGCCGATTTCATTTCACCGTCGGCGGCCATGGACGGCCAGGTGCAGGCGATCCGTGCTGCGCTGGACGAAGCCGGTTTCTTCGACACGTCGATCATGGCCTATTCGACCAAATTCGCGTCGTCGTTCTACGGCCCGTTCCGCGAAGCCGGTGGCACGGCCCTCAAGGGTGATCGCAAGACGTACCAGATGAACCCCATGAACCGTCGTGAAGCCGTGCGCGAATCGCTGCTCGACGAGCAGGAGGGCGCGGACGCCTTGATGGTCAAGCCTGCAGGGGCCTACCTCGACATCATTCGCGATATCCGCGAGGCGTCGCGCCTGCCGCTGGCTGCGTACCAGGTCAGTGGCGAATACGCGATGATCAAGTTTGCCGGCCAGGCAGGCGCGGTGGACGAGCAGCGTATCGTGCGCGAGAGCCTAGGCGCGATCAAGCGCGCCGGCGCCGACCTGATCTTCACTTACTTCGCCATGGACATCGCCCGCGAAGGCATCTGAATCGTCGATTCACTCGCCCTGGCGCATCGGCATGCGGTCGATGGTGCTGAACAAAGCCTGCGGATCGACAGGCCCCGGCTGGTCGACCTTGATGCCGCCGTCCTTGCCCACCAGCAAGACCCGGGCCTGGGCATCGGCCGGGTGCCTGAGCGCCTTGAGCAGCGCCGCGCTGGCCTCATTGCTCAACGGCTGGCCATTGCGGCTGGCCCGGCCGCCGACGATTTCGTAGAGCACCATTTCACGTTCGACGAACGCCTCGCGGTTGACCGGCTTGGCCAGCGCGGTGCGCAGGTCGACCAGGGTGGCATCGCGTGCATCAGGCGCAATGACGATCAGTGGACGACTCTGCCAACGTTCGGCAACCAGCGGGTTGGCGTCGCTGGCATGGGCCAGCGACGCGCCCAGCGCCAGGGCGGTGATCAGGTTTTTCATGTTCCATTTCCTTTCAACGAGCGGGGTCTGGCCCGACAGGGGCATTCTCGACAATGGCATTCCCGGTAGAACTTGGGCATGCGCGATGGGTTCCAAGCCGTATCGCTCCTGCGCAATGGGTAATGCAATGCCACTTAGAATCCAGCATCACGACATCGACCAAACCAACTTGCGCACCGTTAGTGAGATCTGGCTGGCGGGCCCGGCATGCACATTCAGTGCTGAAAGCGAGCTCGACACTCTGTGTTTCTGGCGTGGAAGGCCGGCTGTCAGCCACGACATGCTCAGCGAAGGCACCCATGAGCAGAATCTGCAGCGTCTGTGGCTGGTCATTCCTGACGTTGCCGATAATTCCGCCGTTGCGGCGGTAGAGGCCAGGCTGCGGACTGCTCTGGAAAAGCAGTACATGGAAGGTGAGTTCTATCCTGCGCAGCAGAAAACTACGACTGAGTTGTAGTCAACTCTATTTACGTTTCCAAACAATGCAGAAAGCCCGGTCAGTCATTGACGGTTCGGGCATATTGCATGAGCCTGCGTCTAGGTTTGCATCGTAACCTAATGATTTAAAAAGTTATTGTTTTTAAGTGGCGTGGCACGCGTGGTGCATTGTTCTCCCCGCAAGCATTACGTGAGCGATCACACACGTTGAACCTGCTAGGAGCACGACAATAATGATGACCCCTGCTGACCACCTTCCTCCTGCCGCGCTGTCCGCTTCGACGGACAGTTCCAATCACTCCGGTGTATCCTGGGCCGCGATTTTCGCCGGCGCAGCGGGTGCCGCCGCCTTGTCGATGATCCTGGTCGTGCTGGGCTTCGGCCTCGGATTTTCAGCCATATCGCCTTGGGCCGACAAAGGGGTCAGCGCAACGACCCTGGGCGTCTCCACAGTAATCTGGCTGACATTCACGCAAATCGTCGCTTCCGGAATGGGCGGTTATCTGGCCGGCCGCCTGCGGGTGAAGTGGGCCAACATGCACGGCGACGAAGTGTACTTCCGCGATACCGCGCACGGCTTCCTGGCGTGGGCAGTGGCCTCGCTGGTCACTGCGATGCTGGTGTTGGGTTCGGTCGGCAGTGCGATCGGCGGCGGCGTGCAGGCCGGTGCCAGCGTTGCCTCCGGTACCGCCGTGGCAGCGGGCAGTTCCGCGAATGACAACGCCAGCGACCCGTACGGCTACTTCGTCGACATGCTGTTTCGCGACAACCGCCCGGTAGCGGTCAGCGATGACGCAGCCCATGCCGTGGTGACCCGTATTTTCGCCCGGACTGTGAGCAACGACGGTCAGCTCGCCGGTGAAGACCGCGCCTACTTGGCGCAACTGGTCAGCCAGCGTACCAACTTGACCCAGGCTCAGGCCGAGCAGCGCGTCGATCAGGTCTACGGTCAGGCGTTGAAGTCGGTCGAAGACGCTGAAATGGCCGCCCGCCAGGCCGCCGATACCGCCAAGAAGGTTGCTGCCGCCACGGCGCTGTGGACGTTCGTCGCCTTGCTCTGCGGCGCGTTCTTCGCCAGCTTCGCGGCGACCTTCGGTGGCCGCAGCCGGGATGCCGTGGTCTGGCATGAACGCGACCGCACCCGCACTCACACACCCACTTCGATTCGCTGATCAAGGAGTAATGCCATGCGCTCGATTCTCTTGTTTTTCCTCGGTGTGCCTATCCCGATCATCATCTTGATCGCGCTGTTCATGCACTGATTCATCCAGCAGTTGCATGACAAAAAACGCCCCCGGCGCAATTACATTGCCCGGGGGCGTGTCGTTTGAGCCTGCTGTAATGCAATCGCGCGGTCGAAAATTTGTTGTCCTGATGTTTCATTCGTCATGGATGGCGCCCCGAGTCCTGTGTGCTTGGCCATACTGGGGTCTGCCATCTTCGTGGGAAATGTCTTCCCGACTCGCGTGAAAACCCTGAGGGGCTACTCCATGCCGACCCGCCGCCAATTCGTTCAGTACACTGCCATGTTGAGCGCAGCCGCCAGCTGGGGCTCGCTCATGTCACCCCTGGCATTCGCCGCACAACCCTTGTTGCAGCGCAAGATTCCCGCCTCCGGGGAACAGCTTCCGGCTATCGGCCTGGGTACCTCGCAGACATTCAACGTCGACCCCGCTTCGGCAGACATGGCGCCGCTGCGCGATGTGCTCAGGGCCTTCGTCGACGGTGGCGCCAGGGTGATCGACACGGCGCCCAGCTATGGTCGCGCCGAGCAGGTGACCGGCGACCTGGTGAACCAGGCCGGCGCGCGCGACAAGGTGTTTCTCGCAAGCAAGGTATCTGCGACCGGACGCGAGGCCGGCATGCGCCAGATCGAAGCCAGCTTCAAGGCCCTGCAGACCGACAGGATCGACCTCATCCAGGTTCATAACCTGCAGGACACCCGTACCCAGTTGGCATTGCTGCGTGAACTCAAGGCCCAAGGCCGTATTCGCTACATAGGCGTGACGCATTACGTGGGATCGGCTCACGACGAGCTGCTGGCCGTGCTGAAGAAAGAGCCGGTCGATTTCGTCCAGGTCAACTACTCGATAGGCGCGCGCAACGCCGAGCGTACCCTGTTGCCGTACTGCGCCGATCACGGCATAGCCACCTTGATCAACCGCACGTTCGAAGCTGGCCGGCTGTTCGCCAAGGTCAAAGGCCGCGCTCTTCCCGAGTGGGCTGCGGCCGAGCTGGATGCCAGTTCATGGGCCCAGTTGATGCTCAAGTTCGTGCTGGCCAACCCTGCGGTCACCACGGTGATTCCAGCCACCTCGCAGCCGCGCTATGTCCTCGACAACCTGTTGGCCGGCCAGGGCCGCCTGCCCGATGCCGGCCAGTTGCAACGCATCGCCGCCGAATTCGCCTGAGGTGCGCTACCTATGATCAGCGTCAGTGCGCGTCTGCGTCAGGCGATCAATGCCCGACCCGATGAAGGGCGGGCAGCGCTGGCCGCGTTCGCGTTGTTTTTCTGCCTGTTCTGCGGCTATTTCATGCTGCGGCCGATCCGCGAATCCATGGGCATCCAGGGCGGTGTGGAAAACCTGCAATGGTTGTTCACGGCCACCTTCGTCGCCATGCTGGTGGCCGTGCCGCTGTTCGGCTGGCTCAACTCCAGGGTGCCCAGGCTTCACTACATCGACTGGGTATACGGATTCTTCGGCGGCAACCTGTTGCTGTTCGCCGCCGCCTTCGCTGCTGCCGAGCAGGGCATCTGGCTGGCGCGAGTCTTCTACGTATGGATCTCGGTCTATAACCTGTTCGTCATCTCGGTGGCATGGAGCTTGATGGCCGATGTGTTCGATGGCGCCCAGGCCAAGCGCCTGTTCGCGTTCATCGCCGCTGGAGCCAGCGTCGGCGGCCTGGCGGGGCCGGCCACGAGCGCGCTGCTGGTCGGCGTCATCGGCGCCAGCGGGTTGTCGATACTGGCGGCAGCATTGCTTGGCGTCGCGATCTTGCTGAAACACCGATTGATGAGCTGGCGTGCCGAGCACGGGGCAGGGCGGCCGGGTGCCGCGCACGCCGAAAGCCCGCGCAAGCCGGTGGCCGGCAACCCGTTCAGTGGGCTGACGCGTGTGCTGCAATCGCGCTACCTGCTGGGCATTTGCGCCTTCGTCGTGCTGTTGGCCACGGTCAGCACCTTTCTGTATTTCGAACAGGCCCGTCTGGTCGCCGAACGCTTCCCCGGTCGCGAGGAACAGGTGCGGGTATTCGGCATCATCGATTTCGTGGTCCAGGCCGGTGCGCTCATCGCCCAGTTGTTCATCACCGGCCGGCTGGCGCAACGGCTGGGAGTGAAGACCTTGCTGGCGCTGGTGCCGGCGCTGGTCTGCCTGGGCTTCGTCGGCCTGGCGCTGGCACCCACTTTCGCCATGCTGGCTGGGCTGATGATCGTGCGCCGCATCGGCGAATACGCCTTCGTACGTCCCGGTCGCGAAATGCTCTTCGCCCCATTGGACGCCGAAACCAAATACAAGGCGAAGAACTTCATCGACACGGTGGTCTACCGCGGCGGCGATGCCTTCAGTGGCTGGGTGAAGAGCCTGCTCGACCTGCTCGGACACGGCGTGCTGCTGATCGCCCTGGTGGGCGCTGCCTGCGCGGCGCTGTGGGGAGCGGTGGGCTGGTACCTGGGTGGCAAAGCGGATGCAGCCTCAGCAGAACATTCGGACGCTCGCAAATAAACTGCCTGGATGACCCACGGTTGGCTACAGTAAAGCTGAGTTCGGCCGACAACTTCTGATTACACCCATACGTTCGGACATGATGTCTACGACCAGACGCTTCACCTGCACCGGCCTGTTCGCGCTGATCAAACGGTTGTGCAGCGTACCTCAAGGCAATTCGCGTCTGCTGGCGGCCCAGTACCAGGCCCTGGCCAGGCAGATTCCCCTGATGTACTTCATCCTGCTCATCAACAGCTGGGCGCTGGCCTTCACCCACATGGCCAGCTCGCCCGTGTGGATGACCGTGCACATACCGCTGGTACTGACCCTCATCAGCCTGGTACGAGCGCTGGCCTGGCGCCGCGGTTGGCAGCACCAGCCAGACGATGTCGAAGTCGCCCAGGCGCTGGCACGGACCAACCGTATCTGTTGCGTGGTAGCCATCGGTTTCACCGTGTGGGCGCTGGCCCTGTTTCCCTATGGCGACAGCTACGCCAAGGCCCATGTGGCGTTCTACATGGCCATCACGGTGATCGGCTGCATTTTCTGCCTGATGCACCTGCGCTCCGCCGCCCTGATGACGGCCGCCGTGGTCAACGTAGCCTTCATTGCCTTTTTCGCCTCCACCGATAACCCGACGTTCATCGCCACCAGCGTCAACGTGATGCTGGTCACGGGCATCATGCTGGTGGTGTTGCAGAACAACTACCGCAACTTCACCGGCCTGGTGAACGCCCAGGCGCACAGCGAAGCGCTGAGCGACGAGAACTTCCTGCTGGCCAACAAGGACAGCCTGACCGGGCTACCCAATCGCCGCTGGTTCTTCAACTGCCTGGACACCTGTCTGGCCCAGGCAGGGGAGCAGGGGCACAGACTGGGCGTGGGCATTCTCGATCTGGACGGATTCAAGCCGGTCAACGACCTGTACGGACACAGTGTCGGCGACCGCCTGTTGGCCGAGGTCGGCACGCGCCTCGCTGCGCTGCTGCCGGACGGCGTTCACGTTGCGCGTCTGGGTGGCGACGAGTTTGCCTTGATCCTGCCCGATTGCGGCGACAACGCGCAGATTGCAGCCTTTGCCGAACGCATCTGCATCGAACTGGGCAAGCCCTACCTGTTGGTCGATGTGCCAATCCAGGTCGGTGCTTCGATGGGCCTGGCGACCTTCCCGGACCTTGCCACCGATGCGCACGAGCTGTTCGAGTACGCCGACTACGCGCTGTACCACAGCAAGCGCCATGTCGTCGGTCACATGTCGCTGTTCTCGGCGCTGCACAGGAAGCAGTTGCAGAGCGCGATCCTCACCGAGCAGGCGCTGCGTCGTGCCGATCTGGATCGCGAGTTCAGCGTCGCCTTCCAGCCCATCGTCGAGTTGCAGACCGGCGCCACCGTGGCGTTCGAAGCCTTGGCTCGGTGGCAGAGCGTGGAGCTGGGGCCTGTGCCGCCCGGCCAGTTCATTCCGGTCGCCGAGCGCAGCGGCATGATCAATCGTCTGACCCTGCCACTGTTGGCCAAGGCCCTGCAGGGTGCATGCACCTGGCCGGCGCCGATCCGTTTGTCCTTCAACCTGTCGGCCCACGACTGCGGCTCCCCCGAAGCCGTGCAGGCCATCGTCAAACTCCTGGCCAACGGCCCGTTCGACCCCAGCCGAGTCGACCTGGAAATCACCGAAACGGCGACCCTGCAGGATCTGGACCTGGTTCAGGAAGCAATCGCATCCCTGCGGGGCCTGGGCTGCGGTATTTCGCTCGACGACTTCGGTACCGGCTATTCGAGCCTGAGCCATCTGCACGCGCTGGCCCTGACCAAGCTCAAGGTGGACCGCAGTTTCGTCGCCCGCCTGCACGAGAAACCGGCCAGCTACAAGATCGTCAAATCGCTGCTGGCCTTGACCCAGGACATGGACCTGGATTGCATCTTCGAAGGGGTGGAAACCCGCGAGGAGGCGCAGGCGCTGGCATTGCTGGGTTGTCGCTATGTCCAGGGCTATTACTTCGCCAGGCCCATGCCCGCGGACACTACCGCGACCTGGCTGGTGCAGAGCCTCGTACCGGAGAAATGGCTGGCAACCTCGACCTAAGCGCGCCATTGTCGTGCCGGATGGCCGTGCACCGACGGACCGTTGCTCGAGTAACCCTTTGCTTTCCTTGCACAATCTTGGACAATCACGCCCCTTTTCAAGGCCGGGGCGCTGCCAGCTGCACGTTTTTCCCGCTTCCGGCCATCAGTTGAACACAGGCAAGCGGAGATTCGACCGGATGAACGAGCAGGCCAACAGCCTCGACCCACGCTACGCCCAGGCGCCCGCCGCCCTGACCCCCTGGAGCCGCCACGACACCACCTGGATGCTCGGCCTGTTCGGCACTGCGATCGGCGCCGGCACCTTGTTCCTGCCGATCAACGCCGGCCTGGGTGGTTTCTGGCCGCTGGTCATCCTGGCCGTGCTGGCGTTCCCGATGACCTACTACGCGCATCAGGGCCTGACCCGCTTCGTGCTTTCCGGCCGCGCCGGCACGGACATCACCGATGTCGTGGAGGAGCACTTCGGCCTCAAGGCGGGGGCGTTGATAACGCTGCTGTACTTCTTCGCCATCTTTCCGATCCTGCTGATCTACAGCGTGGGCCTGACCAACACCGTCGGCAGTTTCATGGAGCATCAGTTGCACATGGATACGCCGCCACGGGCGGTGCTGGCGCTGGTACTGATTCTCGGTCTGTTGATCGTGGTGCGCTGCGGCGAACAGTTCATCGTCAAGGCGATGAGCCTGATGGTCTATCCGTTCATCGTCGCGCTGGTGTTGCTCGCGCTGTACCTGATTCCGCACTGGAATGGTGGCATCTTGGCGACCGCCGGGGACCTGCCCACACCCGGTGCGCTGATCCATACCCTGTGGCTGGCGATCCCGGTGATGGTGTTTTCCTTCAACCATTCGCCGATCATCTCGGCCTTCGCCGTGGACCAGAAGCGTCGCTACGGCGAGCACGCCGACCAGCGCAGCAGCCAGATCCTGGCGCGCGCCCATGGCTTGATGGTGGTGCTGGTGCTGTTCTTCGTGTTCAGTTGCGTGCTGACCCTGTCGCCTGAGCAGCTTGCCGAAGCCAAGGCGCAGAACCTGTCGATCCTGTCCTATCTGGCCAACCACTTCAGCAATCCGGTGATCGCGTTCGCCGCACCGCTGATTGCGATCGTGGCTATCGCCAAATCGTTCCTGGGCCACTACATCGGTGCCAGCGAAGGCATCAAGGGCCTGGTTCTGAAATCCGGCCGTCGGCCCAATGCCAAGGCCCTGGATCGTTTCACCGCACTGTTCATGTTGTTGGTCTGTTGGCTCGTGGCCACGCTCAATCCGAACATCGTGCGCATGATCGAAAGCTTCGGCGGGCCGGTCATTGCCGCGCTGCTGTTCCTCATGCCGATGTACGCGATCCGGCGTGTGCCGGCCATGCGCAAGTACGCCGGGCACGTGTCCAACGTATTCGTGACGCTGGTAGGCCTGGTGGCGATTTCGGCGCTGGTCTATTCGCTGAGCGCCTGAGCAAGCCTGTTACACTGACCCTCGATGCCCGACCTGCGGCCGCCGATTTGCGGCATGCCCAGGGCGGGCGCGCACCGAGGTGGTCGTGATGGACGAAGTACAGCAACTGGCTGACATGCTCAAGGAACACGCCGCAGCCCAGCAACGCCTGCAGCAGGCGTTCAAGGACCAGTGCCAGCACTGGCAAGCCAGCATCCAGGCACTGTTCGGTCAAATCGAAACCTGGCTGGCGCCCCTTACCGATCGGCAACTGCTGGCGATCGAACGTTCTCCCTGGGTCGCCACCAGCAGCAATTACCCCAGCGAGCACTCGCCTTTCATCAGTGAATCGCTGGCAATCATTCTCGCCCAGCGCCGGGTCGAACTGGTGCCGCAGGTGATGGGGCAGGGTGGGGCGATGGTGATAGCCGTCGCTGGTCTGACTTCGGATCGTCACGGCAGCATTTCCATCGTCAAGGACTCGGCGGATGGTGCCTGGTACTGGCGCAAGGAACGTGGCACCAAGGAAGCGGAGTCCAATGTGCTGGATGCCGATTTCTTCGCCCAGCAGCTTCAGGGGCTGATTCCCAAGCCGCGCGACTGAGCAGCGCGGCGCCGTCGACTGCAAGCGTTGTAGGGCTTTCACGGTGCTGAAACGCTTCTTTGAAATTTCTGTACAAGTATTTTATTTCTATTGATTTCAGTGGGTTGTGCTGATTTTTCGCTGAGCCGCAAACTCTCGTTGCACCTGTTCGAGCGCGGGTATATATCTCTTGGAACGAAACTGTTCTGTAGTCCCGAGGCCTAGTCCGCCGCGGGTAGGACGCCGATCACAGGCTCTACAGGAGATAGACCATGCTTCCCCCCGGACTCAGCGCGCTGGAGCTGCGCAATATTGTCGAACTGGCGTTTTTGCCACGCAAATGCGTGTGCACAGTGATCGACGATGAATCGCTGTGTATCAAGCTGTTGAACGAGCAGACCGATGAGGTCGAGCTCTTCAAGGCGGATATTCCCTTCCAACGAGTGGTCAGCGCTGTCGAACGGGCACGGCTCGTTCTGGAACTGGAAAAGCCGCAACCTGCCACCACTGTCCATGCCCGTGCCAGAGCCGGTTGAGCCTCGTTTCAACAGTGCCAGGGCGTCTGTGTGGCTGGAACACTTATTTTCAATCTACGCATAGGCCGTGCGTCACTTTTCATGGTTAACTTTGCCCTTTCTCAATCCCGAAAAAGGACAAGGCTCATGGCTCAAGTGACGCACAAAGGCAACGCGATCAACGTCAGTGGCGAGCTTCCCCAGGTCGGTGCCCAGGCGCCGGCGTTCACCCTGGTCGGCGGTGGCCTGGCCGAGGTGTCGCTGCAAAGCCTGGCCGGCAAGCGCAAGGTGCTGAACATTTTCCCAAGCATCGATACCCCGACTTGCGCCACTTCCGTGCGCAAGTTCAATGCCCAGGCCAACGACGTGGCCAATACGGCCATCCTCTGCATCTCCGCCGATCTGCCGTTCGCCCAGGCCCGTTTCTGCGGCGCCGAAGGCCTGGAAAACGTCCAGAACCTGTCGACTTTCCGCGCCCATGATTTTCATCACGCCTATGGCGTCGACATTGCCGACGGTGCCCTGAAGGGGCTGACCGCGCGTGCAGTCGTGGTACTCGACGAGAACGACAAGGTGCTGCACAGCGAGCTGGTCCCCGAAATCGGCCAAGAGCCCAATTACGAGGCCGCCCTCGCTGTCCTGAAGTGATCCGTCGCAGTATCTGACAGCCCGCAGTGACCCCGGACGCGGCTCGCGCCGCTGCTACAAAGGTTGTGGCGCTCCCGTAGCAGCGGCGCAAGCCGCGCCCGGCGACACCGCGCTCCCGTAGCAGCGGCGCAAGCCGCGTCCGGCGACACCGCGCTCATGTAGCAGCGGCGCAAGCCGCGTCCGGCAGCACCACGCTCCCGTAGCAGCGGCGCAAGCCGCGTCCGGCCGGCACCGCGCTCCCGTAGCAGCGGCGCAAGCCGCGTCCGGCAACACCGCGCTCCTGTAGCAGCGGCGCAAGCCGCGCCCGGCAGCACCGCGCTTCTGTAGCAGCGGCGCAAGCCGCGTCGGCCGGCACCACGCTCCTGTAGCAGCGGCGCAAGCCGCGTCCGGGAGCACTGCGATGTGTCTGATGCTTGCGCGTAAGCCACGATGCGGCTCGCGCCGCTGCTACAGTGCGTGTTATTCCCTGCCAAGGTAAATTGCCCGTAAAGGCGCTTTGCTTATGCATCCCGACTCCTTATCGTTCAGCCTCCTCAAAGTAGAAGCCCACCCGCACAATGGTCGATCATTCAATGCAGTCCCCAGGTCCCCGTAAATCGCGTCGCTGGCTGTTCGGCCTGTTGATGGTGGTGGTTGTCGCCGTGTTGTGCTGGTGGTTCTGGCCAGCCAACAAGAATTCCCAGAACGACGCGGCCTCGGCGCCCGCCGCCGGGCGCAATGCAGGTGCCCCGCGGCCCGGCTTCGGCGGCTCTGCCGAGCCCACTCCGGTGCGTGTCGCCGAGGTGATCACCGGCGACTTCCCGGTGTATTACAAGGCCCTGGGTACGGTGACAGCGACCAATACCGTGAATGTGCGCAGCCGTGTCGCAGGCGAATTGATCAAGGTCAACTTCCAGGAAGGGCAGCGAGTCAAGGCCGGGGACCTGCTGGCCGAAATCGACCCGCGCAGCTATGAAATCGCCCTGCAGCAAGCCCAGGGCACGCTGGCGCAGAACCAGGCACAGCTGAAGAACGCGCAGATCGACCTGCAGCGTTACAAGGGCCTGTTCGCCGAAGACAGCATCGCCCGCCAGACCCTGGATACCCAGCAGGCACTGGTGGGCCAATATCAGGGCACCATCCAGACCAACCAGGCTGCGGTCAACGACGCCAAGCTCAACCTCGACTTCACCCGCATCCGCGCGCCCATTGCCGGCCGTCTGGGCTTGCGCCAGCTGGACATCGGCAACCTGGTGGCCGCCAACGACACCAATGCGCTGGTGGTGATCACTCAGGTGCAGCCGATCACGGTGGCCTTCACCTTGCCTGAAAGCCAGCTCACCCCGGTGCTGGCGCGCTATCGCAGCGGCGCGAAACTGGCAGTTGAGGCCTGGGACCGAGGCGACACGCGCAAACAGGCCACCGGTGTGCTTGGCAGCCTGGACAACCAGATCGACACCACCACCGGCACGCTGAAGTTCAAGGCGCGCTTCGAGAACCAGGACGAAGCCCTGTTCCCCAACCAGTTCGTCAACGTGCGGCTGCTGTCCGATACCCTCAAGGGCGTGGTGCTGGTGCCCTCGGCGGCCGTTCAGTATGGCGTCGACGGCACCTTCGTCTACGCCATGGATGGCAACGACAAGGTCAAGATTCGCCAGCTCAAGGTAGGCGCCACCGATGGCAGCAATACCGTAGTGGAACAGGGCCTGGCGCAAGGCGACCGGGTGGTGCTCGAAGGCACCGACCGCCTGCGCGACGGCAGCCGTGTCGAAGTGGTCGATGACAGCGCCAAGGTGCCGACCTCGCCTGGGCAACACCTGCAGGGGCAGGACGGGGCCGCTGTGCCTGGAACGACGGGCAAGACCGGCGCATGAATATCTCGCGGCTGTTCATCCTGCGGCCTGTCGCAACGACGCTGACCATGCTCGCCATCGTTCTGGCGGGTGTGCTTGCGTATCGCTTGCTGCCGGTGTCGGCGCTGCCGCAGGTCGACTACCCGACGATTCGGGTCATGACGCTCTATCCCGGCGCCAGCCCGCAGGTGATGACCAGTGCGGTCACCGCCCCCCTCGAACGCCAGTTCGGGCAGATGCCCGGCCTGACCCAGATGGCCTCGACCAGCTCGGGCGGCGCGTCGGTGCTGACCCTGCGCTTCAGCCTGGAAATCAACATGGACGTCGCCGAGCAGCAGGTGCAGGCGGCGATCAATGCGGCGAGCAACCTGTTGCCGTCCGATCTGCCCGCGCCGCCGGTGTACAACAAGGTCAACCCGGCCGACACCCCGGTGCTGACCATAGCCATCAGCTCCAAGACCATGCCGCTGCCCAAGCTCAACGATCTGGTCGACACCCGCATGGCGCAGAAGATCGCTCAGATCAGCGGCGTGGGCATGGTCAGCATCGCTGGAGGGCAGCGCCAGGCGGTGCGCATCAAGGTCAACCCTGAAGCCCTGGCGGCCAACGGCCTGAACCTGTCCGACGTGCGCACCCTGATCGGCGCCTCCAACGTCAACCAGCCCAAGGGCAACTTCGATGGGCCCACGCGGGTATCGATGCTCGACGCCAACGACCAGCTGCGCTCCCCCGAGGAATACGCCAATCTGATCCTGGCGTACAACAATGGCGGGCCGCTGCGCCTGCGTGACGTCGCGCAGATCGTCGACGGCGCCGAGAACGAGCGGCTGGCTGCCTGGGCCAATCAGAACCAGGCGGTACTGCTCAACATCCAGCGCCAGCCGGGCGCCAACGTCATCGACGTGGTCGACCGGATCAAGGCACTGCTGCCGACCATCACCGACACCATGCCGGCCGGGCTCGACGTCACGGTGCTGACCGACCGCACCCAGACCATCCGCGCCTCGGTCACCGACGTGCAGCACGAACTGCTCATCGCCATTGCCCTGGTGGTGATGGTCACCTTCCTGTTCCTGCGTCGATTCAGCGCCACCCTGATTCCGTCCATCGCCGTGCCGCTGTCGCTGGTGGGCACCTTCGGCGTGATGTACCTGGCCGGGTTCTCGATCAACAACCTGACCCTGATGGCGCTGACCGTGGCCACCGGCTTCGTGGTCGACGACGCCATCGTCATGCTGGAAAACATCTCGCGCCACATCGAAGAAGGCGAAACACCGATGCAGGCTGCGCTCAAGGGCGCGCGGCAGATCAGCTTCACCCTGCTGTCGCTGACGTTCTCGTTGATCGCGGTGCTGATCCCGTTGCTGTTCATGGCCGACGTGGTCGGGCGCCTGTTCCGCGAGTTCGCCATCACCCTGGCGGTAGCCATCCTCATTTCTCTGGTGGTCTCGCTGACCCTGACGCCGATGATGTGCGCGCGCCTGCTCAAGCGCGAGCCGAAGGAAGAGGAGCAGGGCCGCTTCTACAAGGCCAGCGGCGCCTGGATCGACTGGCTGATCGCGCGCTACGCCGGCGGTCTGCGCTGGGTGCTGCGCCACCAGCCGCTGACCCTGCTGGTGGCGGTTGCCACCCTGGGCCTGACGGTGCTGCTGTACCTGGTGGTCCCCAAGGGTTTTTTCCCGGTGCAGGATACCGGGGTCATCCAGGGCATTTCCGAGGCCCCGCAATCCATTTCCTTCAAGGCCATGAGCGAGCGGCAGCAAGCTCTGGCCAAGATCATTCTGCAGGATCCAGCCGTCTCCAGCCTGTCTTCGTACATCGGCGTGGACGGCGACAACGCCACGCTCAACAGTGGCCGGCTGCTGATCAACCTCAAGCCCCACGGCGAGCGCGACCTCACGGCCAGCCAGATCATTGCGCGCCTGCAACCGGAGGTCGACAAGCTGCTGGGCATGCGCCTGTTCATGCAACCCGTGCAGGACCTGACCATCGAAGACCGGGTCAGCCGCACCCAATACCAGTTCAGCCTGTCGTCTCCGGATGCCGACCTGCTCGCCACCTGGAGCGCACGCCTGGTGGACGCCCTGAAGCAGCGACCCGAGCTCACCGATGTCGCCAGCGACCTGCAGGACAAAGGCCTGCAGGTGTACCTGGTGATCGACCGCGATGCTGCCAAGCGGGTCGGAGTGGACGTCGCCGATATCACCGATGCGCTGTACGACGCCTTCGGCCAACGGCAGATTTCCACCATCTATACCCAGTCCAGCCAATACCGCGTGGTGCTGCAAGCCACCGATGCCAGCACCCTGGGACCGCAGGCGCTGGAGCAGATCTACGTCAAGGCCAGTGTCAACGGCACCGGTACCACCAACCAGACCGCCGACAGCGACACCACGGCGACCAGCGGCACCCAGGTGCGCCTGTCGAGCCTGGCGCACATCGAACAGCGCCAGGCGCAACTGGCAATCGCGCACATCGGTCAGTTTCCGGCGGTGATGATGTCGTTCAATCTGGCCGAGGGCGTGGCCCTGGGCAAGGCGGTCGACGTGATTGAACAGGTGCAGCGCGACATCGGCATGCCGTTGGGTGTGCAGACCCAGTTCCAGGGTGCGGCGGAGGCCTTCCAGGCGTCGCTGCAGAGCACCTTGCTGCTGGTGCTGGCGGCCATCGTCACCATGTACATCGTGCTGGGTGTGCTCTACGAGAGCTACATCCACCCCATCACCATTCTGTCGACGCTGCCCTCGGCGGCGGTGGGGGCCCTGCTGGCATTGCTCATCAGCGGCAACGACCTGGGCATGATCGCCATCATCGGCATCATCCTGCTGATAGGCATCGTCAAGAAAAACGCGATCATGATGATCGACTTCGCCCTGGAGGCCGAGCGCAATCAGGGTCTGGACCCGGAAACCGCAATCTACCAGGCCGCGCTGCTGCGTTTCCGGCCGATCCTGATGACCACCATGGCCGCGCTGTTCGGCGCGGTACCGCTGATGCTCGCCAGTGGCTCGGGTGCGGAACTGCGTCAGCCGCTGGGTCTGGTGATGGTCGGCGGGCTGTTGGTGAGCCAGGTGCTGACCCTGTTCACCACCCCGGTCATCTACCTGTACTTCGACCGCCTGGGGCGGCGCTGGGGACGCCAGCCGGCCGCCGTGGAACAGGCTGAATCATGAACCTGTCCGGACCTTTCATCCGCCGCCCGGTGGCGACCTTTCTGATGAGCGTGGCGATCATGCTGCTCGGCGGGGTCAGCTTCAGCCTGCTGCCAGTGTCGCCGCTGCCGAGCATGGACTTTCCGGTGATCGTGGTTTCCGCCAACCTGTCCGGTGCCAGCCCCGAGGTCATGGCCTCGACCGTGGCCACGCCCTTGGAACGCTCGTTCGGGGCGATTCCGGGCGTGACCACCATGAGCAGCCGCTCAAGCCAGGGCTCGACGCGGGTCATTCTGCAGTTCGACCTCGACCGCGACATCAACGGCGCGGCCCGTGAAGTGCAGGCGGCGATCAACGCTTCGCGCAACCTGTTGCCCAGCGGTATGCGCAGCATGCCGACCTACAAGAAGATCAACCCCTCGCAAGCCCCGGTCATGGTCCTGTCGCTGACCTCCAATGTGCTGGAGAAGGGCAAGCTCTATGACCTGGCCTCGACCATCCTGTCGCAGAGCCTGTCCCAGGTGCCCGGGGTAGGGGAGGTGCAGATCGGCGGCAGCTCGCTGCCCGCAGTGCGCATCGAGCTCGAACCGCAGTTGCTCAACCAGTACAACGTCTCGCTCGATGACGTGCGCACGGCCATCGACGGCACCAACGTGCGCCGGCCCATCGGTTTCGTCGAGGACGGCGAGCGCCAGTGGCAGGTGCAGGCCAACGACCAGTTGGACAAGGCCGACGACTACAAGCCACTGATCATTCGCTACCAGGACGGCTCGGTGCTGCGCCTGAGCGATGTGGCCAAGGTCACCGACGGTGTGGAAGATCGCTACAACAGCGGCTTCTACAACGACAACTCGGCCGTGCTGCTGGTGATCAACCGTCAGGCTGGCGCCAACATCATCCAGACCGTCAGCCAGATCAAGGAACAGCTGCCGGCCCTGGAAGCGCTGTTGCCCGAAAGTGTCGAATTGAACATCGCCATGGACCGCTCGCCGGTGATCACCGCCACCCTGCACGAGGCCGAGATGACCCTGCTCATCGCCGTGGTGCTGGTGGTGTTGGTGGTGTTCCTGTTCCTGGGCAATTTCCGCGCCTCGCTGATTCCCACCCTGGCCGTTCCGGTGTCGCTGGTCGGCACGTTCGCGATCATGTACCTGTGGGGTTTCTCGCTGAACAACCTGTCGTTGATGGCGCTGATCCTGGCGACCGGGCTGGTGGTGGATGACGCCATCGTGGTGCTCGAGAATATTTCCCGGCACATCGACGACGGCGTGCCGCCGCTGCGCGCCGCCTACCTGGGCACGCAGGAAGTGGGCTTCACCCTGCTGTCGATGAACGTCTCGCTGGTGGCGGTGTTCCTCTCGATCCTGTTCATCGGTGGCATCATCGAGAGCCTGTTCCGCGAATTCTCCATCACCCTGGCCGTGGCCATCGTGGTTTCGCTGTTCGTTTCCCTGACCCTGACCCCGATGCTTTGCGCGCGCTGGTTGAAGCCGCATCGGCCCGAGCACGACAACCGCTTGCAGCGCCTGAGCAACCGCATCAATCAGCGCATGGTCGCTGGCTACGACCGCAGCCTTGGCTGGGTCTTGCGTCATCGTCGGCTGACCCTGCTCAGCCTGTTGCTGACCATTATCGGCAACGTGGCACTTTACGTGGTGGTGCCCAAGACCTTCATGCCGCAACAGGACACCGGCCAATTGATCGGCTTCGTGCGTGGCGACGACGGCCTGTCGTTCTCGGTCATGCAGCCGAAGATGGAAACCTATCGCCGCGCGCTGCTCGCCGACCCTGCGGTCGACAGCGTGGCCGGTTTCATTGGCGGCAACAACGGCAGCAACAACGCGACCATTCTGGTCCGCCTGAAGCCGATCGAAGTGCGCAAGATCAACGCGCAGCAGGTCATCGAACGGCTACGCAAGGAACTGCCCAAGGTGCCCGGCGGCCGCCTGATGCTGATGGCCGACCAGGACCTGCAGTTCGGCGGCGCACGCGAGCAGAGCACCTCGCAGTATTCGTACATCATCCAGAGCGGCGATCTGTCGGCCTTGCGCACCTGGTACCCGAAAATCGTCGCGGCCTTCCGCGCACTGCCGGAACTGACCGCCATCGATGCGCGCGAAGGGCGTGGCGCCGCGCAGGTGACGCTGATCGTCGACCGCGACAAGGCCAAGCGCCTGGGCATCGACATGAGTACTGTGACCTCGGTGCTCAACAACGCCTACAGCCAGCGGCAGATTTCCACCATCTACGACAGCCTCAACCAGTACAAGGTGGTGATGGAAATCAACCCCAGGTACGCCCAGGACCCGATCACCCTGGAGCAGGTGCAGGTGATCACCATGGACAACAAGCGCGTACCCCTGTCGAGCATCGCCCACTACGAAAACAGCCTGGCCGACGACAGCGTCAGCCATGAAGGGCAGTTCGCCTCGGAAAGCATCTCCTTCGACCTGGTCAACGGGGTGACCCTCGACGTCGCCACGCCGTTGATCGAGCGGGCGCTGGTGCGAGTCGGCCTGCCCGAAGACATCATCGTCAAGGTCGCCGGCACCGGCGATGCCTTCGCGGCGGCGCAGAAGAGCCAGCCGTTCATGATTCTCGGCGCGCTGGTCGCGGTCTATCTGGTGCTCGGCATTCTGTACGAAAGCTACATCCATCCGCTGACCATCTTGTCGACCTTGCCCTCGGCGGGGGTGGGCGCGCTTTTGAGCATCTACCTCACCGGTGGCCAGTTCAGCCTGATCTCGCTGCTGGGCCTGTTTCTGTTGATCGGCGTGGTGAAGAAGAACGCCATCATGATGATCGACCTGGCGCTGCAGCTCGAGCGCAACGAAGGGCTGGGCCCGGCCGAGTCGATCCGCCGCGCGTGCCTGCTGCGCCTGCGCCCCATCCTGATGACGACCATGGCGGCCATTCTCGGCGCACTGCCATTGATGTTCAGCACCGCCGCCGGTGCCGAGATGCGCCGGCCGCTGGGCCTGACCATCATCGGCGGCCTGGTGTTCAGCCAGATCCTCACGCTTTACACCACTCCGGTGGTCTACCTCTATCTGGACCGCCTGCGCCACCGCTTCAACGCGTGGCGCGGCGTGCGTACCGATGCCGCTCTGGACACTCCGCTATGACCGATTCCGTTTTTCCGCGCGTCTCGCGCCTTGCCAGTGTGGCGCTGTGCAGCCTGATGCTGGGTGCCTGCACCCTGGGCCCGGACTACCAACGCCCGACCATCGCCACGCCGGTGGCATTCAAACAGGCCGATGGCTGGCGCCAGGCCAATCCCAGCGATGCCCTGGCGCGTGGCGCCTGGTGGGAACTGTACGGTGATCGCCAACTCGATGCGCTGGTGGTCAGGCTCAACCGTTCCAACCAGACCGTTGCCCAGTACGAAGCGCAATACCGGCAGGCCCAGGCGCTGGTCCGCAGCACCCGCGGCGCGCTGTTTCCCACCGTCGATCTGAGCGCCGGCAAGACCCGCTCCAGCCAGGGCACCGGCAGCAGCGGTTCGAGCCTGAGCCAATCCAGCAGTGGTATCCGCGACACCTACAACACGCAGCTGGGCGTGAGCTGGGAAGCTGACATCTGGGGCAAACTGCGCCGCGGGCTGGAAGCCGACCGCGCCAGCGCCCAGGCCAGCCTGGCGGATCTGGCGGCGATGCGCCTGAGCCTGCAGTCGGAGCTGGTACAGAACTACCTGCAGTTGCGCGTGATCGATGAGCAAAAGCGTTTGCTAGAGGCGACCGTCCAGGCGTATCAGCGCTCCCTCGACCTGACCCAGAATCAGTACCGCGCGGGCATTTCCGGCAAGGATGCGGTGTTCCTCGCGCAAACCCAGCTGAAATCGACCCAGGCCGACCTGATCGATCTGGTCTGGCAGCGGGCGCAGTTGGAGAACGCCATCGCAGTGCTGATCGGCATGGCACCTTCGGAATTCAGCCTGGCCGGCAGTACCGACATTCCGTCGTTGCCGGCCATTCCTCTGGCGCTGCCGTCGCAACTGCTTGAGCGCCGTCCCGACATCGCCGCCGCCGAGCGCTCGGTGATGGCCGCCAATGCCGAAATAGGCGTGGCCAAGACGGCCTATTTTCCCGACCTGACCCTGAGTCTGGCGGGCGGCTACAGCAGCAGCAGTTTCAGCAACTGGGTATCGTTGCCCAATCGCTTCTGGTCGGTCGGACCGCAGTTGGCGATGACCCTGTTCGACGGTGGGCAGCGTGCGGCCGAAGTGGACCGCAGCGAGGCGGCCTATGACCAGACCGTCGCGCAGTATCGGCAGACGGTGCTCGATGGCTTTCGCGAAGTGGAAGACTACATGAGCCAGTTGAAAGTCTTCGACGAGGAAGCCTCGGTGCGCAACGAGGCGCTGCAGGCTGCGCGGGAGTCGTTGCGACTGACATCCAACCAATACAAAGCCGGCCTTATTGGCTATCTTGATGTGGTCAACGTGCAGGCCACGGCGTTGAGCAACGAACGCAGCGTATTGACGTTGATGCAAAGCCGGCTGGTCGCCAGCGTGCAGTTGATCGCGGCGCTGGGCGGCGGCTGGCAGGAACCGGCACAATAGCGGGTTTGCCACGCGCACGTCCCTGGCAGCGGCGCAAGCCGGGTCAACGGTGGGCGCCTTTCGTCGGATTCACCATGGCGTTCGTGACGCGGCTTGCGCGGCTGCTACAGGATGGCTGCGCAGAGTCACGTCACCCTTTGAAACCCCGCACGGCCTTGTCGAGATATCGATGCTAATTGGTACTTATTCTTCCGCTCTTGTCGTCGTATCGCTGTGTGTTGCCATCCTGGCGTCGTACACCGCGCTTGATCTGGTCGGGCGTATTGCCACGGCGCAGGGCCGGGCTGTGTACCTGTGGATGAGCGGCGGGGCGCTGGCCATGGGCATCGGCGTGTGGTCGATGCATTTCATCGGCATGCTCGCTTTCGAACTGCCGATCCAGTTGGGCTACGACCTCAGCCTCACGGCAGCTTCGCTGCTCATTGCCGTGCTCAGTTCCGGCTTTGCCCTGTGGCTGGTCAGCCAGCCGCAGCTGCCGGGGCCGCAACTGGCCGTCGGCGCACTGATCATGGGCGCCGGTATCAGCAGCATGCACTACACCGGCATGGCGGCGCTGCAGATGCAGCCAGGCATCGTCTACGACCCTGTGCTGTTCGTTGCGTCGCTGGCGATTGCCGCAGGGGCTTCCGGTGCCGCGTTGTGGATTGCCTTCCGCCTGCGCCGCAACCGCCCTAATGTACGCGTGGCCCGTGCCGGAGCCTCGGTGGTAATGGGCATCGCCATCGTCGGCATGCACTACACCGGCATGGCTGCCGCCGAATTCCCGGCGGGCAGCGTCTGCGGCGGGGCCCTGAACGGCTTGACCGGCGACGGCCTCGACTACCTGGTGCTGGTGACCACCCTGGCGGTGCTGGGCATGACCCTGTTGACGTCGGTACTGGATGCGCGCATGGAGTCGCGTACCTCGGCGCTGGCCAACTCCCTGACCCTGGCCAACCAGGAACTGACGCAACTGGCCCTGCACGACAACCTGACCGGGTTGCCCAACCGCATACTGCTGGCCGACCGCATTGGCCAGGCGATCAGCCAGGTCGATGCCGTCGGCGGCTACCTGGCGGTGATGTTCATCGATCTGGATGGCTTCAAGCCCGTCAACGACGCCTTCGGCCATCACATGGGCGACCAGTTGCTGCGTGCCGTGGGCTCGCGTCTGCGCGGCGGTCTGCATGGCCAGGACACCCTGGCGCGGATCGGCGGCGACGAGTTCGTCCTGCTCGTCAGCCTGGAAGAGCCGGCCTATGCCAAGGGTATCGCCGCGCAGCAGGTGCATCTCATCGGCCAGTCTTTCGAGGTGGCAGGGCACACATTGCAGATTTCAGCGAGCATCGGTATTGCCCTGTACCCAGGCAACGGCGCCGATCAGAACGAGTTGCTGATGAATGCCGACGCGGCCATGTACCACGCCAAGAGCATCGGCAAGAACGGCTACAGCTTTTTCGAAAGCTCGATGAACACCAATGCCCGCAAGCAACTGCAGCTGCTGCAGGAACTGCGCATGGCAGTCACCGAGCAGCAGTTGCGTCTGTTCTACCAGCCCAAGTTCGGTGCCCGCAGCGGCGAGCCGATCGGCGCCGAAGCGCTGCTGCGTTGGCAGCACCCGCGAATGGGCCTGCTGGCGCCTGCCGCCTTCATCGACCTTGCGGAGAAAACCGGGCTGATCATCGACATTGGCAGCTGGGTGCTCGACGAGGCCTGTCGGCAGATGCGCGAGTGGGTCGACCAGGGCTTCGGGCACTGGCGCATCGCGGTCAATCTTTCCGCCCTGCAGTTCGGCCATGCCGGCCTGGTCCGCGGGGTGGCCAGCACCCTGGATCGGCACGGGCTCGACGCGGCCAACCTGACCCTGGAAATCACCGAAACCACGGCGATGAGCGACGCCGACGCCAGCATGAACGTGCTGCAGCAGCTTTCGGACATGGGTGTCGATCTGTCCATCGACGATTTCGGCACGGGTTATTCGAGCCTCATGTACCTCAAGCGGCTGCCGGCCAACGAGTTGAAGATCGACCGCGGTTTCGTCCGTGACCTGGAGCAGGACAGCGACGATGCCGCCATCGTGTCGGCGATCGTCGCGCTAGGTCGGGCGCTGGGCCTGCGGATCGTGGCCGAAGGGGTGGAAACCAGCAATCAACAGCAGTTCCTGACCCGCCTGGGCTGTGATTCCCTGCAGGGCTATCTGCTTGGCCATCCGCTTCCGGCCGAGCGTTTCATGCACGACATTCAGGCGGCCAGGCAGGTCAAGAGCGCCAGCCGCGCCTGAATCCGTCTTTGGAGGCTAGGTATTTCATGGAAAAAGTCATTGTCATCACAGGTGGCAGCCGAGGTATCGGCGCTGCGACCGCGCTGCTGGCGGCAAGCCAGGGCTATCGTGTGTGCATCAACTATCGCAGTGACGACGCAGCGGCCGGGGATGTGCTGCAGCAAGTGCGGGCGCTGGGCGTGCAGGCCATCGCGGTGCGTGCCGACGTCAGCCGCGAAGATGGCGTGTTCCGTTTGTTCAGCCAGGTGGATGCCGAGTTGGGCCGGGTCACTGCGCTGGTCAACAACGCGGCCACCAACGGCCCCAGGGCGCGATTGGACGAGATGTCCGAGCAGCGCCTGCTCGGGTTGATGACGACCAACGTAGTCGGCCCCATGCTGTGCGCCAAGCATGCGGTAGGGCGGATGTCGCGGCGGCATGGCGGCCAGGGTGGGGTGATCGTCAACGTGTCGTCGATCGCCGCTCGGCTGGGTTCCGCGGACGAGTACATCGACTACGCAGCGTCCAAAGGGGCTATCGATAGCTTCACCATCGGCTTGGCCAAGGAGGTGGCCGGCGAGGGCATACGGGTCAATGCGGTTCGTCCCGGAATGATCTTCACCGATTTCCATGCCCTGTGCGGCGAACCGGGCCGGGTTACGCGCAAGGAAGGCGCCGTGCCCATGGGCCGCGGTGGCCAGCCGGATGAGATTGCCCAGGCGATCATGTGGTTGGTGAGCGATCAGGCCAGCTACACCACCGGCGCCCTGCTGGACGTCGGCGGTGGCCTGTAAACCCGACCCCCTCCGGTAGGAGCGGTCATCGGCCGCGAAAGAATCGCCGCCGTGTATCTGAGACACCGCGGCGCCTGGTTCGCGGCCACGGACCGCTCCTACAGAGATTGCATTTACCCCTCCCGTAGGAGCGGTCATCGGCCGCGAAGGGCTGGCACCGTATACCTGGCACACCGCGGCGCCGGGTTCGCGGCCACGGGCCGCTCCTACAGAGATTGCATTTACCCCTCCCGTAGGAGCGGTCATCGGCCGCGAAGGGCTGGCACCGTATACCTGGCACACCGCGGCGCCGGGTTCGCGGCCACGGGCCGCTCCTGCAGATCCGACAACAGAGCGTCGATGTTGTGTCGCTTGTGGCGGGACAAGGGGTTTGCGACACAAAGGTTTGCCGTAAACGTCAGGGCCGTTCGTGGGGCTTGCCATTAGATGGCCATAGGCTCGAAGATGTACGCCGTTGGTTTTCTGGCATGGAGCGTCTATGAGTTCCGATTCCCCGACCTTTGCCGAGTTCGGCAAGGGCTCTACGCCCATGCTCGAGGCAGCATCGCTGGAAGCGATTCTGCAGCAGGCCCGTGAATGGCCCCACAGCACTGCGTGGGCGTGGTATCGGGCGGGCGAACAGCTGCATCTCGAAGGCCAGGGCGACCTGCAGCGACACTGGCCCCTGGTGCTGGCCAACCACGAACTGCAGCGTTTCTGCGAAAGCTGCAGCCTCCAGTTGTGGCCGACCGGGCAGGGCGAAGGGGTACTCGGCTGGCTGATGGCCCCTGTGCACGTCACCCACGACGGGGCCCTCGCCGACCTGGCCGCTGCCATCGGTCGCCAGGTGCAGACCGACGCTCTGGCCCGCGCGCAGATCACTCAACGCGTACTTTACGAAATCACCTACCTGGCCAGCTCGACCCGCGACCGCGGGATTTTCCTGGTGGGTGTACACAAGCTCCTGGCGAGCCTGATCGATGCAGAGAACTTCTACCTGGCGCTCTACGATGCGCAAAGCGGCAAGATCACCTACCCCTACTACGTGGACGTCATCGACGTCGAAGCGCTGGAAGCGGAAAACTACGAGTACCTGACCCCCGAACATCTGTCGCTGACCGGCCAGGTATTGACCAGCGGCCAGCCCCTGCTGATCGACGCCAAGGGTATCGCCCTGGCAGGGCGGCAGGGGCGTTTCCACTGCGTGGGGCACATCCCCGAATTCTGGATGGGTTCGCCGCTCAAGAACGCCCGCGATGAAGTGTTCGGCATGATCGCCATGCAGGTCTACGACGTGGAGCGGGCCTACAGTGCGGAAGACCGTGCCCTGTTCCTGGTGGTCGCCCGGCACGTTGCCATGGCTCTGGATCGGATTCTGCATCGTGCCGACCTGGAAGAAACGGTGTCGCGGCGTACCCAGGAATTATCCCAGCTCAACGCCGCGCTGCGTCTGGAAGTCTCCGAGCGCAAGCGCGCAGAGCACCTGCAGGTCGCGCTGTTCCAGATCGCCGAGCTGTCGAGCAAGCCAGGCGAAATCGACGGCCTCTATCACAGCCTGCACGTGATCGTCGGCGACCTCCTGTATGCACGCAACTTCTACATTGCGATCTTCGACGGCGAAAGCGGCGAAGTCAGCTTTCCTTACTATGTCGATGAGCAGCTCACCGGCCGCCCGCAGCCGCGCCGGGGGCGGCGTGGCCTGACCGAGTACGTGATTCGCCAGCGCTGTGCCTGCCTGATCGACTTCGACGCCGCGACGCGTCTGATGATCCAGGGTGAAATCGAAGACAGCCGCGAGCTGGTCCGCTCGCAATCCTGGCTCGGTGTTCCGCTGTTCGACGATGATCGCGTGCGCGGCGTACTGGTGGTGCAGAGCTACGCCAGTGACGTGCACTACACCCTGCGCGACCAGGACCTGCTGACCTTCGTCTCGCGCCACATCGACACCGCGCTGTCGCGTCGCAGCGCTGCCGAAGCCATCTACGAAGCCAACCTGCGGCTGGAAGCGCGGGTGCAGAGTCGAACGCGCGAGCTTGACCATGCCAACGCCAAACTGCAGTACGAAAACGCCCACGACGCACTGACCGGGCTGCCCAATCGCATTCACCTGCAGCAGCGTCTGGCCCAGGCCTGGGACCAATACTGCTCAGATGGCCGTGAACTGGTGGTGATGTTCATCGACCTGGACCGTTTCAAGATGGTCAACGACAGTTTTGGTCATCACTTCGGCGACCAGTTGCTCAGGGAAGCCGGTGCGCGCCTGCGCAGTTGCCTGCGTGAAGATGACCTGCTGGCCCGCCTGGGTGGCGACGAGTTCGCCGTGCTGGCGCCGGATTCGAACCTGGAAGCTGCCGTGGAAATTGCCGAGCGCATTCTGGTGGCGTTCGATCGGCCCTTTTTCATCAATGCCCACGAGGTGTTTTCCTCGTGCAGCATCGGCATCGTCGGCGCCGACAGCCAGTTCCACAGCGAGACGGCCGACTTGCTGCGTGACGCCGACAAGGCGATGTACCGGGTCAAGAATGCCGGTCGCGACAGCTACGCAGTGTTCAACCAGGCATTGCGCCGCGAAGTCTCCGACCAGGTCGAACAGGAGGGCGCGTTGCGCAATGCGCTCAAGCGCAGCGACGAACTGCTGCCCTATTTCCAGCCCATCGTCGACGTACAGACCGGCGAGGTGCGGGCGCTGGAGGCCTTGATCCGCTGGCACCAGCCGGACGGACGCATCATCGCCCCCGGGCATTTCCTGCCCGCGCTCGAAGGCCTGCGGCTGATCGGCCGCCTCGACCTCTACATGCTGACCTGCGTAGCGGAAATTCTCGCCCAGCCGGCGCACGCAGACTGGCCGCCGGTGCACGTGAACTGCTCCAGCTACAGCATTACCCGCAGCGGGTTCGCCGACGAAGTGCTGGCGGTGCTCGCGCGGCATCACGTAGCGGCCTCGCGAATCTGCCTGGAACTCACCGAGGGCGCGCTGGTGGCCGAGCCGGCCATGGCGCAGCGGACCATGCAGCAGCTGGCCGAGCACGGCATGAGCGTGGTGCTCGATGATTTCGGAGCCGGTTTTTCATCGCTCAGCTACGTTCACCAATACCAATTCAACGGGTTGAAGATCGACAAGTCGTTCATTCTCGAATTGACCAGCAGCGCGCGCAGCCGGGCGATCGTCCGTGCCATCGTGCGCATGGCCGAATCGCTCGGGCTGACGGTCGTCGCCGAAGGGGTGGAGGACCTTGCCACCCTGCAGTTGTTGCGCGAGATGGGTGCTTCCCAGGCCCAGGGCTATTACTTTGCCCGGCCCGCAGCGCTGCACGATCTCGATCTGGCCGCTTGCCGGGGCATCGTGGCGGCGTCGCAGCGGCCGGGTGCCTTGCATGACGTATGATCGGCGCCATCGTCCTTGAGAACTTACCCATGACCGATGTTGTATCCAGGCACGCCGATGTAGTGATCATCGGTGGCGGCTTGAGCGGGACCCTGCTGGCGGTGCAGTTGCTCAGGCAATCTCACGCACGGCGGATCGTCATCATCGAGCCGCGCCCCGAGCTCGGCCGAGGTGAGGCTTACAGTGCCACCGAGTTGGGGCACACCCTCAATGGCAATGCGGCGCGCATGAGCGTCGACCCCGACAACGCCGACGACCTGACCGAATGGCTGACCCGGTTCATCGACGACGGCGGGTGGCCGCAGTCGGCCGAGCAGTCGCTGCCGGTGGCGGAGCTGTTCCCGCCGCGCGGCATCTTCGGGCTCTATGCCCAGCAACGCCTGGCCGAGGCACGTGCAGCGGGTGCCCGGTACGGGGCCACGGCAGAGCATGTGCGCGCGCAGGCGATCGATCTACAGACCCATGCCGAGCAGGTCGAGATCACCCTGGACAACGGCCAAGTGTTGTACGGGCGGCAGGCGGTGCTGGCCACGGGCATGTTTCCCGCCGCGCGCACCGCCTTGAAAGCGCCGGGTGGGCTGAACGCTGGGGCGGTCGACCCGTGGGACGTGCAGGCCATGCGTGGCCTCGACCGTCAGGCCCGGGTGTTGATCATCGGCTCGGGACTGACCATGGTCGATGCCGTGGTCTCGCTCGACCAGGCCGGCCATCGCGGGCCGATCACGGTGATTTCGCGGCACGGTCTGTGGCCTCATGTTCGTCGCCAGCCGCCGAGCTGGCCGGATTTCCTGGCAGCGGCCGACGATGTGCGCAGCCCGCGCCAGCTCATGGCCGAGGTGCGCAAGCAATGCCGCCAGGCGCTGCAGGAAGGTGTCGACTGGCAGGCGCCGCTGGACACCGTGCGTGCGCATATCGCCCGGCTCTGGAGCCAGGCCAGCGAACGCCAGAAACGCCAGTTCGTACGCCATGTACGGCCCTGGTGGGAAAGCCACCACCATCGGTCACCGCCGCCCAGCGACGCGCTGGTGCAGAGGCTGATACGCGAGGGGCGGCTGACCCTTCAGGCGGCCAGCTATCAGCGCGCCGACGGCACGACCCTGACCATCCGCCGGCGGGGCGAATCTGCCTCGGTGCAGCTGCACGGGGATGCGTTGATCAATTCCAGTGGTATCGAATATGACTGGCGGCGGGTCGACAAGCCGTTGCCGCGCCAGCTTCTGGCGCGTGGCTTGATCCGGCCGGGGCCCTTGGCCCTGGGCATAGAGGCTGACGTCGATGGTGCTGTCGTGGACGCCCAAGGGCTGGTCGCCGAGCGACTGTTCGCCATGGGCCCGCCGTTGCGGGGGATGTGGTGGGAGAGTACCGCTGTGACCGACGTCGCGGCGCAGGCCAAACGCCTGGCAACGACCCTGCTGAGCCGCTGTTGAACCCGTAGTGCACCCGCCACACCGCAGCGCGCCCTTCGCGGCCACGGACCGCTCCTACGGGGATTGCGGTTCCTCTTTTCGGGCGGTCATCGGC